>NZ_CP032382.1:5738560-6051414 GCF_003589925.1 Chryseolinea soli | reverse complement strand
ACCGTACTAAGTAGTTATCCTGACGTGGACGTGAATAGCAGGGCTATAATGACATTTCATACAGCAAAAAATATTTCAAATCACGGATGCGCTAACCGCGGAATAAATTTGGGTCCTGACCTTTGTCTAGCTTGAGCAAGGCCAAATATGGATCTCCCGTCAATCCCAACAATTGTGCAAATGCCGGCTCCGTTTTCATCCCTGATCTTTTCAACGCGATCACCTGCTGTCGCAACGTCTCACCATGCTCCTGCAACAGAGCATACTCCACCATCATGTGCCGGAACGATTCCTGGTCTTTCACAGGTCGGTTTTGACCAAAGATCTCTATGTCGAAATCATCCAATCTGAAATTGGCAATCACAGTGGGCCTGCCTTTGAGTATGACCTCGCGCAGGGAAAATCCCGAATGGGATGAGAAGTTTTCGGTGACACAATCGATGAACGCTCTGATGTCATACCAACAACACGCAATATCCAGATCGCTATCTTCAACATTTACACCGATGGGAATAGTGCCGGTGAGAATAGGTTCAAAACTTTTTAGAATAGTGAATACGTTGTGCGAGGTCAGGACGGTATAAGCTCGTTGCTGGACACTTGAGCCTTGCTGGAGGTAAAGAATGTTCTCAAAATTTATCACAAGAATTGCCCCGCGAGTGTCATGGTCTGCGCCGATTACTCCATCCCCAAATACTTTCTGAAATACCCACACTCCTTGATCACCTCCTTATAATAACTCGTCCCCGCATACTCTCCTTTCAGTTTTTTAAATCCATCCCACGCCTTAAAATCCACGTCCGTGTCGCCGTAGAAATCCTGCTTCGCGTGATAACGGTTCGTGTAAAAATCATTACGATCGCATTTGGCAAGCATATACACGCACTTGGCTTTTTGTTCCGGCGTGGTAGCGGCTGCGAAGGCCTTCTGATAATATTGCCGGGCAGACGCACAACCGAGGAGCTGCGATTGATAAGCAGGATCGATGTAGTTGCCGTATTGATTCATGATCGCCCCATAGTAGAAAACACGCGCATTGCCAAAGTAGGTCATGTTGTAAAAACCATTGGCCACCAGCAAGCTGTTGTTATAAACGTCTTGATTTATCTCGACAAACGTCAGCATCTCCTTCATCTTCTTTAAAAAGGAAAGCTTGGTGTATTTCACTTTCTGTGTGGCCTCATGATCACAGTCGTGACAGTCTTTGATCTTGCCATTGAAAGGATTGCCGAGCAACTGGGTATCCTTGCTGTTTGGTGATTGCTCCATAAACGCGATCGCCGCATCCATCTTTCCTGCGTAGGCGCTCGTCACAGCCTGGTATTCAAAGACGTCCGACAGCGTGATCGGATACAGTCCCACAGCAAGCTGCTCCCACGCGGTCTTCCCTGGCTTCTGCAGAAAAGCTTTCATGGTTTCCAGGTTTGCCGGTGTCTGATAGAATTTCTCCTGGCGATTGAACAGCTCGGCCATTACCGTGTTCTGTTGACTTTGGTAGAGCGACGAGACATAGCGCTTGCTCCACTCGGCGGCATGGTGATAGCGAAACGCCGTTTGCTGTCCTTTGGGAAGGGTGTTATAGAGCCAGTTTAGATCGGGCAACAAGACCCCTTCCGTTTGCGCATCCAGTCGATCGATCCCACTCAGTGCGTTGATCAATTTCAGCAATTGCAGTTGCTGTTTTGCCAGATCGGTCTTGGGGCTGGTCTTTTCGGCCTTGTCAAAAAAGGTGGTGGCCACGGCATGGTTATCGGCCAGCACGTTGAGGTACCCGGCAGCCAGGTGCCACAAATAGGGTTTTGTGGTCTTTCCTTCAAGGGCCACGGTAGTCACCACTTGCAAGGCGTCTTTGTCCGATCGTTCTTTCAGCACGCGGCGATATTCTGCGGCGGTTGTGAAGGTCGTTTCATTCAACTTCACCTCCGCTTTGTTCACCAGGCGCGTGAGGAGAAAATCCAGGTGTGGGCTGGCGGGGTTCAATTTGTAGATCTCCTTGATGGCCGTTTTCTCATCGGCATAATAGCCGAGCAACGCCCAGAGCGCCGCCTTCTCGGTGGGTGTTTTGGCCAGGGTCAGGGAGGCATCAAAATCCTTTTGTTCCTGTGGATGAAAGTTGTAGGCCGTAACGGTTCGCAGTGCCGGGCACTGATCGAACACGACGCTGTACAAATAGTTGGAGGTCGCATAATCCTTGCGGCTGTAGTAAGCGCCGGCCACATAACTCAACCCTCTGTAGTAAAGCGTATTCCGTGGCACCGATGCCTTTGTTTTTTCAAAGAATGCCACGACCTTCTGTTTGTCGGGTCCGTAGAAGTATCCCTTCATGGCTTGGAACCAATAGCGGTTTTTCAGAAAGGGATCGGCAGTCTGCACAAACAGCTTCTCCATCTGTGCCGTGGTAACGGCATTGGCCGGATTGAATTTGTGCTCTTCATAGTTCCAGGAGTCGATGGAGGTGGTGCTGGCGGCTTCGATGACCTTGGCGTGGTAGAGAAATTCGACAAAGGTCTTCACTTTTTCATTGGAGGCCAATGCCGCAAGGTTTGCCGGCAAAGGTTGTTTTTCCTGAATGGCGTTGTAAGCGTCGGTGATGCCTGCTTTCGCGTCATCATTGAGCAACATTTCCCGGATCTGAACGTCCGTCAGCGTGCTTCCCTTTAAATAGGTGATCCACTCGGCCACCAGCGCATCATTAAATCGCGTGGTGTACTTGTCTTCAAAGACGATGTCATAGAACACGTCGCGGGGAGCAAAAAAGAGTGGCGCATACGATGCGTCAACATAGACCTCCGGGGTAAAACTCGAATCGTAGTCATAACCCCAGTCCATATCGGCGCAAGCGATCACGATGCCGTAGAGGGTCAGTGCAGCCAGGCTAAAAAGCGCTGCTAATTTTTTCGTAGAAGTCGTCTTCATGACGGTAGTGTTTCAGATTAAAATTGTCCAGGTCGTAAAAAATGATCTCGCCCGGTCTTCCGGGCAGGTCTCCCGACAGGTCGCTGGCCATTTCGCTGAGGTCGGTCGTAGTCACCGTCTCAATTTTTATGCGGTCGCCCTGTTCAAAATAATGGTCAAGTTTAAGCACATTGTGAGTCACTTCAAAAAATGGCGCCGCTTTCATTTTGAAGTTCGGATCGCGAAGAAAGACGTTGTCGTCGACTTTATTTAAAAGACCGATCACCTTGTTGCCCCGGATGTGCAACCCCCACGAGAAAATGGGCAACGCCACATCCAGCTTCAGCGGGTATTGATGGAGGCTTTGGGTATAACGCGCAGCCGTGGCGCGCTCGTAAATAGAGTTCGACGAATCGGCAGCGATATGCCCCATATTATAGAACATCAACACCCCCCGGTCCGCCGGTGGCATGCCGGTAGTCTTCACATACTTCACCTGGTGCAGCCTTATGGTAGCCGAAATGGTCTTGACACCGGCAGCTTTTAACGCTTCAATAAATTTGAAATAGGTCTCCTTGCTATCCAGCGACCAGTCGCAATCCACCTGGATCTCGGAAGCGGCTGCAAGACCTTCGTGCGCATTGATCGAGCCCACCAGGGTCATTACTTTTTTCGCCAAGTCAGCTATATCCAGCGTGTTGGATAGCATCACCTCATTCTTTACATAAATCACTGGCACGAGTTCCCACCCGTCTGGCTTACTGGCAAATTTGACCGGCGATCTTGGCGTTGCCTTTCCTGCTGACAGCTCCACATCAAAATAACGCACATACAGCCGCTTAACGTTATTGGCGCTTAGCACGGCGTGCTCCTCCGGCGAGAGATCAAAGACTGTTTTCCAATAGTAGAAAGAAACGGATGGTCTTGGCTGGCTGCAAGAAGCCAATTGAAAAACGACAACACATGCCAGTAAGGAATGCAAAAAGAAAAACCTATCTCTACGGCGTGTCGCTCGATGTCGCATTGGTTCCTGATGAAGCACTTCAAATATAGTTTGTTAAAAGCAACTCTAACTGAAAGCTTAGCGCGACACAATATTTTTGTAATATTGACTTTTAGAATTACTTTATTTGTGCTCCATTGCAACAGTTAACCTATTCTTATTCTGCTAGATAGCTCTCCTTGATTCATGATCTTCTTTACACGTTTTAGAAAAACCTCCTTTCTCGTTTTCCTTGTTCTCCTCCTCGCCGTTGTTTCCGCGGGCGCACAAGATTTCAGGCCTGGCACGATAATCACCAGCGATGGTGACACACTCACAGGGAAAATCAGCTACAAGGCAAATTTGTACACAACACGTATCATTCGTTTCAAAAGCGGCGGAACTGTACGCAGACTAAATGTTAATGACTTGGAGGAAGTCAATTTCTTAAATGAAGCGCATTTTGTTGCCAGACACTTGAAGGGCCCAGAGCAGGATAAATCACTTGCGAAGGTCTTGCTGAAGGGTTACGTATCGCTCTATAGAGGCGGCCACTATTTCTATGGCGAGAAGGACAAAACCATTTGCGAGCTATACGATAAAAATGAACGGTCGGAAGTCAGTGGGAACATATATCGCCGCCGGTCTAAGCTCTATCTCAGCCGTCTCCACGAAATGTTCAAGGACTGTTCTGATGTAGATTATACCCCGCTTGCCATCAGGATCGTTATTAAGCCTCTAAAAGAGAGTTTCATCGATTATGCCGATTGCAAATCGACAACGCTGCAAAAAGCCTCGAGGAAAAATGTAATTGAGGTAGGCCTTCACGGCGGCGTAGGGCAGGCAAAACTTCAAACCTCATTTTTTTCGGGGGTGGATTTAAATCCCGGCAACTTTGCCTTTGGAGGCGCCACGTTTTCGATTGATTTGTTTGGTGTAGACAAATGGAAATTGCGGGCCGACGTCGACTACTATCGCTATGCATTCAAGGGACAATACACCCGTGTCTATAGTTCTATTTTCAACGATCCCAACAACAATCCCGCAAAGGAATATTATGAAATGTCTACGTCTTTCACGGGCGTCAAGGCGCCAGTAGGCGTGCAATACTTCTTCACACACAGCACTGTCGGCTTCTATGTCGACGCCGGTTTAACGCTCGGCCTCACCCCCAGCGGAACATTCAGTCGAAATATGTATACGTGGAAAAACGGCACGCAAGGAGACGGTTACATTCCGGTGGAGAATTTTCAATACAAGATCACCTCCAATTTCGTACAGGGCTATTGGACTGGCGTAGGCCTTGACCTCAAGGTCTTGAGCGAACGGAATTGTTTGTCGATCTCCGATACCAGAAAAACCCCGGCTACACACTCGCCAACACTTACCGCGCCGGCTCGATCGATACCCAAACTTTCGATAACTTTACGCTCACGGAATGGGTGGCCACCTTTGGCTTAAAACAGAGACTATGAAACAGGCCATTTTATTTTTCGCACTTCTTGTTGTGGCTACCGGGTGCACCTCCGAAGATGAAGCCCCTCACAACCTCTTCCCCCAATTGCAATCCCTCACCGCCGAAAACCTCAGCGTTATCCCACGGGGCGATACGATCGCCATCGATGTGAAAATAACCGGCACCACAACCAGCGAAAGTGCTCCCTTCCAGGAGGCATGGATTGTCTGGGAGAACAATACCTACTCGGGTGTCGTCGGTCTTGAGCGCCGTGATTAAGACAACAAGACACCGGTTGACATCATCGACAAGCATTCGTTCGAGGCCCGATTGGCGGGCGTAAAGAAATTTATGTTGCTCACCGTCTATTTCAAAACCAACGCTGGCTACACCTACAGTGCCGTGTACGGCTACAATACCGTATCTAAGTACATGCAACTTCAATCCGGCCCGATCAAAAGCAAGTAACCGCCCTTTCCGTTTCTACACCAACACCCTCGCCCTTGTTGATGCATCGCCAACAGACATCAGTTTCCCACCATACCGTTTCGTCAGCCTAATCACCATCCCTCTCACCCAACATCTCAAACCAAACCTCCACCACATACCCATCCGGATCTTTAAAAAAAATATAAGGCGACCCCGGCACAAATTCCCCTTCATCCTGAATCACACCGCCGGCCTTAAGAATTTTATCACGCATCTTCCCCATCTCATCCGCCTCCCGCAACCGAAAACCATAATGCGCGATACCTCCCACCGAGCCAGCTTTCTTCGCCGGCCCGGGCTCAAAGACCAAAATATCATGGCAACCCGGAGTCGTGAGCTGAAGAAACCCGGGATCATCATACATCACCTCCATGTCAAACACCGCGCAATAAAAGTTCTTGGTGCGGCCAAGGTCAGCCACCGTCACAGCCAAATGAGTCAGACCGTAGGTCAGCGTTTTGCGCATACATGGAGAAAGTTGCCAACGAAGATAGTCGCGTTCGACGGAAATGTCCAGGTTTTGCGCACAGGTTTCCGTGCTGAACATCAAGCGAAGGTTAGTGTTCAAGACTGACGCGAAACCACCATCGCCGTTGTCTTGCGTCTTTGGAGCGCGCTTGGTTCAGCGTCGCACCCGCCAAGTTTTGTCAGCAAGAGATGAACAAACTTAGCACCCTCATAACCAGACCCCTATACACATGAATCGCAGTTCACCTCACACTAAAACCCCCATTTTATCCCCGAAAAACCGCACGATTTGTGCACCGATTGTGGATAACCTGTTCCACGACGTTCCACGATCGCTTGAGTTTTCGCATATATTTGCAGCCCGGCCTTTCCCTCAGACCGGATTTTTTATTTTTTAAACCGTCAACAAAAGTAAATGGGAAAAATCATTGCGATAGCAAATCAAAAAGGGGGAGTCGGTAAAACCACTTCGGCTATCAATCTCGCGGCAAGTCTGGCAGTACTGGAATGTAAAACATTGCTGGTGGATGCCGACCCGCAGGCCAATTCAACTTCAGGTCTCGGCCTGAACCCGAAGGACATCAGCCAGGGCATTTATGAGTGTATGGTCGATGGTGTAAATCCAAAAGACGCCATCGTAAAGAACGACCTCAAATTCCTGGACGTGCTTCCCTCCCACATCGACCTGGTCGGTGCCGAGGTGGAAATGGTCAGCATCGAACGCCGCGAGGAAAAGATGCGCGACGCCCTGGGCAAAGTGAAAGATGAATACGACTTCATCATCATCGACTGCTCACCGTCCCTGGGTCTCATCACCATCAACGCGTTGACGGCCGCCGACTCGGTCATCATTCCCGTACAGTGCGAGTACTTCGCGCTCGAAGGATTGGGCAAGTTGCTGAACACGATCAAGATCATCCAGACGCGCCTGAACCCGCGGCTTGAAATAGAAGGTATCTTATTGACGTTATATGATTCGCGTACCAGCCTGGGCAACCAGGTAGTGGAAGAGGTGAGAACACATTTTTCGAAAATGACGTTTAAAACCATCATCCCTCGCAACGTGAAGCTTAGCGAGTCGCCCAGCTTTGGGTTGCCCGTCATCGTTCACGATGCCGAAAGCAAAGGAGCCATTAGCTACCTCAATCTGGCACACGAGGTGCTGGATAAAAACGGAATGTCGAAATGAGCAAAAAGAAAGCATTAGGAAGGGGCTTAAGCGCTTTGCTGAGCGACAGCCCCACAGACGAACGGCTGGAGGTCGATAGCATCCCCGTGAACCTGGAAGCGCCCGAAACAGCGCGCGCCACCCAGGCAGCACCGGCCATCCCCACCAGCGGCATGACGGAAATACCCGTGGCGGAGATTGAAGTGAACCCCTTCCAACCCCGCACGCACTTCGACCAGGAAGCCTTGTTGGAACTGGCCGAATCCATCACGGTCCACGGCATCATCCAACCCATCACGGTACGACGCCTGTCCGACCACCAATACCAGTTGATTTCGGGTGAGCGTCGCTTTCAGGCCTCCAAACTGGCAGGCCTCGAATCCATCCCGGCCTATATCCGCTCGGCCAACGACCAGCAAATGCTGGAGATGGCCCTCATCGAAAACATCCAGCGCGAAAACCTCAACGCCATAGAAATCGCCCTCAGCTATCAGCGGCTGATGACAGAGTGTAGCCTGAAACAGGAAGAGCTCGGCGAGCGCGTTGGCAAGAACCGCACCACCGTCACCAACTACCTGCGCCTGCTCAAACTTCCCCCCGACATCCAGATCGCCGTGCGCGACAACAAGCTGTCGATGGGTCATGCGCGCGCCATCATCAATGTGGAGAATGCCGACCAGCAACTCTACATCTTCAAGCAGGCCGTCAACGAAGACCTGTCGGTGCGCAAGGTGGAAGAGCTCGTCCGCGACCTCTCGCAGAAGACCTCCACCAAATCCGCTCCGTCCGAATCCGCGGCGTCTGCCCCGGCTTCACGCGAAATAGCGCAGCTCCAGACCCGCCTGTCGTCACACTTTGGCACTCGAGTTGTTGTGAAGAGCGATGGCAAGAAAGGCGATATCCGCATTCCCTTCCTCTCCGTGGAGGATCTGAACCGGATATTGGACATCCTCAAGATGTATTCCTAACTTGCGCATCCAAAGCGTGAAATGAAGAAATACCTCGTCCTCCTAGTCCTGGCATGCCTGGCCCTCACCAAAACTATGGCCCAAGATTCCTTGGCAGTCGACCACGAGAGCGATAGCCTTATTGTCGAAAGCCAGGACACCGTGATGCTCAAGACCTACGCCGCCCGCTACAACCCACGCAAGGCTTTGCTCTATGCCGCGGTTGTCCCGGGCCTTGGACAGATCTACAACAAGAAATACTGGAAACTTCCGCTGGTCTATGGGGGCTTCATTGCCCTCGGTTACGCCATCAACTTCTATCAGGAAGGCTATATCAAGTATAAGAACAAACTCTTCTTTAACCTCGACCATGGCTACGATGGCGACAGCGAAATCTACCCCGGCGACGTCTACACCACCTCCACCTATCGCAACGTGGTAGACCAATACCGCCGCCAACGCGACTTCATGATCGTCATCGCCGGAGGGGTCTATATTCTTCAAATGGTCGACGCGCTCGTCGATGCCCATCTCAAGGAATTTGATCTCAATCCCTCTTTGAAAGTCACTTGGCACCCGTCGGTGGAGCAAAATGCCCTGATTGGGCGAACGTCAGGGGTTACGTTACTGGTTAAATTCTAGTGTAAGGAGCGGCCAGGAGCCGGAATCTTTTTCTCGGCATTCAGTAGCCAGTAGCCAGTAGTCAGTAGCCAGCCGAAATTGCCTTTTTCTTGAAAGTATTCTTCTCCGTAGCAAGATGTCAGCTTTTGTAGCTCCGTATTACTTTGCCATAGTATTCCCACCTCGCCTATTCTTTGTCTTATCTGAACCCCAACGACTACCCAATTCTCACTTCTAGGTCGCAGACCTACCGATTAACTGATTCCTGGCTACTGACTACTGGCTACTGAATACCGATTGCCCAATTCTGGCTCCTGGCTCCTGATTTCGATTGCCCAATCCAATAAAAAATGCATTTTTGCCTGAATCTATTTTTTAACGTATGAAAATCATCCTGCTGGGCTATGGGAAAATGGGTAAGATCATCGAGCGCATTGCCCTGGAACGTGGCCACGAGATCGCGGCCAAGATCGATGTAGACAACCGCCACGAATTCGACACCACTAAAGCCGACGTCGCCATCGAATTCTCGCATCCCGATGCGGCGTTCGACAATATTCGCAAATGTCTGTCACGGCAGCTTCCGGTTGTTTGTGGCACCACCGGGTGGCTTGAGCGCCGGGCTGAAGTGGAGAGCCTTTGCAAACAGCAGGATGGCACCTTCTTTTATGCCTCCAACTACAGCCTGGGGGTGAACATCTTCTTTAAGGTAAACGAATTCCTGGCCCGCATCATGAACGGCTTTCCGCAGTATGACGTCCGCATGGACGAAGTGCACCACACCGAAAAGCGAGACGCCCCGAGTGGCACGGCTATTACCCTGGCCGAGGGTGTGCTGAAGAACGTTGAGCGCAAGCGAAAATGGGTGAACAAGGAAAGCACCAACAGAGGTGACCTCTTCATCGAATCGTTCCGCATCGACCAGGTGCCGGGAACGCACGTGGTGAAGTACGAATCTGCCATCGACGATATCGAGATCAAGCATATCGCACACTCCCGCGAGGGTTTTGCCCTGGGCGCCGTGATGGTGGCCGAGTGGGCAAAAGACAAAAAAGGAGTGCTGGGCATGGACGATTTCCTTAAATTCTGATTTTTCAAAATAAGCCCGTCCGTCGCCTGAAATTATGGCGCCGTCCTGGCGACCTATTCATAGGTCAATTATTTTCATTTTATTTGCAGGCTTTAAATTCAAACTGATGGAAGATTCTCGAGGTTTAGCACTACTCATTGGCACCCTCTTCTTTTTAATTCCCACTTTTATTGGCCTTTACAAGATGTTCGAAAAGGCAGGCGAGGCCGGCTGGAAGGGGCTTGTTCCCGTCTATAACCTGGTGGTCATCCTGAGACTCGCCGGCCGTCCCTGGTCATGGATCTTCTATCTTTTCATCCCCGTCATTGGTCAGGTCATTATGATCGGTCTCGTCATCGATTTTGTAAAGTGCTATGGCAAGAATACCCTTCCGGAATACATCGCGGCGGCCATCTTCCCCTTCCTCTACTTCCCCTACCTGGGCTTCAAGAAAGAGGTCGTTTATACACCTCCGAAGATAGAAGAAGGCAAAAAATCGGTTCGTCAGGAATGGACCGAAGCCATCGGCTTTGCCGTGATCGCCGCCACGCTCATCCGCTGGCTCATCATGGAGGCCTACACCATTCCAACGCCTTCGATGGAGAACTCCCTGCTGGTAGGCGACTTTCTCTTCGTGAGCAAATTCCATTACGGCACGCGGACCACCACCACACCCCTGCAGGTTCCGCTGACCCACCAGAAGATCTGGTTCACCAACATTCCTTCATATGTGGAATGGATCAAGCTGCCGCAATACAGATTGCCCGGCCTCACACACGTGAAGCGTGGCGACGTGGTGGTCTTCAACATCCCTCCGCGCGAGCTTAACGAGAACGTTGACTACCCGGTCGATCTCAAAACGAACTACATCAAACGCTGCGTGGCCGTGCCCGGCGATACGTTGTTCATCCAGGACAAGCAAGTGTACACCAATGGCGAACCCTTGCCGAATCCCCCCGAAATGCAGTATAGCTATGTGGTGATGTCCGACAACCGCATCAACGATCGCAACCTGCGCGCGCTCGACCTCGGCACCGAAGATGTCCAGGGGCCCAGCCAGCAGAATGGCAAGTTCTATTACCTCATGTTCCTCACCAAGGAAAGGGCTGACGCACTCCGGAAGTTGTCCTACATCAAATCGGTGGTGATCGAAAACAGAAATGAAGTAGACGGACAGATCCCCTACTCCCGCTATTACGACGGCGCGGCCGGCACGTCTGAAAAGAAATATTCACATTGGGTGACCGACAACTTCGGCCCGGTATGGGTTCCCAAGAAAGGCGGTACCATTTCCATCAACGATTCGACCCTCGCCTTCTACGGCCCCACCATCAAAATGTATGACCACAACAAGGACGTCAAGATCGAAAACGGCCGCCTCTACATCGACGGCAAGGAAGTGACCGAATACACTTTCAAACAAGACTATTACTTCATGATGGGCGACAACCGCCACAACTCCCTCGACTCCCGCTTCTGGGGCTTTGTACCCGAAGACCACATCGTCGGAAAAGCATTTTTCATCTGGCTCTCGATCGATCGAAATGCAGACTTCCTGCACAAGATCCGGTGGAGCAGGTTCTTTAATCTGATACGGTAAGTATTCAGGAGCGAGAATCAGAAGCCAGGAGCCGGGAGAAATTCAAAATTCTCGCGGCTCCTGGCTTTTTTGCTAAGCGACAATCTAACAGAACAAGGGACAGGAAGTTTGTAGAGCCAAGAGTTCGCGATGTTCATTCCTTTTTCACCCACAAGTTTGGGCCATCCGCCCTTATTGATGCTTTGCCCAATACGTTTCCGGCCATAGCCCCTTTGTTGGTGTCCCCACCAACAAAGTTTTTTGCCTCAGCACACAAACAAAACCAGCTACCATACGCGCCACAACTATTACTCGTAAACCTACCACTCAATCTCCTTTATCCCCTTCCGCTTTAAATACTCATTTGCCTTACTAAAATGCTTATTCCCAAAGAACCCCCGGTCAGCCGAGAAGGGCGACGGATGGGCCGACATCAAAACAAGGTGTTTGTTCCGATCGATGATCTCGCCTTTCTTTTGGGCATAGGCACCCCAGAGGAGGAACACGACGTTTTCTTTTTCGTCGGATATCTTTTTGATGACCGCGTCGGTAAAGATCTCCCATCCTTTGTTTTGATGTGAGCCCGGTGAAGCGGCGCGCACGGTCAGGGTGGCATTGAGAAGCAGCACGCCCTGAACGGCCCAACGCTCCAGGTCGCCCGAAGCAGGAATGGGTTTGCCCAGATCTTGTTTTATCTCTTTGAAGATGTTGACCAACGAGGGGGGCATACGCACGCCGTCGCGGACAGAGAAGCAGAGACCGTTAGCCTGGCCGGGACCGTGATAAGGATCTTGCCCGATGATGACCACGCGGACATTGTCGAAGTCGCTGCAGTCGAACGAGCGGAATATTTCTTTGCCCGGCGGATAGACGGTCTGTGTTTTGTATTCCTGTTTTACAAATTCAATGAGTTGCTGGAAATACGGTTTCTCAAATTCGGGAACGAGCTTGCTTTTCCAGCTTGGTGCAATTTTGACATCCATAGATTCAAAACTAATGGCATTCGCCAAAAGCGCAAAAAGCGGTGCGGGGAAGGAAAATTAATCGTGAAAAATTGATATTTAATCGGCTGATTTCCAGTATTTTGATAGGAAATAAAAACCTTCGTGACGGGAATTGTAAAAAATTAATATTTTTGAACCGTATGGTAACGGAAATCACCCAAGGTATCAAGGTAAGTGTCGAGACGGAATACCAGCCGGCGTATTCCAGCCCGAGCCAATACCACTATGTGTTTACCTACCGCATTACCATCGAAAACCACAGCGAATACACCATCCAACTCCTCCGCAGACACTGGCATATTTTTGATGCCGGGTTCACCCAACGCGAAGTGGAAGGTGAAGGTGTGGTAGGCCAGCAACCCGTGCTCGAACCCGGCCAGGCACACCAATATGTTTCCGGCTGCAACCTCAAATCGGGCATTGGCAAAATGGTAGGCACCTACCTGATGGAGCGCGTCGTGGATGGTACCACCATGCAGGTGAATATTCCCGAGTTCACCATGGTTGCCCCTCTCCGACTCAACTGAGTGACAAACGCTTTCTTCCAACTTCAATCGTATTTCACCTATTGGCTGGATGCCGTTGGCGAGCACTCGCTGCACTCCCCCTTTTTTTACGACTTCTATACACAAGTTGTCCGTCCCAAAAAAGTGGATGCCGATTTTCAGACGGCTGAGAAGATCCGGCAAACCCTCCTGGCCGACCGTCGCGCTATCGCCGCGGCAGATCTGGGCGCCGCCTCTTCGGTGCTCTCCGGTCATCAAAGATCGATTCGCGACATTGCCCGCACCAGCACCAGTCCGGTCAAATATTCGAAGTTGTATGCGCGCATCATCAAAGCTTTCCACTGCCATGAGGTGGTCGAACTGGGCACCTCCTTTGGGATCAACACGCTATACCTGGCCCGGTTCAATGAAGGAACCGTCCACACGTTCGAGGGCGTGAGCGCCATTGCCGACATTGCTCAAGCCAACTTCGACGCTGCCGGTACCCGGGACATCCAACTCGTGCGCGGCAATATCGATCACACCCTGCCGCGCTTCCTGGAGGACGTGAAATCGATCGACTTCGCCCTCCTGGATGCCAACCACCGCCTCATCCCAACCCAGCAATACTTCGAAGCATTGGCCATGAAAATGCATCCCCGCAGCGTCATGGTCATCGACGACATCCACCACTCGGCCGACATGGCCGCCGCCTGGAAAGCCATCCAGCGACACCCCCTGGTCTATGCCACCGCCGACCTGTTCCGGTGTGGACTGGTGTTCTTCGACCCATCGCTGAACAAACAACACGTTGTTTTACAGTATTAGCCATTGAATTGCATGGGGAGAAGTCCTATTTTTGCCATCATTCATATTATCCACAGCCATGAGCGAATTCAATCCAGAGCCTGTTGAGGCTCCGAAGAAAAGTAATAAGAACGCCATCATCATCGCCCTCCTTTCCCTGGTGATCGTCGTGCAAGGCATAAAGATCTACCTCGACTCGCAAGAAAGGCAAGAGATCAAAACCGACCTCACTTCTACCGAACAAGAGCTCGCCACTACCATGCAACGCATGAGCGAGATCAAAGCCGAGTTGGACACCAAGATCGCCGAGGTGCAAAAGCTGGGCGGCGACGTGTCTGATTTGTTAAAAGCCAAAGGCGAAGTGGAAGCCGAACTGAAACGCTCCAAGCGTGCCACCGGCAAAGAGATCAAGGCCCTCAAAGACAAAGTGGAAGGATATGAAACGCTGTTGAAGATCAAGGACGAGGAGATCACCAAGCTGAAGTCTGTCAACAAAGAATTGCTCACCGAAAACACATCGCTCAAAACCGAAAAGAACCAATTGGGCGATTCGATAAACCGCCTCAGCCAAACCAAAGATGAACTGGCCGATAAAGTCGCGATAGCGTCGCAGTTGAAAGTTGAAAATGTGCGCATCGTCGCCTTGTCCGATCGCGGCAAAGAGCGCGAGTCACCTTTCAAAAGCCGCCAGGTTGGGAAGCTGAAAGTCGAGTTCAACATCGCCGAAAACAAAGTAGCTCCCATCGAAGGCAAGAAGATCATGATCCGCATCGTGGACGAGAACGGCCAGGTGCTTTTTGACGTGGCCCGCGGCTCCGGAACTTTCCTGTTCAACGGCAAGGAAGAGTTCTACACCGAGTCACAGGACGTGCTCTTCGACAACACCAAACAAAAGCTTTCCTTCCTCTATGACAAAGGATCGGAATATGCCTCCGGCACCTACAAGCTCGAAGTATACACCGACGACTACCTGATGGGCAGCGGACAATTCACCGTAAAATAGAGAGAAACGATTTCTGATTTTGCCTGACCGGGTGTTAATCCTTCACCCGGTTCAGCGCCAGCATGCCCAGCATCCAGTCCGGCAAAGGCTTGCCCGGATCGCGATGACGGATGTTGAGATACCATCCTATTTTTTCGACGATGGGTATTTTGTGCGTCTCGACAAATTCGATGAGTGTGCCGTCGGGATCTTCACAGTAAGAGAAATGGCCGGCCGCTTTGCCCATGTCGAACGAGTCGCGACTGTCGACCGTGAAGCTGAAATTGGCTTGCTGACAGCGGTCGGCAAGTTGTTCCATGCCATTGATGTCAAAGCAGATGTGGATGTAGCCCAGGTCACCCCAATAACGATCGTGAAATATCTTTTGGGGCGCGCGGTTCTTGACTTCCACCAATTCCAATTCGGTCTCCCCCAAAAGCCTGCAAAAAGCGCCCATCCGGTTTTTATTCGAGCGAAGGATCACCCTCCTGAATTCATTCTCACCCCCGGGCACGCCTTCAAAATCTTCGAATTTCTTTTGCCCGTCATAAAGCACCTCGGTGTAGCCAAGAACATCGCGATAAAGCTTCAATGCCTTGTCGATATCCGTCACCCCGATCACACAGCCGGCCACGCCGCCGGTGATCGCTTTGGCCTTCTTGAACCAGCTTTTGCTTTCCGTGATCTCGAACAGATTGTTGAAAGGATCCTTCACATAGAAGTGCATCCGACCGTCGGGTGACTGTTGCACGCTGTTGAGGATGTGCACACCACTGGCTTTCAACGTGCGATAGGCCGTAGCGATATCCTGGGTCTTCAGTTTCACGGCAAAGACGCCCGTGTCGCCGAGAAAATGCTCCACTTCAGGTTCGCGGGGAGTGCGGCTGGTAAATTGCCAGATCTCGAAACCGCCGCCACCTTGCATGTTCATGGCCAGAATGGCATAGCGGTCCTCGGCCCGGTCACCTGTGTAACGCGTCATCAACGACGCCGTGGCACTGTCTTTAAAAACCGGGACATCCATCCCAAAATGTTTCCTGTACCATGCCCAGGCCGCATCGGCGTCCTGAACACCGATCCCAACCTGCTGAATTCCACTAATAATATAGCCCATAATAAACGGTAATTAAACTAAAATTTATAAATCTATCCCTATCGGTGTAAGCTAAATTGTCTTTGTGTAAAGATGGATTTTGGGAGCGATAAGTTGCATGGCTGTACAGGAGCCAGGAGCCAGAATCCAGGAGCCTGTAGGGCTTGGCCTTCGGTAGACAGGAGTCAGAGACTGCTACTTAAGATTTTTAACAAGAACGGCTAATTTGTTACTGAATGCTGGGTGCTAAACTCCCGGTTCCTGGATTCTGACTTTTGAAAATTTTCTCTAACTCTTGCGCTTATAAACAACCGAATCCGAAGACAACACCGGCAATTGATAGCTTCCCGTATCCACCGTAACGCTTTTTGCTTTTTGAGAATACTGTTCGATGGCCGCTGACGTGACGGCGGTTTTGTAAATAAAAAGCTTCTTCAGATTTTTTAGGGACGCGATGTGAGTCAGTCCCTCGTCGTGGAGGTTTGTGCCGACGAGATTGAGCAGTCGCAGTTGTTCGAGTGACGCCAGCGCTTTCACTCCGGCATCGTCGATCGCTGTGTATTCCAGGTGAAGTTGGCGGAGGCTTGTGAGTTGGGCGATCGTTTTCAATCCTTCGTTTGTAATTTTTGTCCGGCCGAGGTTCAGCCAGACGATCTGCTTTGTCAGGGGAAGTAGATCCCGGAGGTCGGCGTCACTGACTTTGCGGTCATTGACGTAGCTCACCGAAAGATAATGGTTTCCTTCGCTTACGGGCACCACCAGGATGCCCTTCGCGGTCAACGCGCTCACGGCTTTTTCGTCGGGAGGCGAAACCTCTTCTGTGGGGATGTCGTCGTTGCTGTGCGACGGTGCTATGAGTGACGAAATAAATCCTTTGATCCGCGCCACTTGACGGAAGGCTTGGATGCGTTTGTCAAAACTGGCGCCCTCCTCGATCCAGGCTTGCACCAGCGCGATCTCGGACGAAGTGAGTTGTGATTTCTCATTGGGGGGCATGTGCTTTTCATCCTCCAGCGGAAGCATGAGCCGGCGATACAGCAGACTGGAGTCGGCTACTCCGGTCTTCACCACCACGCCGTGTTTGCCTCCCTTGCGGATAAACTCTTCCGAATCCAGACGCAATTGTCCCTTCTGTTTGGCAGCGCTGTGACAACTGTAGCACTTCGCTTCGAGGATGGGCTCTATCACATCGCCGTAGAGCACAGCACTGTCGGCGGCTTCGATGGATTTGATCTTTACCGCGGGCGTGGCATCGTCGCCATTCGCTGCGGGTGGCGGCAAGAGGAAGTCCTCACCGTGCGTGAGCGAGCCTCCCAAATGTCCCGTGACGGTGACCAGCATGATCAGGGGCAGGAACAGCAGGATGCGGATGCGTTTTCGCTTTTTCTTTTCGGGGAAACGGGTGATGATGCTCTGCCGTGCAAAACAAAGCACCGTGGCAAACACCGCCGTAGCAATGCCAAAGTTTTGATGCAACACGATCAGCCGGTCGTCGTAGCCGCCTTCGCGGGAAAGAAAATAGCCGCTCAGCGCCGAAAAAATGGCCGACACCGTACCCAACACGATCGTGGGCTGCACCGCCCTTCGCAGACCTTTATAGCCCGGGTAAAACCCCAGGCACTCGAACAGAAAACCCAGAAACAAAATGCCGATGGGCAGGTGGACAAGGATGGGGTGAAGCCTTCCAAAAATTTGAGTCAACCAAAGCATCAGGCGTAGCGGGCGCGAAGTGTTTTCAACATGTGGACATTGATCTCCCATTGATTGGCCAGGGCCTGGCGCGTATAAGGCACGGCCGGCATATAGTCGATGGGACCGAATTCCGTGAGCATCGTGAGGCGTTTGCCCTCCTTGCGCTTCGCCTCCACGACCTTATCCCACCACGCAAAGTGCGCGTCCACGGCGTCCTTCCACTCCGGCGCACGCGGGTCGTTCACCTGCGGCCCTTCGGCATGCCCAATGCGCGCATGGATGTGACCCGTGCGACTCAACGCCAGGGCTACAGTCTCCGTCTGGTCCACGAGAAACGATTCGTGCACATTGCACCAATGCGAAATGTCGAGCGTGATGCGCAGTGGCGCGATCTTCTCCATGTACTGCCGGGCCACCGGTGCAGCATATAAAATGCGCGAGCGGTGCGTCTCGTGATAAATGGGCACCTTCGTGCGCTCGCTCACCTCGGTGGTGAGGTCGATGAAGGTCTTGTTTTGTTCGAACGAAAAGTGATCGCGTCCTGAATGGCAATTGATGTAGACGGGATTGGCCAGCGCGGCGGGCTCCAGGGACGTTTTGAATTGCTGGAAATGTTTCTGGTAGTCAGCCTCCGATCCGCCCACGAGAAAGCCATATTTCAGGTTGTGTTTGTGAAACGCATCGAGAAAGCTTTTGCGCTCCGTAGCATCCAGCGGATACCAGGCTTCGGCACCGTCGTAGCCTTCCTTTTTTATGGCGGCACAAAACTCGTCCCAACTGCCGGTATAGCCCCAGTTGGTGGCGAAGATCAACAATTCAAAACCGGCTGCCGCCGTGTGGTGAGCAAAAGGTTTAGACAAGCTTTCTAAAGGATTCATAGCTAGGGTTGTTCCGGATAATGCGCTGAGCGCTAGAAAATTACGACGTGTTATGGACATTTTATAATAAGGCTAATACAATTCGGTTCAGGCAATGATTTCGGAGATGACTTTACCCGCCACATCGGTGAGCCGGAAGGGTCTTCCCTGGAAGTGATACGTCAGCTTTTCATGATCCATGCCCAATTGATTGAGTATGGTGGCCTGCACATCGTGTACAGAGACCTTGCCGTTGATGGGATAATATCCGATCTCATCGGTTTCCCCCCACGTCATGCCTTGCTTGATGCCGCCGCCCGCCATCCACATGGTGAACGCTTCCACGTGATGGTCGCGTCCCAGGAATGGGTTGTTCTTGTTCTCGCGGTTCTCTTGCATGGGGGTTCTTCCAAATTCGCCACCCCACACGACCAGCGTTTCCTCCAGGAGGCCGCGTTGCTTCAGGTCGAGCAACAGGGCGGTCATGGCGCGGTCGATCTCCCGGCATTTGTTGCGGAAGCCGATGTCGATGGCCAGATTTTCGTCGGTGCCGTGGCTGTCCCACCCCCAATCGAAGAGTTGCACAAAGCGCACATCCTGTTCCACCAGCTTGCGGGCCAGCAGACAGTTGTTGGCAAAAGACGCCTTCCCGGGGGTCGTTCCGTACAATTGATGTATATACTCAGGTTCAGAATTGATGTTCATGACCTCAGGAACTGACACCTGCATGCGGAAGGCCATTTCATACTGTGCAATCCGGGTAAGCGTTTCCGGATCATTATATTCCTGAAAGTGCTGTCGGTTCACGTCGTTGATCGCATCGATGGTCTTCTTCTTCAGGTTGCGGTCCACCCCTTCCGGGTCGCTGAGAAACAGCACAGGATCACCCTCCGAGCGACACTGCACTCCCTGATAGACCGACGGCAGGAAGCCGCTTCCCCACACACTCTTGCCGGCGTCAGGCGTCTTGCCACCCGAGGTGAGCACGACGAAGCCGGGCAGGTTGTTGTTCTCCGATCCTAACCCATACGTCACCCACGAACCAATGCTGGGCCGGCCCAAACGCGGAGAGCCCGTGTGTACAAATAATTGTGCGGGGGCATGATTGAACTGATCGGTATAGACGCCTTTCAAAAAGGACACCTCATCCGCCATCTTCGCGAAGTGCGGCAAATGTTCTGACACGTAGGCGCCTGATTGGCCGCGCTGTTTGAAGTCGGCCTGAGGTCCCAACATCTTGGGTGTGCCGCGAATAAAGGCAAAGCGTTTTCCCTCGAGGAGCGACGGCGGGCAAAGCTGGTTGTGAAGCTTTTGCAATTCCGGTTTGAAGTCAAACAATTCCAACTGCGACGGGGCTCCTGCCATGTGAAGATAGATGACACGCTTTGCCTTGCCGGGGAAATGCGAAGGCTTGGGCAACATGGGATCAGTTGCACTCGCCAGATTTTTGGGTATCGCATTCCGGGCATCACATCCCGCGAGGAACGTGCCCAAGGCTGCAGCACCTAACCCCGCGGCACTCTCCCAGAGGAAATGCCGCCGGGAAATATTTTTCAGTTGTTCGATATCAAAAGGAAGGTTGGCCATTTTCATTCTTTCGTTAATACTTCATCGAGGTTCAGCATGGCGTTTGCCACCACGGTCATGGCGGCTAGCTGTGGCGAATCGTTGGCCGTGGCCGCCAGTTTCCGGGCCGCGTCTTTGTTCTTAAGATACTCCTTTAAAGCCTCATCATAAAGTCTGTTCATGATCGCGAGCTTTTGCCCGGGCATATCCTTCACCAGGATCATGCGATACCCGGCTTTGATCTGGTCTTTCGGATCGGTACGGTCCTTCATCATGCGCAACGCAAGACCCCGCGCAGCAACCACATAGGAAGAGTCGTTCAGGGTAACCAAAGCCTGCAGTGGCGTGTTGGTCCGGATCCGCCGGATCACACATACCTCACGGCTGGAGCCATCGAACATCATCATCGACGGATAAGGACTGGTCCGTTTGATGTAGGTATAAACCGAGCGACGATACTGGTCTTCGCCCTCGCTTTCCTTCCAGTATTCTCCACTCCACACCGAACTCCAGATACCATCGGGCTGATAGGGCATCACGCTTTTGCCAAACATCTTCTTGCTCAGCATCCCCCCGGCAAACAACGCCTGGTCGCGCACTTCTTCCGACGACAATCTAACGCGCGGGCCACGCGCCAGCCAGCGGTTGCCGGGATCCTTCTCCAGCAGTTCGGGCGTGAGCCGTGATTCTTGCCGGTAGGTCGCCGACATCACCATCGTTTTGATGAGCTTCTTCATGCTCCACTGGTCTTCGTTCATAAACCGGAGGGCCATCCAGTCCAACAATTCCTGGTGCGTTGGCGCAGCACTTTGCGTACCAAAATCTTCCAGCGTTTCTACGATGCCCGCACCAAAGATCTGCTCCCAGAAGCGGTTCACCATGGTGCGCGCCGTAAGTGGATTCTGTTTTTCCAACAGCCAATGCGCAAAGCCGAGACGGTTGTACGGTTGATCTTTTGGGAAGGGATTCAATGCCGTCGGCACATCCGGTTTCACTTCTTTGCCTTTCACCAGCCAATTGCCGCGTTCGAATACGTGGGTCTGCCGGTGTTGTTCGGCATTGTTCTCGATCATGATCGGCGTGTTGTCGACCTGGGTATTGAGCAAATGCATAAAGGTACTCTGCATTTCAGCGGATCCGGGAAGTTCATCGCGGAACGCAAACCACTCGATGGCGCACACCGACTGCGAAGGCTTGATCTTCGGATTGTGAAATACAAAATACAAATCATGTTTGCCCGGTGTCGCATGCAGTGGCAACAAAACAGCCTGACGAACTCCTGAGGCTGTTTTCTTTAGCGTGTACGATGCGATCACGGGACCGTCGAGCTTGTCCTGGTGGATCGCGAATGATCCGCCTTCGGCGTCTGCCCAATAGTTGAAGATGAGGTTTTTCTTTCCATCCATCGGGATCTGTTTCAGGCGTGCGCTGCCACCGGGGCGGATGCCGAGCCATTTGGTGTCGATGAGTTCGCCATCGACAAACTGATCGAAGTCGTGGGGATGATATTTGGGTTCCAGCGTTTTGAGGAAACGCGTGGTCTCTGTCTCCTTTTCAGGACCCGCGTGGGTCTTCACCCAGGCGCGGATGGTTTCCAGCTTTTGTTGATCCTCCGGCGTGTAGGTCCTCAGGTTGGGATGCTCGCCTTCGGTGTCTTCGTCGCGCGAATTGTTGAAGAACGCTAATGATTTGTAATACTCGTCGTGCAGGAACGGATCGTAGGGATGGGTATGACATTGAACGCAGGCCATGGTGGTGCTCTGCCACACTTGCCAGGTGGTGCTCACCCGGTCGATCAGCGCGGCCACACGAAACTCTTCATCTTCTGTTCCACCCTCATCATTGTTCATCGTGTTGCGATGGAAGGCGGTGGCGATCAACTGATCGTCGGTGGGATGAGGAAGCAGGTCACCGGCCAATTGCTCGATGGTGAACTGATCGAAAGGCATGTCTTTGTTGAAGGCGTTGATCACCCAATCGCGGTAACGCCAGATGGTACGGCCCACATCGCGCTCATACCCCTTGGTGTCGGAATAGCGGGCCATGTCCAACCACCACGATGCCCACTTCTCACCAAAGTGGGGCGATGCCAGGAGTTCATCCACCACGGTTTCATAGGCCTTCGGGCTTGTGTCTTTTATGAATCGTGATGCTTGTTCTGGTGTCGGGGGCAAGCCGGTGAGATCGAAGTAAACTCTCCGGATCAAAGTAGCCTTATCGGCTTCCGGTGAAGGTGACAGCTTTTCTTTTTCAAGTTTGTCGAGCACGAAATGATCCACTTCATTTTTAGCCCACGTTTCAACGTCTACGCTAAATCCGGATTGTGCTTCTTCCAGGTTGGGTACTTCTGTGGCTTTCGGTGGAATGTAGGCCCAATGATCGCCCCACTCCGCCCCTTCTTTGATCCACTGCTTCAGCGTTTCGATGTCTTCCTTGCTCAGGGGATGCTCTTTGTAGGGCATCCGCACTTCAGGATCGTTCGACGTGATGCGCCGGACAAATTCGCTTTGCTCGGGATGACCGGGGATGATGGGTGTCTTGCCCGACTCTGCTGTATCGAGGGCTTCACTGCGGAACAACAAACTAAAGTTGGCGTTTCGCTTCACCCCTCCATGACAGCTGATGCAGTGCTTGTTCAGAATGGGCTTTACCTGCGCGCTGAAGTCTACTTTTTTCTCGCGGCATGCCGTCATAAAAAGGGCCGCCGGCAAAAAAAGCAATACCAATATTATCCTACCATGCCGTGTCATTCCAGAACAAAAATAAGTTCAATCGTTTGAATCGCGAAATATACTCTTTTGAATGAGGAAGTGTGACCGAGAGAACAAGGATTGCCGATGATTTTACGAACGGTGTGCGTTGGCCAGATAGGCGGTAAAAAGATCGTTGTCGCTGGATTGGGGTATTCCCTGAGATCGGGAAAACTTAGGAATGCTTTATGAACAGGGGCGGCGCTCCCTTGTGGATTGACGGTTGCCCCTGACCGGCCTTCTTCCTGGCAATGCTTTCATCTAATGCCTTTTCCATGCGCACCGTATGAACAAGAAGGGCAACCAAAAGGCCGATGATCGCCAGGAGAATGAGCCCGACGGCCACCGTGAAAATGTTCGTTATGAGTTCACTCTGGATTTCCATCATTGATAATTTTTTGGGTGGCACTAAATTGTCTATAACCAATTACTATACAGACTGTTGCGACCAAAATACCCGCCGCGGTAAAGAGGACGTCCTTGCCGGTGTGAATACCCTTCAGTATAAACGAAATCACTCCGCCAACTGTTCCGAAAAGTAACACAACAAGCAATTTGATCATCTCGGTATTGAACCGTATCTGTTCCTTTTGCTGATCGCTTAAACGCAAGACTCAGGTGTTAAAAGTCTTAAAATTGCGAGGGACACACGAATATAAGACTATTTCCCAAATCGTCAAATATTCCCAAAATAACCCTTTCGCCTGCCCGGAAGTGGTTTATCGGGCGATTTCCTCATCAATTTTAAGCGGAGGGTTTTAAAATCAGGTTGTTTTTCCTACTTTTGCAACCTCAAAAACTAAAACAGTAAACATGAACAATTACGAGACGGTATTCATTTTAAATCCCGTTTTGTCTGATGAACAGGCAAAGGATACTGTCGAAAAATTCGTGAAAGTGTTGAAGAAAGCTAACGCCGAAATTCTCAATAACGAGCAATGGGGCCTTCGTAAGTTAGCGTATCCTATCAACAAGAAGTCAACCGGCTTTTACAACCTCATCGAATTCTCGGCACCTTCCACCGCTATCAATTCTCTGGAAACGGAGTACAGACGGGACGAATCGGTAATGCGCTTTTTAACGACGGTGCTGGACAAGCATGCCGTGGTGTACAACGAACGCCGCCGCAAGGGCGAATTCAAGAACAAGGAGAACAAGAAACCCGTAAAAAAAGCTGAGGAGACTACGCGATGACATTGATGAACGAACCGATCAAGCGAGCAGAGATCAAACCGAAATACTGCCGCTTCAAAAAGAATGGGATCAAGTACATTGACTACAAGGATCCTGACTTCCTCCTGAAGTTTATCAACGAACAAGGCAAGATCCTTCCCCGGAGACTGACCGGCACCAGCCTGAAGTTCCAGAAGAAAGTGGCACAAGCCGTAAAACGCGCCCGTCACCTGTCTCTCCTGCCGTATGTTGGTGATTCGTTGAAATAATCGTTGAACCTTTAAAGAAAACGACATGGAAGTAATTTTGAAACAAGACGTAACAGGACTTGGCTATAAGAACGACATCGTGAAGGTGAAAGCTGGATACGGTAATAACTACCTGATCCCCAATGGTTTCGCCCTTATCGCCAACGACTCGAATAAAAGACTGATCAGCGAAAACGTGCGCCAGGCTGCCCACAAGGCTGCCAAGATCAAGCAAGATGCAGAAGCATTGGCCGCTAAAGTTGGCGACCTCACCATCGAGGTGGGAACCAAAGCCGGCGAAAGCGGAAAGATCTTCGGCGCCGTAACGGCCCTCCAGATTGCCGACGTATTGAAAGCCAAAGGCTTTGATATCGACCGCAAGAAAGTTCACCTGAAAGAGACTCCCAAGCAACTTGGCACATACACTGCCACGCTTGACCTTCACAAAGAAGTGAAGCACGACATCCAGGTGAAAGTGGTAGCCGAGTAATCGATCACTGCTATTCTTCAAAAAAGCCGCCCCAGAAATGAGGCGGCTTTTTTATTTCCATTCCATTTTTTCTCAAGGAAGGGTGTTTTTTGACCCCGTTTTTAAAGATTTCTTTTGGATCACTCGTTTGCGTAAATATTTATAATCCCTTTTCTCCAAAATTGCAATTCCGGTTGGTACTTTAGTTCAAACCTAACCTAACGACCTACGCATGAGCGCGACCGACCTCTTTCATAAGTACCCGCTGATTGGCAATACCTGGGATGAAATGTACGATGAGGATCGGGTCCGCACCCACTATCAGAATGTCTTCAACTCCCTTTCCAGTATCCCCGCCGATGAGCTCAGTAAAAAGGAAGAACTGGCCCGGGGGCTGTTCATGAGCCAGGGCATCACCTTCACGGTCTACTCCAGCGGCGAAGGCATCGAGAAGATCTTTCCCTTCGACATCATCCCACGCATCATTACGGCCTCCGAGTGGGACCTGATCGAGCGGGGCATCAAGCAACGGTTGCGCGCCCTCAACCTCTTTCTAAAGGACGTATACCACGAACAATTCAGTCTTAAAGACGGGATCGTGCCCATCGACCTGATTTACTCGTGTCCACACTATCTCCGCGAGATGCAGGGCGTGAACGTTCCCCACGACATCTATGTGCACATCGCCGGCATAGACCTGATCCGCGATCATGACGGCACCTTCTACGTGTTGGAAGACAACTTGCGAACACCTTCCGGTGTGTCCTACATGATCGAGAACCGGGAGATCACCAAACGCATCTTCCCGGATCTTATTCCGCAAAACTATGTGCGTCCGGTGACGCAGTATCCCAACATCTTATACAACAATCTCATGGCCCTCAGCCATGGCCAGGTCTCCTCTCCCACCGTGGTGCTGCTCACGCCGGGGATCTATAACTCCGCCTATTTCGAACACACCACGCTGGCCCGCCTCATGGGTATAGAGTTGGTGGAAGGGCGCGACCTCGTGGTAGAAAATCACAAGGTATACATGAAGACCACATCGGGTCTGCGCCAGGTGGATGTGATCTACCGGCGGGTGGATGATGACTACCTCGATCCCCTTGTGTTCAACCCCACCAGTGTGCTGGGCGTATCCGGAATTCTGTCGGCCTATCGCAAAGGAAATGTGGCCATCGTGAACGCGGTGGGCAACGGTGTGGCCGATGATAAAGCTGTCTATGTGTACGTACCGGAAATGATCCGCTACTACCTCAACGAAGAGCCTATCCTCAAGAACATTCCCACCTACCAATTGGGCAAGCCCGACGAGCGCGAGCATGTGCTGAAGAACATTCACAAAATGGTGGTGAAGAAGACAAACGAGTCCGGGGGCTATGGCATGTTGATGGGACACGCTGCTTCGGAAGCGGAGATTGAGGACTACAAGAAAGAGATCCTGAAAGCGCCACGCCAGTTCATTGCGCAGCCGGTCATTAGTCTGTCGAATGCACCTTGCTACATCAACGGCAAAGCCCAGCCCCGCCGCATCGATCTGCGACCCTTCGCGTTGTGTGGTCCCCAGGGCATCGAGATCGTGCCGGGAGGATTAACGCGTGTGGCGTTGAAAGAAGGATCGTTGGTGGTGAATTCTTCGCAAGGCGGTGGCAGCAAGGACACCTGGGTGCTGGCCAAATAAATCAGGACAATGACTAACTTAAGAACGATCGAACGACCATGCTGAGCCGAGTTGCTGATTCACTATACTGGATGTCGCGTTATATGGAACGCACCGATAGCATTCTCCGGATGCTAAAAATAAACTATGCTTCTTCACAGGACAGTCCCGAAGACTTTAGCTGGGAACCCGTGCTGAGGATCTTTGGAAACCTGGACGACGAAGGTGCTGCGGCCATCAATAACAACAGTCGTAAAATCCTGCAATACATCGTGCTGGACCGCGAGAATCCCAACTCTGTTTTCAACATGGTGACCATTGCCCGCGAAAATGCGCGCGGTGTACAAGATAATATCACAACGGAATTGTGGAAATGCCTCAACGAATTCTATCATGTTGTGCGGGAGGAACGACTGAAGTACGCCCTGCAATACGAAGACCCCGTGACCGTGCTCGACGCCCTGATCAAAGAATGCATGATCTATTTCGGCGTGAGCGACATCACCATGTTCCGCGGCGAAGGACTTTGTTTTATGAACGTGGGCAAGTACATGGAGCGGGCCATTCAATCGGCCGATATTCTCGATGTGAAGCTGAGCAATTTTTCGAACGAAGTCGATAAGCCAACCGACACGGCCTATTGGAAATATCTGTTGATGTCGATCTCCGGTTATTCGTTATATCTGAAGCGCTACCAATCCGGTTTTGAAGCGCGGAACATCATTGACCAGGTGTTGTTCAACGTTGACTTCCCGCGGTCGGTGCTGTATTCCTTAAACCAATTGAACCGCTATTTCGAACGCTTGCGAAGCGAACAAAACACAGAAGGTTTTGCCAAGGTGCAATTCATGATCGGCAAGCTGCGCAGCAAAGTGCAGTATTCCAGTGTGGAGAGTGTTTCCCTGATCGGACTTCACGATTATTTAACCGAGATCACCACCGAAATTGACGATATTGGAAGCTCCCTCAACAAGTATTATTTCGCCTACAGTTGATCTAACGCCCAACGACCATGTCTAAATTCAAAATACGCCACATCACCAAATATACTTACGAAGGCCTCGTGCGCGACAGCGCCAACCAGGTCATGCTCTACCCCATCCAGGACGATTACCAGGATGTGATCGAGCAGACGCTCCTCATCACCGGCAATCCCGTGGTGGATGTGTACCGCGATTATTACGGCAATAGCGTAGGCACTTTTACGCACGCGCGTCCACACCCGGAACTGGTCATCGACTCCCGCATTGTGGTCGCCCTCTCACCCCGGCCGCTACCCGAAGACAACATCCCGCAGGACCTCCAGTGGGAAGAACTGGCCAAGCTGAAATACCAACCCGACCTGATCGACTTTCTGAAACAAGAACGTTTTGATGCGTTGCCCGAAGTGAACCAGATCATCGAAGAAGAGCGCTGCAAGAATTGCTCCCCGCTGGTGTCGGCCAAATATTTCTGCGAATATGTGTACAGTACATTCGCCTACAAAAAAGGCATCACGACCGTGGAGACCACATTGGACGAAGTATGGAAACTGCGCTCCGGCGTTTGCCAGGACTTTGCCCACTTCCTCCTGGTGATGTTGCGCCTCATCGACATTCCCGCGCGCTATGTGAGCGGCTACATCTGTCCCAAGAAAAACGGCATGCGCGGCGAAGGAGCCACCCACGCCTGGGTGGAAGCCTACATCCCTTTCTACGGCTGGCTTGGGCTGGACCCCACCAACAACCTGGTGGTGAACGACACCCACGTGAAGCTCGCCGTAGGAAAAAATTTTTCCGACTGCTCCCCGGTCAAAGGAACCTATCGAGGCTCATCAAACCACACCCTGGAGGTGATCGTCACGGTGGCCTACGAGGATGGACAAACTGCCGACGGTGAAATCGAAGTCAATCAGAAGGAGACGCTTACGTCGGTGGCGAGGAACTCGTTTCGGAGACATCAGGAGATGCAGATGCAGCAATGATCAGGAGCCAGAATCCAGGAGCCGGGAGCCAGGAGTAAATTCAGGAGTCAGCATTTTTAGAATTCAGTAGTAGGTAGAATTTAGTGGCGCAGTTTGGGTTGAGTTTTTGATTTCCTTTTTATGGATAAAAAAAGAAGCCGGGGATAATCGATATCCCCGGCTTTTCTATTTCGCGGTTGCAAAGTCTGGCTACCAGCGTTTCTCCTGGAATCAGAGCTCAGAAAATTCGGGCTCCTGGCTCCTGGATTCTGGCTCCTGAACTCCGCCTCTCAGAATTTGTATCGCACAAACGCTTCCATGGCTTCATATTCGGCGAGCCCTAAGTCATTATACGCATTCGCGGTCGCGTGATTTCTGTCTTCAGCCCGCATCCAGAATTCGCGTTTGTCGCTGCCGGGGAACATGGCGCTGTCTTTTTGGGATTGGTGTTTGAAGACTGCGCGGCGTTTGCGCATCAGTTCGTCGGGGCTGAGGGGTACGGCCATTTCGATTTGGTCGATGTCCCACTCTTGCCATGCGCCGCGGTATAACCATACCCAGCAATCTTTTGCCCACGGTTTTTTCTTCAATCTTCTCAACGCTTCAAAGATGGCGGCGAGACACACGCGGTGCGTTCCGTGCGGGTCGGACAAGTCGCCGGCGGCGTAGACCTGGTGGGGTTTCACGCGCTCCAATATTTCCATGACCACTTTGATATCTTCTTCACCGAGGGGTTTCTTTTTCACGGCACCCGTTTCGTAGAACGGCATGTCCAGGAAGTGCATTTGTTCGTCGGGGATGCCCACGTAGCGGCCGCCTGCTTTGGCTTCTCCCCTTCTGATCAGGCCTTTGATCTTCAACACCTCGGGGCTGTCCAATTGGCCGGGTCCTTTCTTCTGGAGGGACTGCACCACTTTCTTGTAGAAGCGCGCACCGTCGGCTTTGCTCAGGCCGAACTGGTCATTGAAATCGCGCACGAAGTCGGCAAAGCGGATGGCGTCGTCGTCGAACACGGCGATGTTGCCGGAAGTTTGGTAGGCCACGTGCACTTCGTGTCCTTGGTCTACCAGGCGGATGAACGTTCCGCCCATGGAGATCACATCATCGTCGGGGTGTGGCGAGAAGAGGACCACGCGTTTGGGGAACGGCTTGGCGCGTTCAGGACGGTTGGTATCGTCTGCGTTGGGCTTTCCACCCGGCCAGCCGGTGATGGTATGTTGGAGGAAGTTGAATACCTTGATGTTCACTTTATAGGCGGAGCCGAATTCGGTGATGATGTCGCCCATGCCGTGTTCCATGTAGTCGTGGTTGGTGAGCTTCAGAACGGGTTTGCTCACTTTCTGACAGAGCCACACTACGGCCTTGCGAATAAGCTTTTCGTTCCAGGCAACGCTGTCCAGGATCCAAGGCGTTTTGATGCGGGTCAGCGCCGAAGATGCGGCGTCGTCCAGCACCACGGTACAGTCTCGGTGACGTTGCAGGAACGAGGAAGGAATCTGATCGGTGACGGGACCTTCTACGGCCTTCTTGATCACGGACGATTTACCTTCGCCCCAGGCCATCATGTACACTTTGTTGGCCTTCATGATCGAGCCTACACCCATGGTGATGGCTTTGCGCGGAACGTTCTCCTCGCCAAAGAAATCGCTGGCCGCATCGATGCGGGTAACCTGGTCGAGGGTCACCAGGCGGGTCAGGGATTTTTCGGAAGAACCGGGTTCGTTAAAACCGATGTGGCCCGTACGGCCGATCCCCAATATTTGGATGTCGAGTCCGCCGAGGCGGTCGATCTTTTCTTCATAGCTTTTGCAGAAATCCTGGACATCGTCTTTGGCGAGTGTGCCATCGGGGATGTGAATGTTCTTTTTGGGGATGTCGATGTGGTCGAACAAATGCTCGCGCATGAACCGCACATAGCTTTGCAGGGCATCGGGCGGCATGGGATAGTATTCGTCCAGGTTGAACGTGTAAACATTTTTGAAGCTCAGGCCTTCTTTCTGATGCATCTTGATCAATTCGGCATAGAGGCGAGTCGGTGTCGATCCCGTGGCAAGCCCCAACACACAAGGCTTGTTCTCTTTTTGACGCGACTTGATGAGGGCAGCGATCTCGCGGGCTACGTGGACAGAGCCTTCTTCGGAGGTGCTAAAGATTTTTACAGGAATTTTTTCAAAGGCCGTAAGGTCGTTATTCATAATTTTGACTTGGTTTGATCAATTGCTTATCAAAGGCTAAAGTATTACAAAAAGCTCGAAATTTTCAAGTGTTTGCGGAAACATAATTTTATGGATCACTTTCGAACAATCGTTAGCATGACGTCAAAGACCCCTCAGATAGGTCTTTACGACAAGATTTTGACTTTGGGCTCGTGTTTTGCGCACAGCATGGGCGAACGCATGCTGTCCTCCAAAATGACGGTCATGGCCAATCCCTTTGGGGTCCTCTACAACCCTCACGCTATCCACAAAGCTTTGCGCTACGCTCTTTTCAACGAAATGCCGCCGCCACAAACCTTTCTGCAACACCACGACGTCTTCCTAAATTATGACTTTCATTCAGAAATCTCTGCACTGGACCCCGAGAAACTTCGGCAAACGCTAAAACAGGTCATCGGATCGGTCCATTACTTCCTCAAAGACACGCAATGGCTGATCCTCACCTATGGAACCGCCTGGACATACATCAGAAAAGACACCGGCGAGCGCGTGGCCAACTGTCATAAAATGCCCGGCCAGGATTTTGAAAAAGTATTGCTATCGGAACGGGAGATCGTGGATTCGTTTGATACCCTGTATCAGGAGTTGATGACCTTCAATCCCCATTTGAAGATCATCCTCACGGTGAGCCCCGTCAGACATGTAAAAGATACCCTGGAACTGAACAGCGTGAGCAAGGCCGTGTTGCGAACCGCCTGCCATACGCTCTCCACGACGCATCCGAATGTCGATTACTTTCCCGCCTATGAGATGATGATCGACGACCTGCGCGACTACCGCTATTATAAGGCCGACCTGATCCATCCCACCGAGGTGGCGGAAGACTATATCTGGCAACATTTTGGCCACCGCTATTTTTCGGATGCCCTGAAAAAATTCGCCGAGCAATGGAACGACATCCGGGCCGCATTGGTGCATCGTCCGTTTCACACGTCGTCCAAAGCACACCAGCGATTTCTAAACGACACTTTAAAAAAATTGGAAGCGTTGCAGGCCACGGTGCCGCTGGAAAAAGAGATCGCTTTTGTAAAATCACAACTTCTATAATTAATAAACCACATGTCCCCATCAACCAACCGCCTGATCCATTCCACATCGCCTTATTTGCTGCAGCATGCCCACAATCCGGTGGATTGGTATGAATGGGGAGCCGAGGCCCTGGAAAAAGCACAACGCGAAGGAAAGCCTATCCTGGTGAGCATCGGCTATTCGTCGTGTCATTGGTGTCATGTGATGGAGCGCGAATCGTTTGAGCACGACAACATCGCTGCGGTGATGAACGATGCGTTTGTTTGTATCAAGGTGGATCGCGAAGAACGGCCCGACATCGACCAGCTTTATATGGAGGCCGTTCAGGCCCTGGGTGTTAACGGCGGGTGGCCGCTGAATGTGTTTCTTACCCCCGAGCAAAAACCTTTTTTTGGCGGCACGTATTTTTCTCCGTCCTCCTGGGTGCAGGTGCTGCAAAATATCCATAAAGCCTTCCAGGTAAATCGCGCACAGATCGAAGACACCGCCGAAGAGCTGCGGTTGCATTTGCTTCGTTCGGATGTGCAGCGCTTCAAGCAACCCTACCAGGGCGAAGGACTGACCGCCGATCTCGCCGATGCTTTCAAAAAGCTCCAAGCGCATTTCGACACGCAGTGGGGTGGCATGGACCGTGCACCAAAATTCATCATGCCCTCCGTTTGGCTTTTTTTGTTGCGCTATCATTACATCACCAAAGATGAGGCCGCGCTTCAGCAGGTAGTCATTACGTTGCAACGCACCGCGGCGGGAGGAATTTATGATACGCTCGCCGGTGGATTTGCGCGTTATTCGGTGGATCCTTATTGGTTCGCCCCTCATTTTGAAAAAATGCTCTATGACAACGCACAACTTCTAAGCCTCTATTCCGAAGCATATGCCGTGACCCGGATCGAACGGTTCAAGGAAACCGTATATGAAACCTTCGATTGGCTCCAACAAGAAATGACACACGCCCTGGGTGGCTTCTACTCCGCCCTGGATGCCGACAGCGAAGGCGTGGAGGGACAATACTATGTGTGGACGAATGCAGAATGGCAGGATCTGTTGGGTAAGGATGAGCCTTTACTGACGGACTACTATGACCTGAAACCAGCAGGCAACTGGGAACATGGCAACAACATCCTGACCCGCCACAAACCCGAAGCGGACTTCCTGAAGATACATAACCTGGACGCCGAAACCTGGAAGGCTATCCTGGACCGCGCCAAGAAGATCTTGCACACCGCGCGCGCCAAACGGATCCGGCCTGGGCTGGACGATAAGGTGATCACCGCCTGGAACGCCATGACGGTGTGCGGCCTGGTGGATGCCTACCGCGTTTTTGCCGACGACAGATTTTTGAAAGCTGCCCAAAAGAACATGACCTTTCTGACGACCGCCCTGCAAAACGGCGATGTCCTGTATCGCTCCTGGAAAGGCAAGCACAGTGTCACCACCGGCTTCCTCGACGATTATGCGTATGTGATCCAGGCCCAATTGAAACTATACCAGGCCACGTTCGAGGAAGAATGGCTGCATCGCGCCGCCGCACTGATTGGCTACACGCTGGCGCAATTCTATGACGCCACCGATGGGTATTTTTATTATTCTTCGCTGACGGCAGAGCCCCTGCTTTCCCGTAAAAAGGAGATCTTCGACAACGTTATCCCGTCCTCCAACGCCATCATGGCGCAAAACCTTTTTCACGCCGGAACGCTTTTGGATAACGACGGCTGGAAGCAGATGGCCGTGGCCATGACGGAGAGCCTGTCGCATCTGGTGAAGTCGGAACCGAACTATATGTCCCAGTGGGCGATAGCACACACCGAAGTCCGGAAAGGGATGGCGGAGATCGTTATGACGGGCAAGGATTTGAGCGCCGTGCGCCGGGAATGGGGGCAACAGTATTTGCCCTTTGCCTTGGTGCAGGGAACAGAAGACAAAAGCAATCTTCCACTGTTGCAGGACAAACCCGTCTTGGGGGATAGACCAACGTTATACGTGTGTTACAACAAGACTTGCCGTCTGCCGGTGCACACCGTTGAAGAAGCGCTGTCACAAATCCAATAAATACGCGCGAGGGTGTTTCGTGTAAAACGCATTTCTGTATATTCACGGAAAATGTTTTCCTATGCGATCCGTCGGGATATTTCTGCCAGTGCTCTGTTTGTTTTCGTGTGCTTCCAAAGAGGTGGCACCACCCCAACCCTTCGGCCCGGTGCCGTCAGCCTCACAGCTGGCATGGCATGCCATGGAAACCAATGCGTTCATTCACTTTACCACGAATACCTTTACGGGCAAAGAGTGGGGTTATGGGGATGAAAGCCCTTCCATTTTCAATCCATCCCAGTTCGACGCCGACCAGTGGATTACCACACTGAAAGATGCCGGATTCAAGACCGCCATCCTCACCTGCAAGCATCACGACGGCTTTTGTTTATGGCCCAGCCAATACACCGAACACTCGGTGAAACACAGCCCGTTTCAAGGCGGTCATGGCGACGTGGTGAAGGCCGTGTCGGAGGCCTGCAAAAAGCACGACCTGAAATTTGGAATCTATTTATCGCCGTGGGACCGCAATCGTGCCGACTATGGCACACCGGCTTATGTTGACTATTATCGCAATCAGTTGAAAGAACTTTTTACGGCGTATGGCCCGGTCGTGGAAATGTGGTTTGACGGTGCCAACGGTGGCGATGGCTACTATGGCGGCAAGCGTGAAATGCGCAAGATCAAAGGCGCTACTTATTATGACTGGCCCACCACGTTGGACATGGTGCGTAAAATGGAGCCCAACATTCTCTTTTTCAGCGACGCCGGACCCGGTGTCCGCTGGGTAGGGAACGAAAAAGGATTGGCCGGCGAGACCAACTGGAACACCATCAGCACCGACACCTTGTTTGCGGGCAAAGCGGGCATCGAGAAGTTGCTGAACGAAGGCGACCCGGAAGGAAAAAATTGGGTGCCCGCCGAAGTGGATGTTTCGATCCGGCCGGGGTGGTTCTATCACGCTGAAGAGGATTCGCTTGTGAAAACACCGGAGCGCCTGTTCGAAATTTACCTGACCTCCGTGGGACGAGGCTCCACCCTGCTCCTGAACGTGCCCCCGGACCGCCGCGGACTGATCCATGAAAATGACATCAAAGCACTGCAGGGATGGCGCGCGCTGCTGGACGCGGCCTTTAAGACCAACCTGATCCTGCACGCTCCAGCCGAAGCCGAAGACTACCGCGGCCAGGCCGATCAATACGCCGCCGCCAACACCACCGACGGAAACCCGGAAACCTATTGGGCCACCGACGACGACAAAACCACCGGAACGTTCGAGATCGCGTTGAACAAATCGCAGGAGATTAAATTTATACTGCTGCAGGAATACATCAAGCTGGGCCAGCGCGTGAAATCTTTTACCGTAGAAAGCTTTCACGATGGCGCATGGCATCCGCTGGCGGAGGGAACTACGATCGGTTACAAACGCATCTTGAAATTAGATCCCGCGCAGGCGGAAAAAATACGGGTAAACATAACTGCCGCCCGGGCTTGCCCGTTGATCTCGAATGTAGAACTTTACTAAATACCTGTGATCTCGCCCCTCGCATATCTATGGATATTGCTGCTCTGGACACCCCACGTGCAGGAGCACAACGAGGGTGTGTACATGCTTTCCCCTTCTTCGAAAAGAGTGCACTGCGAAAATGAGGTGGCCATGCTCATCGGGGGTGCCAAAGTATGCATTTCAAAGAAGCCTATCCTAAACCTCGACCAGGTCGACTATATCACCGACATCCTATACGACCCCGTGGTAAAGAAAAACTACATCGACATCGGCTTCTCTTCTGCCGCCATTCAGACCTTCAACCGAGGCTTCTCCTCCCTTCCCAACAATCGCTATGCCTTGGTCGTTCACAACGACGTGATGTGCATCATTAAGATCGACTCGGAGATCACCATTCGCTATATCCGCATGGGTTACGACTTAACCCTCAAAGACCTCACAGCCGTTCACGACATGTTAAAGACCGTGAAACCTTAAATTCAGATCAGGACTGCCGGGGGAACAATATTCACTCGCATCGAAATCAATTTTTCCGCGCTTTCGCAATGGCCAATGGCAAGCTTTCACGCATGGACGAGGAGGCTTTATTTTTACTCCTTCCTGCTTTTCATTAAGTTTGACTAGCAACCTCCAGACACGTTTTAACGACCACGCTCCCATGAAAAACAATTTCATAAAACGCAGAAGTTTCCTAAAGCAATCCAGCTTGATCTCTGCGGGAATGCTGGCAGTGCCCTATGCCAATTTCGGTGAAACGACCACTCCCGGCAAGAAAGAGAATCCCGGCGCACAACTTGAAAAAAAGCTGGATGCCAAATGGATCAGGTCGCTCTATGATCGCGGCACGGCCACCACCTATTTGAAAAGCCGGAACGAGCTCGCCTACATCGGCATGCCCGTGGGGGGCATCCAGACCGGCATGGTGTACCTGGGTGGCGATGGCCGGCTCTGGCTGTGGGATGTGTTCAACAAGAATCAAACGGGTGTGGTCTATAAGAATATCCCTTGGCACGAAAAAATTCAATTCAACTTTGACTACGTGCGCCCGTTTGACGGGGCTAACTATGTGGAGCCCGTGAAAGACGTGCGTCCGCTGGAGCAGGGCTTTGCCATTCGCCTGGAGTACGAAGGAAAAACCGTGATCAAGCGTCTGCAACAGGAGGATTGGGAAGAGATTGCTTTCGAAGCCACCTATCCGATGGCCACCATCCGCTATAGCGATCCTGCTCTACCGGTGGCTGTGGTGTTGAAAGCTTATTCACCCTTTATCCCATTGGATGAAGATGATTCAGGTCTGCCCGCCACCATACTCAGTTTTTCGATCGAAAATAAAAGTAATACCCCGGTAAAGATCAGTATCACGGGGTGGCTGGAGAACAAATCGTGTTTATACACAGCCATCGATCAGCAGTATTTCCGCGTAAACAAAGCTTCTGCGAAGGACGGACTTTCGGCCGTGCTGGAGTATACCGACAGCTACAATTGGGCGGATGAACCCTTTAAGAGCGCCCATGACTATGGCAATTTTTGCCTGGCCTCTCTAAACGAAAATACAAGGATCAACACCGCGGCTAAACTTGAATTTACAGATGGCTTCTTCACCGCCGATCATCGCGAACAAAGCAAGACCGAACACGGCAACGCATCCATTGCCAGCGTAGGAAATGATTTTGCCCTGAAGGCCGGCGAAACAAAAACCCAGCACTATGTTATCGCCTGGTATTATCCGAACCTCACCTTTGAAAGTCTGAAAAAAGAGGGCGGTCGTTATTATGCCAACCGCTTCAAATCTTCTGTGGAAGTAGCGGACTATATTCGCCAACACTTTGAAAAGCTCTCTACGCAAACCAATCTCTGGTGCGACACATGGTATCGCGAAAGCACGCTGCCTTATTGGTTCCTGGAGCGCACGTTCCTCAACATTTCAACACTGGCCACCACCACCTGTCACCGTTTTCAATCCGGGAGGTTCTACGCCTGGGAAGGTGTGGGAAGTTGTCCCGGCACGTGCAATCACGTGTGGCAATATGCGCATGCCATGGCGCGCATCTTCCCCGCGCTGGAACGCGACACGCGCGAGCGTGTAGACTTAGGGGTTGCCTTTCACGACGATGGTCATATCGGCTTTCGCGGCGAATATGACGAACAACCTTCCATCGATGGCCAGGCCGGAAGGATATTGGGCATCTACCGCGAACACCAAATGAGCGCTGACGGCGCCTTCCTGAAACGCAATTGGCCCCGTACAAAACAAGCCATTCAATTTGTGCTCAAACAGGACACCAACGGCGACGGCATGATCGACACCCAACTCGAGAACACGCTCGACGCCAAATGGCCGGGAGAAATCGCGTGGATTGTCGGGCTTGGGCTGGCGTGTATCAAAGCCGGCCAGCGCATGGCCGAAGAGATGAACGACACAGCTTTTGCCCGTCAATGCCAAACTTTTGTGGATACCGGCAAAGCCAACCTGGAGAAACTGTTGTTCAACGGCGAATACTTCATTCACCGCCCCGACGCAACCAAAGGCAAGACCGTGATCGGTTCCTACGACACGTGTCACATCGACCAGGTGTATGGCCAGAGTTGGGCACACCAGGTTGGTTTAGGTCGGGTGATCGACAGGCAAAAGACGCTCTCCGCCTTGCATGCGTTGTGGAAATATAATTTCACCACGGATGTCGGTCCGTATTTGAAAGAACATCACGGCGGCCGGCCGTATGCGTTGCCCGGTGAGGGGGGTATGATCATGAACACCAATCCCAAACGCGATCCCCTGCCCTATGGTGTGAAAGATGCGTGGCAGGTCACCTACTTCCACGAGTGCATGAGCGGCTTCGAACACCAGGTCGCAGCCCACATGATGGCCGAGGGCATGACAGAAGAGTCGCTCATCCTAACCCGGACCATTCACGACCGCTACCACGCCGCCAAACGCAATCCTTTCAACGAAGTGGAGTGCAGCGACCATTATGCCCGCGCCATGGCCAGCTATGGCACTTTCATCACCGCCTGCGGCTTTGAATATCATGGGCCAAAGCAGTATATAAAATTTGCGCCCCGTTTCCAGAAGGAAGCCTTCAAGGCCCCTTTCACCGTTGCCCAGGGTTGGGGCACCTACGCCCAAAACAAATCCGGTAAATCACAAGAGCATCACCTGGAGGTGAAATGCGGTTCGTTGACCTTGCAAACAATTGCTGTGGAGAAAATAGAAGGTGGTAAAGTAAAATCCGCAACGGTGAGGGCCGGCGCACAAACGCTGTTGGCAGATGTTCAACAAGAAGGTGCGGAGATCAGGATCATTTTGAAAGAGCCCATCACGCTTTCAACGGGTGACAAGCTTTCGATCGTGGTGTGATGTATTGAAAATAGCAAGGCGCAAAGTATCGCTCTGCGCCTTGCTATGGGTATGTTATTTTGCAGGGGTGATCACGATGTTGCGGAAATCGATCGGTCCATGGTCGCCCTGAAATAAGATGGGACCGGGCTCTCCTTCCTTGCTATCGATGGCACCACCCGTGGGGCCGGCAATGGCCTGGTTTGAAATGATGGTCTTGCCATTGGCAACCACGGTTACGTGGCGGCCCACGAGTGTGATATCGTAGGTCTGCCATTCGCCGGCGTCCTTGGCCACCATTTCGCTGGGGGTGATCAATCCATAGACACCGCCAAGATATCCATACCAGGGCTCTCTGCCTTTGCTGTCTTCGATTTGCACTTCATAGCGGCCACGCAAGTACACGCCGCTGTTGCTGCCCTTTTGATAGCGGAATTCCAGGTGCAGTTTGAAATCATTGTAGGTTTGATCGCTCAGCAGATTGGATCCGGATTTGGGGCTGCGCAGAACACCGTTCTCCACCACCCATTGGTTTGTGGCGCCTTGTGCGTGCCATCCCTTCAGGTCTTTGCCGTTGAACAACGTTATGGGAGCACCCCAAACCGGCTCGCTTTGTCTTTTGAGTGAGGGCGCGCGCACCCCGGTCCAGTTATAGGTCTTGCCATCGGTATACACCATCGTGCCGGTGAGTTTGTCGCCCGACACGTTGCCTTCGAACGACATGTCGCTGGTGCCGGGTTCCCATTGCGGGGGGATGGCAAAGCTAAACTTGCCGTCGGCAAAATTCACTTTGGAGATGGGACGGGCACTGCCGAAAGCATAACAAAAACGGCCCACCAGGGTATGATTGCCCGAATGTTCAACTTCCAGCCACGACGGAAGGGATTTGCCATCCTGGTCGACGGTGATGTCCCAGCGTCCTTCAATGGGGCGTGGGGCTTCCTGAGCATATGCGCCAACGGCGGAGAGGAAGATCATGAGAGCGGTGAAAGCGGCATACAAAACGTATGGCGACGCGATGCGTGTTTTGGTGTGTCCTGTTTTTTTCATAATGCGTTTTTTAAGACCGGTAGATGACCCGGTTCAAGTCGATCAAATATGCATTAATTTCAATTATTTTCACAACCCTTTCGGGATGGATGGATAACCGGTTTATGGGCTCGCTGCCAGGGATTTGGCTTTATGAAATACATACTCCCGGTGGTTTCTAAACAGCGTATAGGTATTACGTTGTGATCGTCAAAAATTCAGGAGTGTTTCCACAGCGTCCCTGACCTTTTCGGCGTTGGGCAACATGGCTTTCTCCAGGCCGACATTGAGTGGAACCGCCGGAAGGTTTGCCGCACCCAAGGTCCATACAGGGGCATCGAGTGAGCGAAAGCATTCCTTTTGAATGCGGCCGGCCAACGATTCGGCAAAGGAGTTGAGCAAGGGTTCTTCGGTGAGCACGAATGCCCTGCCGTGTTTTGTTACGGCCAGCGTGATGGCTTCCCAATCGATGGGATTCAAAGTGCGCAAGTCTATGATCTCCAACCGTCCCTCGAATGAACGGGAGGCTTCCTTTGCCCAATAAACGCCCATGCCATACGTGATGATGACGGCGGTTGATCCCTCCGCTACTTTTTCTTCGTCGGCCCATTGAACCGCGTTTGCTTTACCCAGGGGGATGACATAGTCTGCGTCCGGTTCAATGGTCTTGGCCTCTTCGGTGCCGGGTACTTTCGACCAATACAACCCTTTGTGTTCCAATAGCACCACGGGATTAGGATCGTAAAAGGATGCCTTCAACAAGCCTTTCATGTCGGCGGCGTTCGATGGATACACCACTTTTATACCGCGTATCGTCAGCAACGTCGACTCTATGCTTCCGGAGTGATAAGGTCCACCGCCGCCATAGGCACCGATGGGAACGCGAATGAGCGACTGCACGGGGAATTTTCCATGCGAGAGGTAACAGCTCTTCGAAAGCTCTTCCACCAACTGGTTCATCCCAGGCCAGATATAATCCGCAAACTGTATCTCCACGATGGCCTTCGCTCCCACCGCCGACATGCCTGCCGTGGACCCGACGATGTAGGCTTCCTGTATTGGCGTGTTGAATACGCGCTCATCGCCATATTTTTGCGCCAGCGTTGCCGCCTCGCGAAACACACCACCGAGCCGCCGGCCCACGTCCTGGCCATAGAACAAAGCTTCCGGATGATTTTTTAAGAGGTCGTCCACTGCGTGTAGGGCAGCATCGACCATGAGTACTTTTTCGCCGCCATCGGGTTGCCGTTCGCCTTGTTCGGTGACGATAGTGGGCGGCGCAAATTCGTGCGTATCAAAATCAGACGGCGACGGGTCGGGCGATTCTTTTGCACGTTCGTAGGCCTCTGAAATTTTTGTCGCGGCTTCGGTTTGAATGGCCCACAAGATTTCCTCGGTTTCGCCGTGTTGCAAGAGATATTCGCGCAAGCGATCGATGGGATCGTTCTGACGCGCTTGTTCCAGCGAGTCGCCACGATACCATTCCTTTCGTACACCCGATGTATGGTGACCCAATAGCGGGCACGTGGCGTGCACCAGCATGGGGCTTCTTTTTTTGCGCACCGTCTCCAGGGCCTTTTTCATACCCAGGTAGGAGTCGATAAAGTCCGCGCCGTCGATCGCCATGCGGTCCATCCCTTTGAATCCGCCTGCATATTCGTAGGCATCCATCGTGCGCATCTCTTTGCCCGTGGCGCTGATACCCCAACCGTTATCCTGCACCAGGTAGAGGATGGGCAGTTTTTTCAGGACGGCCATTTGAAACGCTTCGGCTACTTCACCTTCGGTCACGGAGCCGTCGCCCAACGAGCACACTACCAGCGCGCCGCTGGATTCCTTTAGTCCTTGTGATTCCAGGTAGGCAATGCCTTGCGCCATGCCGGTGGCCGGGATGGCCTGCATGCCGGTGGCCGAGCTTTGATGTGGGATGGTCGGAAAACCTTCTCGCCGAAGGGCAGGATGTCCATAGTAAGACCGGCCGCCGGAGAAGGGATCGTCGCGCTTGGCCATCAGTTGCAGCATCAGCTCGTAGGGTGACAATCCGATTCCCAACAACATAGACTCATCGCGATAGTAGGGAGACAAGTAGTCGATCGCGGTCAGTTGAAGACCGGTGGCCAATTGAATGGCTTCGTGGCCACGGGAAGTGCTGTGCACATATTTACCACAGACGTCTCGTTTCTCGTCGTACGTCTCGGCCATGCGACGGGCCTGGCACATCAGCGCGAAGGCCTTCATCAGAATTTCGCGGTCTACTTCGGGCTTCAGCTTCCGACGCGCCGGTGATGGGGTTGTCAGGGACATGTTGAACTGGGTTGGTCTCGCGTTAAAGATACATATTTCACTTTATTCAAACGATTGATCCAAGCCTGAAGTATGTGATGAACGGCGAATGAACGCTGTGGAAATTTGGAAACAATCCTTCTTATTCGCACCTGCCTTTCATACCTTTGCACGGAATGTCCACGATGCCCACAAAAGAAGAAATACGCGACTGGCTCACCTCACTCCAGCAAAACATTTGCGAACAGTTAGAAGTCACGGACGGCAAGGCAAAATTCATCAGCGATCCCTGGGAACGGCCCGGTGGTGGCGGCGGCGTGAGCCGGGTACTCACCGGCGGGAACATCATCGAAAAAGGCGGCGTCAATTTTTCGGCCGTGTGGGGAAAGACGCCGGAGCCCGTGTTGAAGACCATGGCCCTCGAGCCCGGTGTGCATCCCGATTTCTTTGCCACAGGGGTGTCTATTGTTTTGCATCCCTACAATCCCATGGTGCCCATCATTCACATGAATGTGCGCTATTTTGAAATGAGCAACGGCACCTGGTGGTTTGGTGGCGGCATCGACCTCACGCCGCATTATGTCATTCCGGAAGATGCGCATTATTTTCATACGCAGTTAAAAGCCGTTTGCGACCGTCACGATCCTGCTTACTACAATGACTTCAAGAAATGGGCCGACGACTATTTCTTCATCAAACACCGGAACGAAACCCGCGGTGTTGGCGGCATATTTTTTGACTACCTGAAAGGCGATGCGCCCCACACCAAAGCGACGCGTTTTGAGTTTGTGAAAAGCGTGGGATCTGCCTTTGCTCCGATCTATACCCAGTTGATGAAAAAGAATCAAGGATTGCCGTACGCGGAAAAAGAAAAGCAATGGCAATACCTTCGACGCGGACGCTATGTAGAGTTTAACCTGGTGTGGGATCGCGGCACCAAGTTCGGGCTGGATACGGATGGACGCACAGAGTCCATTCTCATGAGCCTGCCGCCTCAAGCGCAATGGGAATATAATCATGTGCCCGCACCGGACTCACCCGAGGCGGCGACACAGGCTTTGTTAATAAAAGGTGTTGACTGGATTTCATCCTAAGCCCACCTTGCCAACCAAAAAAATTGACCACGTTACATTGAAAAGTTTTATCCAACGAATTTTGTATGCGGGCATTCACCGTGCCCTATCGCGCTCGCTCATGCGCACCATCGTGCTCACCAATGCCCTGGTGATGATCACGGTCGTGCTGGCCAGCATTACGTTTCTTCATGCTTTCATACGCAACCACGGACACCTCAGCGTTGGGTCGTCGATCAACCTCGGTGTGATTGTGGTCTTGGGGGGCATCCTCGTGTTGAATGACGCCCGGCGCTTCAACCTGAGCCGCTTCATCCTCAGCGTGTTGGTGCCGGTGGCTTGCTGCGCCATTCTTTTTCTGCCGCGCTGGAAAAATCCGGACCTGTTTCACTATCTGCCCCGCAGTCCGCAATTGTTTTGCATGGTCTTGGCCACCAGCATCGTTCCCCTGATGGTCTTCAGCATTCGTGAACGGAGGCTGCTCATTCCCGCCGTGAGCATCAACATCCTGATCCTGGTGACGATCGACCCCATCCTATTTTATCTCAGCTCCGATCGCAACGGCGAATATGGCTTTTATCGTTACTTCGGAAACAACCTCACCATTCTGGTAGCCGGCTTGTTTCTGATGGGAAGCGTGGTCTTTCTCAAGAACCTCTTTGAGGATTTCGAATTGCTCAACGAAAGACTCATCGACAACCTGAACGATAAAAATGCCCAACTGGAAAAGAACAACCGCGATCTCTACCGGCTGAACCAGGACATTGAGACACAGAACGAAGAGATCCAGGCGCAAAGCGAAGAGCTGATGCAAAGCCAGGAGAGCCTGGTGATGGCCAATCACAAGATCGAAGAGCAAAAGGTGGAGCTCGAAAACCAAAACGAGTTGCTGGAAGCATTGTTGGCCGAGAAGAAACAAGACCTGGTGCAAACCAATCAACAGCTGGTATCGCGCAATTCGGAATTGGAACAATTTTCATATACGGTATCGCACAACCTGCGGGGACCCGTAGCCAGTTTGCTGGGCCTGATCAACATCATCAACCTCACCGAGAACGCGGATGACAAAAAACACATCCTCAAGCTGATCGAGCAATCGGCGCTGTCGCTAGAAACGGTGATCAAGGACCTCAACAAGATCATCGATATCCGTCATGATAAATTCAACATCAACGAACGCGTGTTGCTGGACGAGGTGTTGTCGGTGATCACAGAATCGTTGAAAACGTTTATCGTGGAAAACAACATCGCGATCACCCATGATTTCAAACATGGCGAAGCGTTTGTTTCCATCCGGGCTTACCTCAGCAGCATATTGTACAACCTGATCAGCAACGCCATTCAATACCGTTCGCCGGAAAGAAAGCCAACGATCCATATCACCTCGGTATTGAAAGACCGCACGCTCATTCTGGAGGTGACTGACAACGGTTTGGGCATCGATTTGAAACGCTATCAAAATGACCTCTACAAACTCTATAAGCGATTCCACGACCACATCCCCGGTAAGGGTCTCGGACTTTACCTGGTGAAACAGCAGGTTGAAAAATTGAATGGATCGATCGAGGTCGAAAGCGTTCCCCATCAAGGAACGACGTTCAGGATCTTATTGCCCGTCTAGCAGCTCTACTTTTTAAACGCTTTTACATAGGCAGCTTCGTCGAAGCCTAGTGCCACTACTTTGCCGTCCTTCTCGATGAGCGGGCGTTTGATGACACTCGTCTTTTCCGTCATCAATTCGATGGCTGCTTTTTCGTTGGTCACCTTGGCCTGTTCGGTTTCGTCGAGTTGGCGCCAGGTGGTGCCGCGTTTGTTCACGAGGCTCTCCCACCCTACTTGCTTGCTCCACTCTTTTAGTTTGACGGCCGTGATGCCCTTGGTTTTGTAATCGTGAAAATCGACGGCGACGTTGTGCTGCTTCAGCCAGTCCATCGCGGTTTTCACGGTGTTGCAATTTTTTATGCCGTAGACGGTCATAGGGGAATTAAGAAATTAAGTCTGTTAAAAATTTTCACGCAGTTCATACACCTTTCGGAGCTTGCGGATAAGTTTTTCCGATTCCTTGAAGTCCAGCGTTTGTTGTCCATCCGAAGCGGCCTCTTCCGGTTTTTGGTGGGTTTCATAGATCACACCATCAGCGCCCGCCATGACGGCGGCCAGGGCCACGGGCTCGACATACTCGCGGATGCCGATACCGTGCGACGGGTCGGCGATCACCGGCAAATGTGTCTTCTCCTTGAGGATCGGGATGGCGTTTATATCCAGGGTGTTGCGGCTGGCGCGTTCATAGGTGCGGATGCCTCGTTCGCACAGCAAAAGCTTTTCGTTGCCGGCGGCAAAAACGTATTCGGCGGAGTACAACAATTCTTCGATCGTGCCTGAGATGCCGCGTTTGATCATCACGGCTTTGTCTACCCGGCCCAATTCATCGAGCAGGTTAAAGTTCTGCGTGTTGCGCGCGCCCACCTGGAACACATCCACATAATCATGCATCTCCGCGATCTGGCTCACCTGCATCACCTCGCTAATGATCTTCATGCCTGCCTTGCGCGCCAGCGTATGCCACATCTTCAGGCCGTCCACCCCAAGCCCGCGAAAGGCATAGGGTGAACTGCGGGGTTTAAAAACACCGCCCCGCATAATGCGCACGCCTTGCGCCACCAGGTGGTCGATGGTTTGCTGCACCTGCGCCTCGTTTTCGATCGAACACGGGCCGGCCATGATGGACAAGGTGCCGTCGCCAATGATCACGCCGTCACCCAGATCGAGATGGGTACGGTCTACTTTCCATTTGCGCGACACCAGTTTGTAGTCGTCCGAAACGCGGTGGATGTCGGCTATCCCTGCCATGTGTCCCAGCAGGCGGATGTCGAATTCTTTTTTGCCGATGCCCACCAGGTAAACATGCTCTTGCGTCTTTACTTCGGTGGTCTTATAACCGAGGGCTTTGCTCTTCGCGATGATCGCTTCTTTGTCGGCCGTTGCGATCGACGGTTGCAATTGAATGATCATGACTTGGCGTTATTTTTAAGTGAGATGGCAAACGCCTCGCTGTCGGCGGCGACGTTGGTGGATTTCTTGAGCAAATTGATAAACGCGCTGCCCACAATGGCCCCAGCACCATAGGACGATGCTTTAGCAAACGTGGTATGATCGGAGATGCCAAAGCCGATGAGGAAAGGATTTTTCAACTTCATCTTCTTCAAGCGGTCAAAATATTGCAGCTGTGTATCGGCGAACTCGCCGCGAGCGCCCGTGATGCTGGAGGCTGAAACTGCATAGATGAACCCGTCTGTCTCGTTGTCGATTTTGCGAATGCGCTCCTCTGAGGTGGTGGGCGAGATCAGGAACGTGTTACTGAGGTTGGCGGCCTCAAAGGTGGTTTTGTATTCGGCCAGAAATGCGTCCATCGGCAGATCGGGCAAAATTACACCGTCTACCCCAGCCGTAGCGGCGTCTTTAGCAAAGCGCTCGATGCCGTATTGCATGACGGGATTTACATAGCCCATCAGGATAATGGGAATTTTAACCGTCTTGCGGATGAGCTTTACTTGTTCTAGTATTTTAGGCAACGTTACGCCATTCTCCAGTGCCACTTTATTGCTTTCCTGGATGGTCGGTCCGTCGGCCACCGGATCAGAATAGGGAATGCCGATCTCGATGATGTCCGCACCGCCTTTCTCCAGGGCTGTGGCAATAGCCGCCGTGCTGTCTAACGTGGGGAAGCCTGCCGTATAGAACACTGACAATATATTTCCTTTTCCGCTTGCGAAAAGGTCTTTGATCCTGTTTTTCATTTTCTTCGTTTTGAGGTTGATGTGTGGGTGAAGTGTCGATCGGGTCTCGTTAATATTTTCCCCAACGGATATAGGTTTCCAAATCCTTGTCGCCACGGCCCGATAAATTGACCACCACCACGTCGTCCTTTTCAAAGGTGAATTGATTCAAGGCAGCCAGCGCATGGGCCGATTCGATGGCAGGAATGATGCCCTCCATCCGGCTCAACTCCAGCCCCGCATTCATGGCTTCGTCGTCGGTGGCGCTCACGAACTTTACACGTCCTACATCAAACAAGTGGGCGTGTATAGGCCCGATGCCGGGGTAATCCAACCCGGCCGAGATGGAATAGGGTTCCACCACTTGACCATCCTCGGTCTGCATCAATATCGTTTTGCTGCCGTGAAGCACACCGGGTTTTCCAAGCGCCGTAGTCGCCGCGGATTCGCCGCTGTCGACTCCCTTGCCAGCAGCTTCAGATGCTACCAGTGTGACGTGTTCATCGTCCAGGAAATGATAGAACGCTCCCGCAGCGTTGCTACCGCCTCCGACGCAGGCAAACACATAGTCGGGGTATGGATTGCCGATCTCTTCCTGCAATTGCTTTCTCATTTCTTCGCTGATCACCGACTGAAAGCGAGCCACCATGTCGGGATAAGGATGAGGTCCTACTACCGATCCAATGATGTAGTGTGTATCGGTGGGGTTGTTGATCCAGTGCCGCATGGCTTCATTGGTAGCATCTTTCAGAGTCATGCTGCCGCTAAGTGCGGGAACTACAGTGGCCCCGAGGATGCGCATGCGCTCTACGTTAGGACGCTGCCGCTCCATGTCAATTTTGCCCATGTAGACAATGCATTCCATTCCCATCAGCGCGCATACCGTCGCCGTAGCCACACCGTGTTGTCCGGCGCCGGTTTCAGCAATGATCTTTTGTTTGCCGAGGCGTTTTGCCAACAGGATCTGACCAATCGTATTGTTCACTTTGTGCGCGCCGGTATGGCAGAGGTCTTCGCGTTTCAGATAGATCGTGGCGCCATATTTCTCAGAAAGACGTTTCGCCAGGTAGAGCGGCGTGGGCCGTCCCACGTAGTCGCGGAGCAATTTGTGAAACTCTTTTTGAAACCCTTCCTCGTAAATGATATCCAGGTAGCGTGTGCGCAGCTCTTCCACGTTGGGGTAAAGCATTTCGGGAATATAGGCGCCTCCAAATTTGCCGTAGTATCCCTTTTCGTTTACAGTGTATTTCATGCTTTCGGGTTTAGATCACTTCAATGATTTTAATTTCTCAAGAACAGATTCAATTTTTGACGCATTCTTCACACCGGGGCTGTCCTCCACACCGCTGTTTACATCCAGCGCATAAAGATTCATGCCTTTTAACCGGTCCACGTCATCGATATTTTCCGGCGAAAGTCCACCACTCAGGAAGAATGGAATTTCCTGGTCATATTTTTGGAGCAACGACCAATCGAACGCCTGGGCATTGCCGCCGTAGTATTTGCCTTTGGTGTCGAAAAGAAAAAAATCGGCCAACGATTTATAAGGCTGCACGGTGCTCCAATCAAAATCTTCCCCCACGGAAAACACTTTGATGACACTCAGTCCCTTGGCTTTCAGATCGCGGCATTGCTCCGGCGTTTCATGCCCGTGCAGTTGGATTAGGGTGAGGTCGTACCGGGAAGCGATGCGCAGGATGTTTTCCGTGGTCTCATTGACAAAGACGCCCACTTTCTTTATACCCGGCGAAATGGCCGGCATCACAAAATCATCGCCGACAAACCGCGGCGACTTCCGGTAAAAGATAAAGCCCATGTACTGTGGCGACAACGCAGTTACTGCCTGGATGTTTTCGGCATCCCGCATGCCGCAGATCTTCAGCTTTATGTCCGCGAGCCGGGCCATCAGTGCGTTGCTTTTTTTAGGTCGTGTATAAATTCCTTCGCGGCGATTTCGGGACGGCTGTATTGCATAAAATTCTGCCCCATCAAAAATCCTTCGTAGCCGTAGGTCTTCAATTCAAGAATCGTTGCCACGGATTCGATGCCGCTCTCCGAGACTTTCACTACGGTGTCGGGGATCCGCTTGGCCAGTTGTTTGGAGATCTCCACGCTGAGCTCAAAAGTTTTCAGGTTCCGGTTGTTTACACCGATCAGATCGGCTTGGGCGTCGAGGTTGGCGTTTAGTTCTTCTTCGTTGTGCACTTCCAGTAAAACCTCCAGTCCAAAGGAATGTGCAAACGCCGCGAGTTCTTTTACGCGGGCCGGTGGCAAGGCGGCGGCGATGAGCAATATCGCGTCGGCGCCGATCGACTTGGCCTCCACGATCTGGTATTCATCGACGGTAAAATCCTTCCGAAGGATGGGGCAAAAATTAAATTTGCGCGCCGTCATCAGGTCGTCGTTGCTGCCGCCAAAGAAATTCGTATCGGTCAGCACCGACAACGCGGAAGCGCCGGCTTGCATATAGCCAATGGATGTACGCTCCACCGACACGTGCGGATTGATCACTCCTTTTGAAGGCGACTTGCGTTTGATCTCGGCAATGATTCCTGAAAGGTCGTCGCGCTGAATGTATTTCTTTAATGATACCGGCTGCGTGGCAAAGTAGTGACTTTGCTCCAGCAATTTCACCGGGTAAAGCTCCTTGCGATCGGCAACTTCTTTCTTTTTATAGGCGATGATCTCGTCTAAAATGTTCATGTCGGTCTTTGTTTTATTTTCCCATCAGGTTTTTGAAAGACTGCAACGCCTTTCCGGATTTGAGCGCTTCGGTGGCACGTTCCACGGCACGCGGCAAGCCTTCTTTTTGATGACCCGTGTACAATGCCATCGCCGCATTGGCCGTCACGGCCGATACTTGCGCGGGCGTGCCTTTCCCTTCCAAAATGTTCATAAACACCTTCGCGGATTCCTCCACCGTGCTGCCCCCGCGAATATCGTCGTGCGTGAGGCGGGGCAACCCAAGGTCGGCCGGCTCCAGCATCTTTTCGCCGCCGTTGAAAAAGAATTTGAACGGCCCCGTCAGCGACACTTCATCGTAGCCGTCGATGGAATGGAGGATGACAAAATCTTTTTCTGTGTTCTGATATAAATACCCGTATTGCCGCGCCAGCTCCAGGTTGAACACACCCACGAGCTGTCGCGTGGGAAAGGCCGGGTTTACCATCGGACCCAGCATGTTGAAAAATGTCTTCACGCCCAATTCCTTGCGTATAGGCGCCACATTCTTCATGGCGGGATGAAACAGCGGGGCGTGCATAAAGCAAATGTTTGCCCGGTCAAGGCTGCGCTTCAGTTCGTCGATGTCGTTCGTGAATTTGTAGCCAAAATATTCCAGCAGGTTTGACGATCCGCATGCCGAGGATACGCCATAGTTGCCGTGCTTGGCAACGGGCTGTCCTGCCGCCGCCACCACAAAGGAGGACAACGTCGACATGTTAAAGGTATTCTTGCCATCGCCGCCGGTGCCGCAAACATCCATCACGGGCTGATCAAATTTTGCCGGCACGCAAAGTTCCAGCATGGCATCGCGAAAGCCCTGCAGTTCGTCCACCGTAATGCTGCGCATCATGTACACGGTCATGAAGGCGGTGGTCAGGCTGGGATTATATTTTCCGGACGCCAGGTCGACCAGCACTTTCTTCGCCGACTCTTTGGTGAGCGAGCGGTGGTCGATGAGTTCGTTGAGAATTTCTTTCATGTTGTTTTTATTGAATGCTTTTGTATGAGGTCTGAATGCAGGGCGATCAATGTTTCAACCAATTCTCCACCATCTTGGGTCCTTCCGGCGTCATGATGGATTCGGGGTGGAATTGCAGACCTTTCACGTCGTAGCGCACGTGGGTTAGTCCCATGATGAGCCCGTCGTCGTTGGTGGCGGTGGCGCGCAGGTCGTCGGTGAGGGTTTCGGGTTTCACGGCCCAGGAATGGTAATGCGTGGCCTGGAACGTGTCGGGCACGTTCTTGAAAAGATATTCGTTGCGGTCGGTCACCCTGGCCACCGACGTTACACCGTGCAGCACTTTGGGGATGTTGAATAAGGTTGCTCCATAGACTTCGCCAATACCCTGATGTCCGAGACAAATGCCCAGGATACTTTTGGTCGGACCATATTCGCGCACCACCTGTTTCATGATGCCGGCTTCATCGGGGATGCCCGGGCCTGGCGACAACAAGATCTTATCATAAGCTTTCACCGCTTCCAACGCGATCTTGTCGTTCCTGAAAACATCAAGGGAATAGTTCAACGCCCGCAGGATGTGGACGAGATTATAGGTAAACGAATCGTAATTATCGAGAACAAGAATTTTCATGTGTGTCTGCTGATTTGCTTTTGCGTGTGATGATTTCTTTTCGGTTGATTTTAGATTTTCTCTGCCAATAAAACTGCCTTGCGCAATGCCGTAAGCTTGTTGTTCACTTCCTGCAACTCGCTCTCGGAATTCGACTTGGACACCACCCCGGCACCGGCCTGGTAGATCAATTTGTTTTCACGGCTCAGGAAGGTGCGGATCATGATGGCATGGTTGAAAGAACCGTCATATCCCATAAAGCCGATCGCGCCGCCGTAGAAACTGCGGTTGATGTTTTCATACTTGTCGATCAACGTCATGGCCATGTGCTTCGGAGCTCCGGAAAGGGTTCCCGCCGGAAATGTATCGGCTGCAATGTTCACAACAGACGTATCTTTCTTCAACGTACCCGTCACCTTCGAAACCAGGTGGATCACGTGCGAATAGAATTGGATCTCTTTGAATACCTCCACGGTGACGTGTTCGGCATTGCGGCTCATGTCGTTGCGGGCCAGGTCGACCAGCATCACGTGTTCGGCATTTTCCTTTTCATCGGCGGCCAGCTTCTCCGCGATGGCGGCGTCTTCCTGGTCGTTGCCCGAGCGCCTGAAGGTTCCGGCGATGGGGTAAATGTGAGCCTTGCCGTGGCTCACCTGCAACTGCGCTTCCGGCGACGAACCGAACAGCTTGAAGCTTCCATAATCAAAATAAAATAAATAAGGCGACGGGTTTATGGAACGCAGCGCGCGATACACATTAAACTCATCGCCTTTGAAACCGGTGGTAAACCGGCGCGACAACACGATCTGAAACACATCGCCACGATAGCAATGCTCCTTCCCTTTCTCCACGATCTTCACAAACTCTTCGTCGTCCACATTAGAGGTCTCGCCATCGGTGAGGGAAAATTTGTAGGTCGAGAACTTGTTGCTGAAAATGATCTGCTCCACGCGGTCCAGCGTGCTGTGGCATTCGCCTTTGCCGGCGTAGCAATGCTCATACAAGCTCAACTCGTTGGAGAAATGGTTCACGATGATCACATAGCGATACAACTTATACAACACATCCGGGATGCTTTGCTCTTTCCGTTCGATCTTCACGTCCTCAAAGAAACGGATGGCATCATAGGCGATGTAGCCGAACAAGCCGCAATTGGCATAGGCCGAGGGAATGTTGTCGGGTTCGATGGCGTTCTTGAAATTCTCCAACATGGTGGTGACCTGGCCGACACGGGTAATGGTTTCCTTCTCCGTTTTGCCGTCGGGATAACGGTATTCGGCGGCGTTGTCCTTTACTTCGAACGAAGCGATGGGGTCGCAACAGATATAGGAGAGGCTGTTTTCATGACCGTGATAATCGGAGCTTTCCAGCAAAATGCTTCCGGCATACACATCGCGCAGCTTCAGGTAGATGTTCACGGGCGTGAGCGTGTCGGCCAGCAGTTTTTTGGAGTAGGTTTTCAATTTGTACTTCATCGGCGTATAGCTATGGATTGAGTTTGGACAAAAAAAGAAGGCCTGCTGTGAACAGCAGGCCTTCGGCTTATCTTAAAAGTCATAACAAGGCTGTTCACATATCGGATCCCGATCTGTGCCACCACCATGCAATGTTTGTAAACTTCATCATTTGATTTTCGACTCCTTATTTTTTAGTCGTTGTTCTTTTCGGTTTTGCTGCTGCTTCACCAGCGGCTTCCGCGGTTACGGGCTTCTTAGAAGCCGTTCTTTTCAATTTTGCCTTCAGGGCTTTTTTGTTGCGGGATACTCCGTAAGAGTCTCTCCAGATCTTTCCTTTTTTCGACTTTTTATCTCCTTTTCCCATGTTATGGTTGCTCTTTGCGAGGGCAATAATAGTGAGTTATCGGTTTATTACAAACTCGGCGTGAAAAAAATTTAAAACCGCCTCACCTTCGCTAAGGCTTCGACGAGCGCGGAGGCGCGGTTCAAATGAATTTCGCTTACCAGATCTTCACACGCGCACTATCCGGTCTGAACATCTTGTCACCTTCCTTCACATCATAAGCTTTATAGAAAGGTTCGAAGTTCGACAGTGGACCGTTGGCACGATACATACCCGGAGAGTGGGGGTCGGTGAGCACTTGGGTGCGCAGGGCTTCGTCGCGGTACTTGGTGCGCCAGATGGTGCCCCACGACATGAAGAAGCGCTGTTCCGGTGTGAGCCCGTCAATGGGGCCGGGTTTCTTGTGGTCTTTATAGAAACGCTGCAGGCCTTCATAGGCCACCGCGAGGCCGCCGAGGTCGCCGATGTTTTCACCCAGCGTGAATTGGCCTTGCACAAACACGCCTGGCAGCGGTTCGTATTTATCAAACTGCTTTGCGTAGGCTTTGCCTTTGCCCTGGAATTTGTCCAGGTCAACGCTCTGCCACCAGTTTTTCAGGTTGCCGTCGGCGTCGAACTGGCTGCCCTGGTCGTCGAAGCCGTGGGAGATCTCGTGGCCGATCACCGAACCGATGCCGCCGTAGTTCACGGCCTCGTCGGCGCGATAGTCATAGAACGGGGGCTGCAGAATGCCGGCGGGGAAAACGATCTCGTTGAAGAGCGGGTTGTAGTAGGCATTCACGGTCTGGGGCGTCATTTGCCACTCGGTCTTGTCGACCGGCTTGCCCAGTTTCTCGATCTGCTCGATCACCTGGAAGCGTGAAGCGGCCAGGGCATTGCCAAAGTAGGAGGCTTTTTCAGGGGCCTTCTCGATGGTCAGCTTCGAATAGTCGTGCCATTTGTCGGGATAGCCGATCTTCACGGTAAACGTGCTCAGCTTGTGCAACGCGCTTTTCTTGGTGGAATCCGACATCCAGTCGAGGCTGTTGATACGGTCGGCAAAGGCCAATTTGATGTTTTCCACCATTTCCAGGGCCTTTTTCTTGGCTTCCGGTGGGAAGGCTTCGTCTACGTAGAGCTTGCCCATGGCTTCGCCGAGGTAGCTGTCCGTAACATCCAATACGCGCTTCCAGCGGGGACGCATCTTGTCGGTGCCGCGAAGGTATTTGGTGTTGAATTCAAAGGAGGCATCCACAAAATCGTGGTTCAAGAAAGGGGACGAGCCGCGCAGTAAGGCCGCTTTCAAATAGGTTTTGATGTCATCGATCTTGTAGGTGTTCACGATCTTTTCGTAGGCCTTCATGAACTCGGGCTCGGTCACGATGATCGTGTCTTCGTGCACGTTCAGCCCGTGAAAATAGGCTTTCCAGTTTATGGAGGGCGTTAGTTTGGTGAGCTCTGCCACCGTCCGGGGGTTGTATTGCTTCACCGGGTTGCGGCTGTCTTCTTTGCTGAGTGTGGCCTTTGCCAGATCGGTTTCCAGGCGCAGCACGGTGGCAGCATCGGCTTTCGCTTTGGTGTCGGACACGAGCGCCAGCGTGAAAAGCTTGGTCAGGTATTCCTTGTACTTTTCGCGCGTCTCTTTGGACTTCGCGTCGTCTTTCAGATAATAGTCGCGTTCCGGCAGGCCAATGCCACCCGAACCCAGGTAGGCGCCCATTTTTTTGCTGTTTTTCAGATCGGGCAAAATACCCAGACCGAAGAAGGCCCCACCGCCGGTGAGCACATCCTCCACCAGATAGGCCTGAATGTCGTTTTTGGATTTGATAGCTTCGATCTGGGCCAGGATCGGTTTAATGGGTGTGATGCCCACGCGCTCAGCCAAGGTAGAGTCCATGCCGATGGAATAGAAATCGGAAGCTTTGCGCTGATCGGTGCCTTCGGGATAGAGCTGCGTGTTTTCGGCGGCTTTCTTCAACACTTTCAATACCACGTCGTTATTGTATTCACGAAGCTCGTTGAAAGAGCCCCAGCGACCTTGATCGGCGGGAATGTTGGTTTTGGCAATCCAACCGCCGTTCACATACTTGAAAAAGTCATCCTGGGGACGCACGGTCGTGTCTACGTACGAAAGGTTGATGCCCACCCCCTCGGGGAGCTTGTCTTCTTCCGCTTTCTTTGTAGAACAGGACACCGCAGCGAGGGCAACCCCTGCGAGGACAACATGTGCTAGTTTTTTCATAGGTTAAGAGTTTCGCGAATATAATCATATGCCGTAAAAAGGCTAACGGTTGGATGGGTGAGCGGTCGCTGTTGGATTTGCCTTCCGGCTTATGGCATTTTGTATATCCCCCACGGTGCGCCTACGCGGATTCCGAAAAGGCCATGATAAACCTTACGCCGGATGTAAAACTTAAAAAATTAACGGTATTCGGGTGATGAAAAATATGGACCCAATGTTCTAAAAATCATATATTTGCCTGCTATAATGTAGGATGTATTAATGCGTAGTGTTCTAAAACTCTCTCTTTCAGTAGCTTTTGCAGTGGCTGGTTTCTCGTCCCAAGCGCAAATTGGCGACCTTTTGGCCCCTTTGGATTGCCGCAGCCACGCCGAATGGTTCCACGAGGAACCTGTTGAGGATAACGTAGTTATACCCTACCGCAGGGGCTTTTCCGCCCCTTCTGCCGACCTGGCCGAAGAGGCCATCGACACCCTGGAGGCCTGGAAAACCTGGAGCAGCGTTCAGAACTACACGTTTGGCAAAGACCGCGGCGCCATGGCCATGATCACCGACCTCAACGCCCTGCATCCGTACTTCCGTGATAAAATTAAAAAGCTCATCATCGACTGCCGCGCCAAAGGCATCGAACTGGCCGTTGTTGAATCCTATCGCACCCATGCCAAGCAAAACGAATACAAGACCATGGGCAAGAAATACACGAACTCCGGCGCCGGCCGCTCCAAGCACCAATATGGTCTGGCGATCGACGTCGTGCCGATCGTTGACTCCGTTGCCGTGTGGGACAATGTCGCCCTCTGGCGCAAAGTGGGCGTGACCGGTGAAAAACTTGGTTTGCGTTGGGGTGGACGCTGGCGCAAGCCCTACGACCCCGGCCACTTTGAATGGACCGGCGGCCTCACGTCCAAACACCTCACCGCCGGCATACTGCCCTCCGTTTCCGAAAACGAATATCCTTGTCTCGAGGAAGACCTCCTGACGCTCCGGAAGTATTGGAAGGAATGGGAAGTTACCCAAAGCGCCATGACCCGCCGGTGATGAAGATCCAATTCCCGGATGCCTTCTTCTTCGGCACCAGCACCGCCGCTCCCCAAATTGAAACCGCATTTGAACACGATTGGCAAGGCGTGAAAGCCCGCCACGGATTTGTGTTCGACCGCACCACCGATCACGAAAAACGCTTTAAAGAAGACGCCGGCATCATTGCTTCGCTGGCCCCCAACTACCGAATGAGCTTGCAGTGGAGCAAGCTGCAACGCGAGCCCTATGGAACGTTCCACCGCGAGACCGCACAGGAATACCATGCCTTTATCCAGGATCTGAAAGCAAAGGGTGTCGACATCATGATGGTGCTCCATCACTTCACCAACCCGCTCTGGTTTTCCCGGTTGGGTGGATGGGAAAAAGAAGAGAACATTCCCTATTGGGTGGACTTTGCCCGCAAAGTGGTGGACGAGTTTGGCGAATACGTGTCGTACTGGAACACGTTCAATGAGCCCAATGTATATGCCAGCTACGGCTGGATCACCGCCTTCTTCCCTCCTTTCAAGATCAATCCATTGCTGGCCGGTAAAGTGGTGAAGAACATGGGCCTGGCACACGACCAGGTATACGATTACATCAAAGAAAAATTCCCCGCACATCCTGTGGGCATCTCGCACAACGCCACGATCTTTTCGGCTGAAAACCTGTTGGGTTGGTTTCCCGCGCGGCTTTCGGACTGGTGGTTTATGGAATACGTACCCAGCCATTTCGAGAAAGCGGATTTTTTTGGCATGAGCTATTACGGGCGGATCCCCCACGACCCATTGCCCATCACCTTCCTGGAGACGCCCGAAAAGATGAAAGCCCTCGGCCGCCGCCACGACGACATCTGGGAATATCACCCCGAAGGACTCCGCACCTGCATCGACCGGTATTGGAATAAATACAAAAAGCCCATCATCATCACCGAGAACGGCGTCTGCGACGAAAGCGATTTCCTGCGTTTGCAGGCGATCCAGGATTACGCGCTCATCATCCACGAAGCGTTGCAAGACGGCATCGACATCAAAGGCTATTATTTCTGGAGCACGTGGGACAATTTCGAATGGCACCTCGGCCCTTCGATGCGCTTCGGGTTGTATGAATGCGACCCCGTTACCATGCACCGGCGCCGGCGCCCCAGTGGCGACTTGTATGCTTCGTTGGCCTACACCAAGAAGATCAGGGTTGCCGTTCAAAAAAAGGTCGCGAGCTAACGTCGCGATTCTCTGTATCTTTCCTCTATACAAAACGCCGTGTGTGCGCTTCTGCTTGGCGGTTGTGAAAAGTTAGTTTAGTTTTGAAACACTTCTCCCCAATGTGATGAAAAGACTGATACCCGCACTGCTATCGCTCTTGCTTTTTTTTACGGCCAGCGCTCAGCAAAGGAGCACGCAACAAAAGAGCACTCAGCAAAAAACTCAGCAAAGTAAAGAGATCATGTACGTGGGCACCTACTCGGTTCGGGGCAGCCAGGGCATCTATGCCTTCACATTCGACCGCGCCAAACGCACGTTCAAACCGTTGCAGACGGTACCCGGTTTGGAGAGCCCTAACTTCCTGGCCATCCATCCCAATCATAAATTCCTGTATTCTGTCAATAGCGGCAAGGCGGATGTGAACGATAGCGAAAAGGGTTCGGTGAGTGCCTATGGTATCGATCCCAAGACCGGGAGACTTAGCGGTCTCAACAACCGGTCCTCTTATGGCGATGGACCCTGCCACATCACGGTGGACAAAAACGGCCAATTTGTTTTCATCTCCAACTATAGCCAGGGCAACCTGATCGTGCTCCCGTTGTTCGACGACGGCCTGCTGGGCACGCCCTCGGATGCCAAACGCTACGTGGGCACCAGCGTGAACGTGAAGCGCCAGGACGGCCCGCACGTGCACTCCACGATGATCTCGCCCGACAACAAATTTCTTTATGTGGCCGATTTGGGTACGGACAAGATCTACATCTATAACTTCGATGAAACGAACGGCACCCTGCAACCGGCCAGTACCCCGGAGGTTAACGTCACGCCTGGAGCCGGCCCGCGCCACATGACCTGGCACCCGAACGGTAAATTTGCTTACGTGGTGGAAGAGTTGACATCGACGGTCGGTGTGTATGCGGTAGACAAAACAACTGGCGCCTGGACGGTGGTGGAAGACACGGTTCGTTCGCTCCCCGTGACGTTCAAAGAGCAAAACACCAGCGCCGATATCCACGTCGATCCGAAAGGCAAGTTCTTGTACATGTCCAATCGCGGACTCAACGCGCTCAGCATCTTCAGCATTTCACCTACGACCGGTAAATTGACATTCATCGGCACGCAGGATGTTGGCGGAAAGACGCCCCGGAATTTTATGATGGATCCGAAAGGGGAATTCATTTTCGTGGCGAACATGGATTCGGATACGATCGTTACCTATCGGATCAATCCGAAAACCGGTAAGCTCACGGTAGTGGGAAAGCCGTTGAAAGTGCCTTCGCCGGTGTGTTTGAAAATGCTTACGCTCTAGCGCATTCGCACGAACATCCCCGCGCCTTTCGGAAGGCGTGTTCTAAGAAAAAAAGTAGCCAGATTATTAATCTTTCAGAATTCGCATCTCCACTCTCCGGTTGAGCGCGCGGGCTTCCTGGGTCATCTCGTTTGAAAGCGGTTGGCTGCCGCCAAAGGCTTTCGTCTTTACGCGGTCTTTCCCGATGCCCTTGTTTACCAGATATTTTTTCACCGCTTCCACGCGTTCTTCCGACAGCGCGAGATTGGCTTTGCTGCTCCCTTGGTTGTCGGTGTGGCCTTCGAGCTGGATCACGATCTTGGTGTTCTCCTTCATCATTTGAGCAACCTCATCCAACTCGCCAAACGACTTCGGGTCGATGGTGGATTTGCCTTGCGCAAAGATCAGGTGGGTCAAGCGCATGGTTTGGCCCGTGGGGGTGAGCGAGATGTCGCGGAGCACTTTGCGGTTGGCGTCGATGTCTTTGGGGTCGACGATAACGGTGCGGGGGTTGTAGCCGGTGGCTTCTGCGGTGATCTGGTATTTGGCGGTGCCAAAGATCGGGAACGAGAACGTGCTGTCGTTAAAGCGGCCGAAGATGCTTCCGGTCGGGATGCTGCTGTATTTGACGTTGGCTTTGATGCCTTTGTTGGTCCGCGAGTCGGTGACCTTGCCTTCGGCGAGGATCTCGGGCTCTTGTGCCATGACGAGGGTGACCACCATAGACAAGCCTAAGGAAATAATGAGAGTCTTCATGCGGGCAAAGGTAGATAACTTTTATAAAGTGAAACGAAACACTCCGGTGAATACCGGAATGCTTCGTTATAAATCAAGATCAATCGTTTCACCTACACCAAAAGCCTTGCCACCTTCATGGCCGCCGTCTCTTCCTTCCCGTTCAGCTCTTTCCCTCAGCGTTTTTTCTTCGCTGCTTTCGCCGGCTTGGCCGCTTTCTTCTTCGCCGGCGCTTTTTTGGCTGTCACCTTCTTGGCCTGAGCCTTTTTGGCGGGAGCCTTCTTCGCCGGCGCTTTCTTGGCCGCCTTGGGCTTGGCCGAAGAGGTCTTGCTGCTCGACTTTGACTTTTGGCCGCTGGCTTTCGCCTTGCTGGTTTGCGGGGACTTGGTGCTTTGGCTTTTCGGGCTCGGCGAAGAGGCTGGCTTGCTCCCCTTCTTCGATCCACTGGTTGTGGTCAGGGACTTCTTTTTTTTTTGGCCGCTATCCGCTGCCTCCACGAGGTTGTTATCCTCATCCCCTTCTTCAAACCCTGTTTCTTCCGGTTCGGCCACCAACGTCACGTTCGTTACCTTGTTTTGACTGAGGCGGTTGCCCAGCGCTTTCCAGCCTTTTATTTCCACGATCTCCTCGAGGTTCACCGTGTCGGTCACTTTCTCTTTGTCTTTGCCTTTCACTTCCGTCACTTCCACCTCGGGTGTTTCGGATGTGGTCACGACTACCAGGCGCGAACCGATGCCTTCGGAGATGAAACCGAATTCCTTGTCGGCGGTGCTGGTTTCGATGAGGAAACGCTTCACCATGAATTGCTTGCTTTCGCCATCGACATAGACGGCCGAGATGGGTTTCTCGGGATTGAAGCGTTCTACGAGCAGTGTCTTCTCGGGTTCGTAACGATTGGTGATGTCGTAGTTGGTGATCTTGTAGGTGCCATTGCGGCCAAAAGCGATGAGTTGGTCGTCGCCTTCGAATTTACCGAGGTACTTGCCGCGCTTTTCCTTGTTGATGCGACCGGCATCGGCGTCGTACCAGAGGTCGAGCTTGCTCAGTGTGGAGCCGCCGGCCTTGAGGAAGTCTACTTTCCGCAGCGGGTACTTGGTGAGGATGTTGCCCCGTGCGCCACGGCCTTTCACTTCCAACTCTGCAAAATCAAATTTGAAGATCTTCTTCCGGGCGCTGCTGGACTGCGACAACTTCACCTCCACTTGTTCGGCCTCTCCATTGGGATTGCCCGACACATAATAAAGCTTGGAGTTCGGATTGCCTTGAGTGAGGTCATACTCCTTGTCGCGGATCATACCCGGCAAGTTGAAACGTTTCACAAAGCCGCTGCCGCTCTTTCCATCGGAATAGATCACGTTGTAGACCATGCGCTCGTCGCCCTTTTTCCAAATGCCCACGAACAGGATGTCTTTGCCCATGAACGCTTTTTCCTGGATGCGTGACACCAGCAATTTGCCGTCTTTGCGGATGGCAACGACGTCGTCGAGCTCGGAGCAATCGGCGATGTACTCGTCGCGTTTCAGACCGTAGCCTACGAAGCCATCGGCACGGTTCACATACAATTTCTGGTTGTTGGCAATCACCTCCACGGCGGTCACCGACTGGAAGCTCTTGATCTCGGTCTTGCGTTCGCGTCCCTTGCCGTATTTGGTCAGCAGGTTTTGATAGTAGGCGATGGCATAGTCCGTGAGGTTCTTCAGGTTATGCTCGGTTTCCTTCAACTCCTTCTGCAGGTCGCGCAGCATCTCGTCGGCTTTGAACGAGTCGAATTTTGAGATGCGTTTGATGCGGATCTCCGTGAGGCGGATGATGTCGTCGCGGGTGATCTCGCGATAGAATTTCTTTTTGTGGGGCTTCAGGCCTTTGTCGATCGTCTCGATCACTTCCTCCCAGCTTTCGGCCTCTTCGATGTTGCGGTAGATCCGGTTTTCGATAAAGATCTTTTCCAGCGAAGAGAAGAGGATCTTCTCCATCAACTCGCCTTTCCGGATCTCGAGTTCCCTTTTCAGTAACTCAACCGTTTGACGGGTGTTGTATTTGAGGATGTCGCCCACGGTGAGGAAGGTGGGCTTGTCTTCGATGATGACACAGGCATTGGGCGAGATGCTGATCTCACAATCGGTGAAGGCATACAAGGCATCCATGGCGATCTCGGGCGACTGCCCGGGTTGCAACAGGATCTGGATCTCCACGTCCTTGGCCGTGTTGTCGATCACCTGCTTCACTTTGATCTGTCCCTTCTCGCTCGCCTTCACGATCGACTCCATTAAAGAAGTGGTTGTCGTGGAGAATGGTATCTCTTTGATTATCAGCGTCTTTTTATCAACAATCTCGATCTTGGCGCGGACCTTGATCTTGCCGCCGCGAAGCCCTTGGTTGTAGTCTGTGAAATCGCCCGTGCCGCCTGTTGGGAAGTCGGGGTAGACCTTCGGGTTCTTGCCTTTGAGGACGTCGATCGATGCTTTGATGAGCTCGTTGAAGTTGTGGGGCAGGATCTTGGTGGATAACCCTACGGCTATACCTTCCACGCCTTGTGCCAACAACAAAGGGAACTTTACCGGTAGCGTTACGGGCTCTTTCTTGCGGCCGTCATACGAGAGTTGCCACTCGGTGGTTTGCGGGTTGTAGACCACATCGAGGGCGAATTTGGAAAGCCGGGCTTCAATATAACGCGGGGCTGCCGCGCCGTCGCCGGTGCGCACATCGCCCCAGTTGCCCTGGGTTTCTATGAGGATATCTTTTTGGCCGATGTTGACGATGGCCTCGCCGATGGCGGCATCACCGTGCGGGTGATACTGCATGGTGTTCCCGATCACGTTGGCCACCTTGTTGAACCGGCCGTCGTCCATTTCCTTCAGCGAGTGCATGATGCGGCGCTGCACGGGTTTGAAACCGTCTTCGATCTTGGGAACAGCGCGTTCCAGGATCACGTAGGAGGCGTAGTCCAGGAACCAGCTTTCGTATAAACCGTCGATGGCGACCGAGTGCACCTCACCGCCGCCTTCTCCATCCTGTGGGGGCACGGGGGGTCGGTAGGGAGCGGCTTTGGGTTTTTCTTTTTTGCTCATGATCTATGTCTTCTTCTCTCGTTACTATCTTTTTTTCAATATTCCTCTTAAGCTTCTTCTTCTTCCGCGACAACAACCTCTTCCTTGGCCTCGACCTTATCCAATTCGATCCGCAGGTTGTCGATGATGAACCCCTGGCGGTCGGGCGTGTTCTTGCCCATATAGAATTCGAGGATCCGGTTGAGGTGTCCTTCTTTGCCCATCAATACGGGTTGCAGGCGGATGTCTTCGCCGATGAAGTTTCCAAACTCATCCGGTGAGATCTCGCCCAAACCTTTGAAGCGGGTGATCTCTGGTTTTGATCCTAACTTAGCCACAGCAGCTTGTTTTTCTTCTTCGCTGTAGCAGTAGATGGTTTCCTTCTTATTGCGTACGCGGAACAGCGGCGTTTCCAAGATGAACACGTGCCCGGCCTTTACCAATTCGGGGAAGAATTGCAGGAAGAACGTCATCAGCAGCAAGCGAATGTGCATGCCGTCGACGTCGGCATCGGTGGCGACGATCACTTTGTTGTAGCGAAGGCCTTCGAGGCCGTCCTCGATGTTGAGGGCGTGTTGGAGGAGGTTGAACTCTTCGTTTTCGTATACTACCTTTTTGGTCAGTGCGTAGCAGTTCAAGGGCTTACCCCGCAAGCTGAAAACGGCTTGCGTTTCCACGCTGCGCGACTTGGTGATCGATCCGCTGGCCGAGTCACCCTCGGTGATGAAGATCATGGAGTCCACCCCTTTTTCGTTCTTTTCATCAAAGTGGTAGCGGCAGTCGCGGAGCTTCCGGTTGTGGAGATTGGCTTTTTTGGCGCGGTCGTTGGCCAGCTTTTTAATGCCGGCGATCTCTTTCCGCTCGCGTTCGGATTGCAGGATACGTTTCGACATGGCATCGGCCGCGATCGGGTTCTTATGCAAATAGATCTCAAGCTCTTTCGCAACAAAGTCACCCACGAAGCTTCTCACCGTCGCTCCATCCGGCGCCATGTTGGTCGAGCCCAACTTGGTTTTGGTCTGCGATTCAAACACCGGTTCCTGCACACGCACGGCAATAGCCGCCACGATGCTGGCGCGGATGTCGGCCGCGTCATAGTCTTTCTTATAGAAGTCACGCACGCCCTTGACGATGCCTTCGCGGAAGGCGGCAAGGTGCGTACCTCCTTGTGTAGTGTTCTGGCCGTTCACGAACGAGTAGTATTCTTCGCCGTATTGATTGCCATGCGACAGGGCTACTTCGATGTCGTTGCCCTTCAAATGGACGATGGGATAACGAAGATCTTCCGCGTCGGTCTTTTGCTTCAGCAGATCGAGCAGGCCGTCTTTGGAGAAGTACTTGTTTCCGTTATAGAGGACGGTGAGGCCGGCATTGAGGAAGGCGTAGTTCCACATGAGGTCGTCCAGGTATTCGGGAATGAAGTGGTAGTTCTTGAACATGGTGTTGTCCGGCTCGAACTCCACCAGGGTACCGTTCTTCTCGTCGGTCTTGGTCACGCGCGCGTCGTTGGTGAGCACGCCTTTTTTGAATTCGGCCAGCTTGGCCTGGCCTTCGCGGAAAGCCTGCACTTTGAAGTAGTTGGAAAGGGCGTTCACCGCCTTGGTACCCACACCGTTCAACCCCACCGACTTTTGGAAGGCGCCGCTGTCGTACTTGGCGCCGGTGTTGATCTTGGACACTACGTCGACCACCTTGCCTAACGGAATACCGCGTCCATAGTCGCGTACGGTCACTTTTTGGTCGGTGATCTTCACCTCGATGGTCTTGCCGTGGCCCATCATGTGCTCGTCGATGGAGTTATCCATCACTTCTTTTACGAGCACATAAATGCCGTCGTCCTTGGAAGAGCCGTCGCCCAGTTTACCGATATACATCCCCGGGCGGAGACGGATGTGCTCGCGCCAGTCGAGCGACTTGATACTCGATTCATTATATTCTAGCATAGCCGAAGGTTTTTCTGCTTTTCCCATAACACGTTTCCGGAATAAGTTAAAGAATGATACAAGCTCAAAAAATCAATTCTTGCGTTTTAAAAAGTCACGGAAATCATCTTTCCGGGGGCATTCCTGAACGTATGGATCAATTCGCGACGAATAAAACAATTTTTGAAATCAGTTCCAGCGTTTTTCATGTTTCTAATTTGTAAAAATACATTAACTATATCACTATAAATTAGTGATAGTCAGACACTTAAAAACATTGTATTAATCTAAGATTTAACTGCAAATTTCCTGTACAGGCTATATACCGGCCACGCCAGGGCCCACACCACGATCAGGGCCACGCTTCCATAGATCGCGAAATCGATCCGGCTGTAGTCGAATTTCTCGTTGCTGTTGTACAGGGATATAAAGCTCAATGACATCACAAAAAAGATATTCAGCACCACCATAAAGCCGTAAAACCAGGTCCGGAAGTCGGGCCGGTGGGCAAATACTTTGGCGATGAGGAAGACCAGGGCGTTGGTGAGGATGATAAAGGAGATGGCGCCATAGAAGAACGGGTCGCGGCCAATGGCCGTCATGCCCGTTGCTTCCTCCTGAATAACAACATGTTCCGGAAGGCTTGCATAAACGTACAGGGCATTTACCACTACCACGATCACCGAAAGAAACCAAATGCCCTTTAAAATCTTTAACCCCATGTTTGTTAAATTTGGGTGCAAATTAAAGGATAAATAGCCTTGAACGTAAACCCGATTGTTTTATCCATCCCTATTTTTTTCATTCTCATCGGGATTGAATTGGTGGTGGAGCGATTCACCCACAAGGATCTTTACCGCTTGCCCGATGCCATTGCCAACCTGAGCTGCGGCATCACCTCGCAGTTGTCGGGGTTGTTTTTGAAGATCTTTGCCATCGGCATTTACCAGGTCCTGTTTGAAAATTTTGCCTTCTTTTCGTGGAACCTCGGGACGCTGCCCACCGGCGGGAAAGTGATCTATTGGCTCGTTTTATTCCTTTTGGTGGATCTGGCCTACTATTGGGCCCATCGCATGAGCCACGAGATCAACCTGTTTTGGGGCGGGCATGTGGTGCATCATCAAAGCGAAGAATACAACCTGTCGGTGGCGCTGCGGCAAAGCTCGCTGCAGGTGGTGTGGACCTTTGCGTTTAGCCTTCCCATTGCTTTTTTGGGGTTCGACACGCTCCATTTTGCGCTTGTATCGGCCCTAAACACGCTTTATCAGTTCTGGATCCACACCGAGACCATCGGCAAAATGGGATGGTTTGAGTATGTTTTCAACACGCCCTCGCACCACCGCGTGCATCACGGACGCGATCCGAAATACATCGACAAGAACCATGCGGGCTCACTCATCATCTGGGACAAGATGTTCGGCACCTTTCAACCCGAAGAAGAGAAGCCGACCTATGGCATCACCAAACCCATCAACAGTTGGAACCCGGTCTTCGCCAACGTGAGCCATTATGTGGAAATGGCGCACGACCTGAAACGCATCCCGAAGTGGTATGACAAGTTCCGCTACCTCTTCAAAAAGCCAGGCTGGCTACCCGACTACCTCGGGGGCTACCGGCCGGCGCCGCCGGTTGACAAATCGACCTATAAGAAATATGACACCCCCGCTCCTGCCCTGCTCAATTACTACGTGGTCTTTCAATATGTGCTTTGCCTGGTAGGCACCGCGTTGTTTCTTTTTAATGCCGGGAAGTTTTCGCTGGCCGAAAAGGGGTTTATCAGCTTGCTGGTGTGCGTGGTCGTGGTCAATGCCGGGGTTTTGTTCGAGAACCGGGCCTGGGCAAAGTATTTGGAGTGGGTGCGGATTTTTGTTTTCCCGGGGCTATTGGTTGTGCTTTGTTTTATGAACAACTGGGCTTCCTGGCTATATTTGCTCGCCGCTGCCTACTTTCTGATCTCGGCCAGCTGGTTTTATTTTATTCAAAAGAGATATGCGCAGATGGCTTTGGCTTAGTGTGGTGGTTGTGGGAAGTTTGCTCGGGTCGTGCGGCAAAGCGTTGCCCACCCTGGACGGTGTCGATCTCGCCGCCTGGAAAGACGACAAGAATGCCTGCGGCGACAAGCGCATGGCCATGGCCGCGTTGATCGAACAACAAAAGGATAAACTGCTGGCCCTTAGCGAGGACGACATCGTGGCCGTGTTGGGCAAGCCGGATCAGAACGAGCTGTATAAGCGCAACCAGAAATTCTTCTACTATTTTGTTCAGCCCGCCCCCGCTTGTGCATCGGCCACGCCGGGGACCAAACGGCTGGCCATCCGGTTCAATGCCATGGGCCTGGCCAAGGAGCTTGCCATCGAGGATTGATTTTTTCCGTTAGCGGCATTTGCCCATATTGCCTCCGTAATCAGGCACCCTAAAATCCTTTTTGCATGAAGAACATTGCTGTTATCGGTTCGGGCACCATGGGAAATGGTATCGCCCACGTTTTTGCTCAATATGGCTACAAGGTATCGCTGATCGATGTGTCGGAAGACGCCCTGAAAAAAGCGTTGGCCACTATCGACAAGAACCTGTCGCGCCAGGTGGAAAAGGCCACGTTGACGGCGGAGAACAAACAACAGGCATTGTCGCTGATCACTCCGTTCACCGATCTGAAGGCGGGCATTGCCCAGGCCGAACTGGTGGTGGAAGCGGCCACGGAGAACGTGGATCTGAAATTGAATATCTTCCGGGAGCTCGATGCCCACGCTGCACCTGAAGCCCTACTTGCGTCCAACACATCGTCCATCTCCATCACGAAGATCGCTTCGGTTACGAAACGGCCAGGGAAAGTAATCGGCATGCATTTTATGAATCCCGTTCCGCTGATGAAACTGGTGGAAGTGATCCGGGGCTACACGACGACCGACGCGGTGACGCAAACGGTGATGGAGCTTTCGCGCGCCCTGGGCAAAGTCCCGGTCGAGGTGAATGACTATCCTGGTTTTGTGGCCAATCGCATCCTGATGCCAATGATCAACGAGGCCATCTGCTCGTTGCACGAAGGCGTGGCCGGTGTGGAAGAGATCGACACGGTGATGAAGCTGGGCATGGCCCACCCTATGGGGCCGTTGCAACTGGCTGATTTTATTGGGTTGGATGTTTGCCTGGCCATTTTACAAGTACTGTTCCAGGGGTTTGGCAATCCGAAATATGCGCCGTGTCCCCTGCTGGTGAATATGGTGCAGGCCGGGCATCGTGGTGTGAAATCCGGGACAGGATTTTATGCTTACGCGGCGGGCAGTAAGGAGCTTGTGGTGGCACCTCAATTCAAAAAGTGATCAAGCTATCATCAACCCTTCTTTCCATCTCGCGGTAGCCAAAGGCCCTGATTGGATGGCGGGATGGGAAACAATTGCTTTTCCCGCGTCAGCTCCTTTCCTGTAAAACTATCAACATCGAAGAGCATGCATGAAATTGACAACGTCCTGTCATTCGCCAGCTTAATCTTCCAATAAAAAAAATAACCAAAGCCACTGATATCCATCCGTTGATCATACTTCGGCGGAGAAACCACTACGATTACTTTGTCGATTTCATCGGATCGAAACGATAGCGACCTATCCTTTTCCTCATAGTGATAGGTGTTGTTCACCGTATCGATCGCAAACGACGAACCCGCACTTCGCCGGCTATGGCGGACTGCCATGATCAACAACGGCAGAAAATGCATTACAAAGGCCCACAACCACGTAAAACCAGCTACGAACAGTAAGTGATCTGTTCTTACATCAAACCACAGGGCACCCACGATTGTGATCATCACCATTACAGCCAATAGTTTCATCAAGGGAAGGAAAATATATTTCCAGCGCTGCCTATTGCTTAATCTATATTCGAGTATCATTTTTCAAAGACATTCTTGCCCGGGCTTCGTTGGAAAGATAAACATCTGTCGTGATGTAAACTCCTTACAGGGTGACATAAAAAATTTCTTCATAGAATACGGATCGCTGTAAAGTTCTTTGTGTCGCCTTTTTGCCCTTTGTGTAATGGATTTTATAAATGGCCAATTCCCCTCCAAATACCCCCTAATAATTACATAGAAGGATGGGGTGGTTCTCACTTTTTTTCGTCTCACTGGGTAGCGGGTCTAATACACCAGGAGTATTAATTTTTTTCCCGCAGATGATCGCAGATTTTCCTGTCTTTGATCTGCAGCCATCTGCGAGATCTGAGGGAAACTGATTTCAACAAGGAACCAACACGAATGGCCCCATGAAAAAGATTTTTCTAATTACCATCACCATCATCAGCATAACCCAGGCGCTCTTTGCGCAAACCACGGACACCGATAAGCGCATGGCGTGGTGGCGTGAGGCACGCTTTGGAATGTTCATTCACTGGGGCGTTTATGCCGTGCCGGCCGGTACGTATAACGGTCAGAAGATCAACCGCATTGGCGAATGGATCATGAACCGCGGGAAAATTCCCGTAGCCGATTACCAGGCGTTTGCAAAACAATTCAACCCTGTAAAATACGATGCCGAGGCGTGGGTGAAAATGGCGAAGGATGCCGGCATGAAGTACATCGTCATCACCGCCAAGCACCACGATGGTTTTGCTTTATTCGATTCGAAGGCCAGCAAATGGGATATGGTGGATGCCACTCCCTATGGAAAGGACCTCATCAAGCCGTTGGCGGAAGCCTGCCATAAATACGGGATCAAATTAGGCCTTTACTATTCTCACGCACAAGACTGGAACAACCCAGGGGGTGCAGCGGCGCGAAAGGTAGCAAAAGAGGGATGGGACAATCCGGACAGCGCGCGGATCGATGCATACACGCTTGCCAACAGCGGCCATTGGGATCCGGCGCAGACCACAAAAACAATGTCGGAATATATTGACGAAGTAGCCGTGCCACAGGTAAAAGAACTGCTGACCAACTATGGCGACGTAGCCGTTCTCTGGTGGGATACACCAACAGGCATGACCGATGAGTATGCCGAAAAATTCCAGAAAGTATTGGCGTTGCAACCCAACATCATTACGAACGACCGGCTGAAGCGCCCGAATTTTCCCGGCGATTATAAAACTCCGGAGCAACGCATCCCGGACCTGAAAGAGCTGGATGGAAAAGATTGGGAAACCTGTATGACCATGAACGAAACATGGGGCTATAAAAGCTATGCGGATAAATGGAAGAGTTCTGAAACCATGATCCGTAATCTTATAGACATTGCTTCAAAGGGCGGAAACTATTTACTGAACGTAGGACCGAAAGCGGATGGAGAATTTCCAATCCAAAGTGTCGAAAGCCTGAAGGCAATCGGAGCGTGGATGAAAGTAAACGGCGAATCCATTTATGCAACGAAGGCAAGTCCGCTGGCGCCACTGCCGTGGGGACGTTGCACCCGCAAGGAGAAAAACGGGAACACAACGCTTTATCTGTCCGTCTTTGAATGGCCAAAAGATGGCCACCTGGTGGTGCCTGGGTTGAAGAACAAGATCACGTCTGCAAAACTTCTGGCGGATGGTAAAGCCGTGAAAACAAAAACAGACGAAATGGGATTGGTGATAACACTACCTGAAAAAGCTTCTGATCCGGTTGCCACGGTTATCAAACTTGAGCTGAAAGGAATGACGGATGGCGTAGTCGCCGGTAAAAAGGAAAAGATGAAAGCAGGGGAACTTGATTGAAAAGAAACTGCCTCCTGATTTTTCAATGCGTTTTTTGATAGCAACATTTCTTGCCACAGCTTTTTATACGTCGGGGGTGTTTGACTTTGTGCCTTCGACGGAAAGAAGATCTTACCCTGTCTCAACTAAAAATGGGCCAGTCGCCCGGCCAGGGATAGCAGTGGAAAGCCCACAGCGACGGATGGGCAGGTGCGGCAGGGCGAGGACTTGGAACGGATAGCCCGGCCCCGAGGCCTCCGAGGGGGGCCGACAAAACAACACCGCGCCAGCCTTAACCGGCGCCATGAGCTGCGCCTTGGCCTTAATAAGTCCAGATTTCTGTGAGCAGTCTCACGTCTTTATATCCACACCCATCGATTCAAGCCCTTTGCTCGCGCGCCGACATTACACCGGCGGTTACGGCTTTCATTTGTCCGCCCGCATTGATGTTCTTGGCCAAGACCGTCATAACATGGTGGCTCGATCATTTATAGGGATTCGCAGTCAATGTTGTTGGTGAAGAACACCAACAACGGCGTTGGGCTCTTTACTTTTGCAAAAGGGCGGCAGCACACCAAAGCACCGGAGCCTGACCATGCATATCGCCTGTGATACGTTGCCGGTCAAGATAATATTGGCGGTCATTCTTTTTATTGGTTCCCTGACACACTTCCCGGATGTCTCCATTTTCGTCGATATACGAAATCAACCCAAGCCAGGCTTTCCGTGCAGCGGCCCCGTAGGTCTTCTGATCCAGCCAGCCGTTCCGCACCCCGGTGATCATGGCGAAGGCGAACATACCGGTGCACGAGGTTTCCGGCCAGGATTCCGGGTCGTCGATCAACTGGTGCCACATCCCTTTTTCATCCTGGTATTTTAAGAGCGACGCCATCATTTTCTTATAGCCTTCCATAATTCGCGGACGATCCGGATTATCGGCCGGCACCGAACGAAGCAGCTCTGCTGTTCCGGCAGCCATCCACCCATCGCCCCGGCCCCAGAAAAACGGAACATCGGGAGCGTGATAGAAAAGGCCATTGTCGCGCTGCAGGGAATCGAGGTACATCACCATTTCCCGCGCCGCCCGGTCGATATATTTTCTGTCGCCGGTAGCGCGAAAGGCTTGTGCCTGTACGGCGGTGATCATGAACATATCGTCAATCCACAAACGTGTCTGCCAGGTATATCCCTTGTCATAAAACCCTTGCGACTCCGGTTTTACACGAGGGCCTTCCGGAGGCCCCCATTGCTTATCGGCCATATTTTTTCCCATGTCCAGGTACCGTTGCTCTTTGGTTTGCGTATAGAGCTCCAGTGGTATGGACCCGAATACACAATAATCTACGTGATCCGGCACGGGTACCATACTCGCTTCTGGTCCAAAGAAAAGTTCGAAACGCGCTACCAGCGCTTGTTTTAATTTTTCGTCTTTGCTCCCCTGCGAAAATTTAAGCGCACCATACCAGGCGCAAACTTCCGGGTAGGTAATGACCTTGGGTGGTGTGGGCCGTCCAAAATTCGGGTGGGGCGTAGCGATGAAGCGATCGGCCACACGTTTTCCAATTTCCAGCGGTGAAGCTCCTTTAGGCCAGTTCTGCAGGTCAGCGACGGCAACAGACTGTGCCTGCAATTTTGACGATACGAATAAAATCGCGAGCAGTACGCGTATGGAAGTCTTTGTCATTTGAGAAGAGATGGTATGGAGATGGGGTTGTTAGTGTTTATTTTCATCGAGGTGTTGCTTCCGCAGCAGGGCTTCGAGAAAATAATAATCGGCATAGCTCAGGGGCACATCCACTTCGCTGTTTGCCGGCTTTGAGCCTGTGCTGTGCAACAGTATGAATCCTTTGTTCGCTCCTGCCGGAGAGGTGTAGTGCGCCGCCAGGTTTTCAACAATTTTATCGGCTTTGGCGCGATACGCCTTTCCGTTGGTACTATACCGGCTTAATTCATAAAGGGCAGAGGCCATCACGGCAGCGGCGGAAGCATCGCGCGGTTCATTCGGAATACCCGGTGCATTGAAATCCCAGTAGGGAATAAGATCCTCAGGCAGGTTGGGGTGATTAAAGATGAACCCTTCGATCTGTTCCGCCTGCCGGAGAAACGAACGGTCTTTGGTTTCGCGATAACACATGGTGTAGCCGTAGAGCGCCCAGGCCTGGCCCCGTGCCCAGGCCGATTCATGATTGTAGCCCTGATGTGTGTTTTTCTTGAGCACCTTGCCGGTTACGCTATCGTAGTCCAACACGTGATAAGAACTGTAATCGGAACGAAAATGATTTTTTTGCGTGGTCTTCGCATGGCTTACGGCCATCTTGTAGAACGAGGAGTCACCGGTAATTTTCGTGGCGAAGAAAAGCAATTCGAGATTGATCATGTTATCGATGATTACCGGGTAGCTCCACCGGTCCTGGCTGTGATCCCACGAACGAATAACCCCCGTGGCCGACCGGAATCGCGTGCTCAATGTTTTTGCGGATTGTATCAGGATCGCTTTGTACGAAGCATCCTTCGTGAGGCGGTAGCCGTTGCCATAGGTGCAGTACATTTTAAATCCCATGTCGTGCGTCTTCCGGTTCCATTGTTCCGGTTCCATCCGGGCGGTAAATTCTTCCGCTTTTTTCCGCCATTCGTCTTTGCCGGTATATTCGTACAAATACCAAAGCTCGCCCGCAAAAAAAACCGCTGGTCCAATCCCGCGAGGGTACCAGCACAAGCTCACCGCCCTTCAAGGTGCGGGGCCCAACCGGTACGGGTGTTTTATTCTCGCTTCTGCTTTTCTCAACACCGGCTTCCACTTCTTTCAGCATCACGGCCGCTTGTTTTTCGGCCAGCACAAAGGATCTGGAAATGACCTTGTCGCGATTCGTCATCGCTGAACAGAGGAGGAAGAGGGCTACGCTAATGGAATTGATCCGCATATCGTTTAGTTTCTTTTATTCGATGCGTCGAGCCAGAGGAGCGGGTTTCTAACCGGGAGATTACGCACTACTTCTTCCACTACAGGCAAATGGTCCAACCTTTTCCAGGTTTCAAACCACGCCTTCGTATGGAACGCCCCGGCTCCAAAAACAAGAAAGGGGTGCGCTACCGGCCACTGCTCCCCATACATAACATCCTTCGGCAAAGGCCATTTACCTTTATCCTGCACATACGGAAACATATAGCGAATACCCTGTTCGATGTTCCTGCCCTCCGGTGTGGTATAGGTCCAAAGATTTTCCTTTTCATCCGAAAGGATCTGGCAGATGGTGGTCATGGCATCGAGGTTAAAAAGCGAATAGCCATACGGTTTGGTTCGCTTTAGCTCCCGTGGAAAACTTCCGTCTGCCGCCAACTGACCGGGAAGCAGAATCGTTTTATAGCGCTCTCTGCAAAACCCGATCAACTCCTGGTTGCCGGTAAATTTTGCAAAAGAAGCCACCTGCATCACCCAACAGGTGCCGTGGTTATTCTCAGCGGCCATTTCCTCTTTGCCATAAGGATGGGTCGTCAGCCATACGAGGTACTCCGAAAACCAGTTTCTGATCGCAGCATACAGGGCTTTGTTATTCGCGGGTGAGCGTTCCATCACCAGGAGTCCCTGCGCGACCTCCATCAGGTGGATGGTATCTATCACGCCGATGCTCCGGCCGGTGACTTTACCACCGATCGCCTGCGCATAGAGAAGCGAGGGGTTCATGCGGGTAGTGGTATCTACAAACCATGCCCGGGCGTGCTTCCACGCATGCACAACATACTTCTCGTTGGATGTCAGTAAATACGCAGAGGCCAGCGCACCGACGATCTTGCTGAAGCGGATCATGGCCTGACGGTGGGCCACAAAGTTATCCGGGTTGCTCTGGCCATCCCGTTGTATATAAGGGCCGCCGGGATTGTCCGGATCAGGCCACCAGTAATCTCCCTCCGAATAAAAATCGTGTTTGCCCCCTGCACTCCGGGGCGATGCCGACGCCGTGATCGTAACGGGTTCCTGTGCCAACGCCCACGCGGCCTGTGCCAGGATTTGCTCCTTGAGTACGGCTGCGCATTCCTTCATGACATCGCCTTGGGCGTGCGTGGGGTGGGTCCACAGTCCACAGACAGTCAACAGCAGAAATGCAAGAGATCGTACGGGGGCATTCATACTAGCCTACTCTCATTTACTGGCTGCATTTTGTTTCGTGTTTACAGTGTCTTCAGGAGCATAAAGAACAAAGCCGCCTTTGGCGATCAGCTTGATGCGGATATTCTTGCCTTTGGTTTTCATGGTCGTGGTAGCAAATGTTCCGGCCTCGGGACCGTCGGTGATCTGGGTCAGGGCGCGTTTCTTTTTCAGGAAGGGAAGATCGAATGCGATCTCCTGTTCGGCATCCTGACCGTTGATTCCGGCGATGTACCACGCATCTCCTTTTCTCCGGGCGACCACGGCATATTTTCCGGGGATACCGGTTACGTAGCGGGTTTCATCCCAGGCCACGGGCACCTGGCGGAGAAAATTCTTCGGTCCTTCCGGCAGCGCCTGGTAGGACGTCATATTGTCGGCAAAGTGAAATACACCGGATTCAAAGACCACCGAAAGGGCAAGCTCATGCGCAAAGGTCGTCTGGCGTTTGGCTTCGCGTTTATTGGTAAATGTTACCGGTGTGTAATCCATTGGCCCTACGACATTACGCGTAAAGGGAAGAATGGTATTATGCACCGGTGCACGATCGCAGAATTCCTGCCGGCCGGCGCCTTCCGCGCCTTTTACCGATTCCATGGACACCAGGTGCGGATAGGTACGCTCCCACCCGCGCGGCAGCGTGGAGCCGTGGAAATTTACCATGACCTTATTGGCAGCAGCGTCGCGCATGATATCGTAGTATCGCTTGATCACGGGCTGCTTGTCGCCGTCGAAGAAGTCGACCTTAACACCCTTCACTCCCCACCCGGCAATTTTTTCAAACTCTTTTTTCCGTGCCTCCGGAAAGGCCATGAGGTTGGCATAGCTCAGCGTATCCTTTTCCCGGCCCATTCCGGAATGGTACCACAATACGATACCGACTTCTTTTGAATCCGCATACTTCACCAGGTCTTCCATCTTTCCATTTTTCATTTCGGGCCAGCCGGCATCGATCAGCACATAGTCCCATTTCATATCCGCGGTGAAATCGATGTATTGTTTCTGCACCTCAAAATCCCGGGTGGTTACTCCTGCCGACCACCAGCTCCAGCTCGATCTTCCGGGTTTGATCCACGAAACGTCATTGATCACCGATGGCGGGTTCAAATTGGTCACCAGCGATGTTTCCTGAATGGTCGCCAGCGACGGACCGATCACGGCAGCACGCCACGGCGTTGTCCACGGCAAGGTGGAGACTGGTTCGGGATCTGCGTCGCTTGTGACTTCCTCTTTCTCAGGGAAGCGGACGGTGTATATTCCATTACCGGCTTTGTCTTCCATATGCGTGCCGGGGTAGGTTTCGTCCAGGCCAGCTTCTGTCAGCAATACCCATAGGCCTTTCGTATTGAATAACGCGGAGAATGCCCACCCGGCCGGGTTCGGAGACGGGCTGCCGACGGCAATTCCATTTTCATAAAATGCCTCATAGCAGGGTTTCTTCCGCACGTTCATATCGTATGGCTGTATCCACGCTTTGGCATCCCTGGCAATCGCAAAACCGGATTCTTCGCGAATGATCTTGTGCGGGTTGTTATCGGTTTCCGGAAAATGGTAGCGGTATGCCATGCCATCATTATACGCCCTGAAAATGAGCTGCACGCTTTCCTTGTTTTCATTCTGGAAGGTCAAGGTAACTTCGTTGGCCTGATTGCGGCACTGCAGTTTCCTGCCAACGCTAAGGGTATAGGTTTCGTCGATGGCCGCCGTGGTCTCCGTAATAAATTTCAGGTTCTCGGAGAACTGCTGATCGTCGCGCACAATACCCAGGGGGGAAGACTCCAGCGCCGGCGTATTCGCGTAGGAAACCGAATAGCTCAGCCGGTTTCCGATTGTGGCAATGCTCACTTTAATTTTCTTATCCGGTGAGGATACATCCCATCCCTGGCCCTGCACGGTCTGCACGGCTGAAAAAGAAAGGAGTAAAATAAAAATCCCCAGGGGGGCAATCGTTCTGGCAAACATAGTATCGGTTTTTATAGTGTGTAGTTTATTTTGGAACAAGTGTGTACTGTTTTCCTTTTTCAGTGTCCACGTCGATCACATAGCCCTCGCCGGTTTTCAGCTCAGGCAACGATGCGTTGGCGTTCTTTTTATAGGGCGGAATTTTCGCCGCCTGTGTAAGGGCGTTCGGGTTGCTGCCCTCCGCGTTCTTCGCCGTGACCTCTATGATTTTCACAGGGATGGCCGAACGTATTCTGCAGTTACCGCCGAGCTTCGACCGGATGGTGGCGGATTGCAACTTTCCGTCTTTCCAGGTGATGTCTACTTCAAAAGCACCGCGGGCCTTAAGTCCCGAGACGCTTCCATTTCTCCATTCACCGGGGAGCGCCGGCAACAGGCTTAACGCTCCATCCTGGCTTTGCAGCAGCATCTCCGTCATGCCGGCGGTAGCTCCGAAATTGCCGTCGATCTGGAAAGGCGGGTGCGCATCAAAAAGGTTGGGGTACGTTCCTCCCCCACCCATCGTTTCTTTTTTTTGCTTCGGGTCGATGTAGGTGAGCCCTTCTTTCAAGATCGTATAAGCATGGTCGCCGTCCTGTAAGCGCGCCCACCAGTTGATCTTCCAGGCCATGGACCAGCCGGTGCTCATATCGCCCCGTTGGGTCAGCGATTGTTTTGCGGCTGCGGCCAGTTCCGGCGTACGCGCCGGTGAGATCTGGTTGCCGGGGTGGAGACCAAAGAGGTGCGATAAATGCCGGTGCTTGTCGTTGGGATCATCCCAGTCTTTGAACCACTCCTGCAATTGACCATGCTGACCGATGTGGTAGGGATAGAGTTTTGCTGTCGCTGTTTCTATTTTTCTGACGAATTCATCCTTGATCCCCAGGGCTGCTGCTGCACTCAGACAATTCTCAAAAAGCTGACGGGTAATGGCCATATCCATGGTCGTGGCCATGCTGACCTGGTATTCTTTGCCCTCCACTTTAAATACATTTTCCGGCGATGTGGAAGGGTTCGTCACCAAGTAGCCGTCGGGTGACTCCACCAGCCACGCCAAAAGGAATTGTGCCGCGCCTTTCATCGCCGGCCAACCCTTATCGTTTAAAAAGGTTTTATCCGCTGTGAAGAGGTAATGCTCCCAAAGGTGTGTACTCAGCCAGGCGCCGCTCATCGGCCAGCAAGCCCACCGCGCCTGGCTGCGGGGATCCCATTCGTATCCGCCCGGAGGGGAAGTCTTGGCCCAGATATCGGCATTGTGGTGGGCACACCATCCTTCGGTAATGCCGTAGTTGACCGCCGCCGTTTCCGCGCCATTGACAGCCAGTTGCTGTATAAAATCCAATAAAGGCTCGTGGCATTCCGACAGGTTCGTGCTTTCGGCGAGCCAGTAATTCATTTCGGTATTGATGTTGGTCGTGTAGTTGCTTCCCCACGGTGGTTTGACATGGTCGTTCCAAATACCCTGGAGGTTAGCGGGTGGCCCTCCAGGCCTGGAGCTGGCGATTAACAAGTAGCGCCCGAACTGGTAATACAAGGTCTGAAGCTGGGGGTCCGGCTTCCCTTCGTTCAGGCGCAACATGCGTTTATCGGTAGGAAGTTTCATCGCTTCCGGGTCGGTACCCAGATCGAGTGTAACACGATTGAATAATGCCTGGTAGTCGGCAAGGTGTCTGGCTTTCAGTTGCGCCCATGTTTTAGCCGTTGCTGCGTCGAGTGTTCTTTGGGCCTCCACCGCAGCATCCTTACCCTGCAGGCCAGGCGATTTATTGAATCCGTTAAAGCTCGTCGCCTCGGTTAGATAGAGTGTGACGGCATCGGCGTCGGACACCGAAAGCAATGTATCCTGCTTCTGTACCGTGCCGCCTTCGGCTTTGATTTTCAAGAGGACCTCAAAATTCGTCCCCTCTCCTTTCCAATCGTCATAAACAACCTGCAGCGGTTCAGCCTCGCGGTTAGCGACCAGCAACGGCGCCTTGCCCCGAAGGATCAATTGATCATTCGCTGACGCCGTGACGGTATATTTCAATTTACTGCGTAAGAAGGTCTTGAATGAGATGCTTTTCTTTTTATCGGCCGACAACCGAATCACCAGTGTTTTATCCGGGTAGCTGATGAACATTTCGCGGGTATAGGTTGCCCCCGCCGTGGCGTAGGTAACAGCAGCGGTGGCTGTGCTCAGATCAAGGCTCCTGTTGTATTTCCTGACCACGGTATCTTTTACTATGAAATCGAGGAAGAGATCGGCCATCGTGAGGTATCGTGCCGAATAAGGTCCCTGCATCTTTTTCCAATACGCAGCCGCCAGGGCATAGTCACCGTCGGATACGGCTTTCCGCACCAGCGGAAGGTAGACGCGACCGTTGGGGTTATTGCCCGGATCGGGGTATCCTGACCACAGGGTGTTATCGTTGAGCTGCAGCCTTTCGCGGCGGATACCGCCAAAGACCATCGCTCCCGTTTTACCATTGCCCAACGGCAACGCTTCTTCCCAGGCGGAAGCGGGTTGTGTGTACCATAGTTTCAGATATGGATCCGTTTTTAAAGACTGCGCACTGCACAGTGGCGACAAAAAAAACACGGATACCAGAAAAATCAATTGTCTTTTCATTAAAATCACTTCCCCTTTCACAGACTAAAAAATTATACAACGCCCCTACTACACGTCAGACTTTTACATTCTTTTTACATGGCCTACTCCATAGCGTGCCGGGCGGTTGTTTCACGGTATAGCCAGTGCTTTTAGAAAAGGCAGTCAGATGTCTCCACCTGACTGCACTAAACTGAACTGACCCAAACATCTGGAATCACCGTTTGTCAGGAACGGACGATCGGACGATTCCATTATCTTAATTCCAGGGCGCATTATTTTGCCATACACCCTGCATAATATCCATCTGCCCTTGCGGAATAGGCCACAAATACCCGTCGAATTTCCGCTTGGCTCCGTTGGCGGCAAATACGATTTGCGGGATCACCGTTTCGGCTATGCCCCAGCGGATAATGTCGTTGTAGCGTATGCCTTCATACGCCAGCTCCACCCTTCTTTCGTTGCGGATGTTATCGCGGGTCAACACGACTTGTGGCGGCATATTTACACCGGGCCGGGCGCGCACATCGTTCAACGCCTTCAGCGCACGGATATCACTACCCTGGCCGCTTTCGAACATAGCCTCGGCATAGAGCAGCAGGAGGTCGGCGTACCGCATCTTCACAATATTCTGATCACTCAAGGTGGAAGCATTAGGCGTTCGGATCGTAGGATCGATCCATTTTTTAAAGGCCATTTTCGTAAACGGAATCGTACTCTCGGCCACGCTTCCATCTTGCTTAAAGGTGCCCGTTTTGGTGTTGTTCACCCACGGATCTCCATCCTGGAAGATCGTCATTCCCAAACGCGGATCCTTCAGGCCGGTGTTGGGATTCGTTTCATACGCGTCGCGCAACTGGGGCGTCGGGAAGCAGGACATCCGGCTGCCGACGTATTGATCCAACTGATGGTAATCTGCAGGCGCCTGGTATATTACCGAGAACATGATCTCCTTGTTGTCGGCCGCTCTTTGTTCTTTGAAGAAAAGCCCGGAATAGTTCCTGTACAGACTGTAGGGGTTCGCGGGATCGCCGATCAACGACCACGCTACATCCGCCGCTTCGGTAAAGCGCTGGCTGTTCATTAAAATCCGAACCTTCAGCATAATGGCACTGCCTTTAACGGCATGGCCATCGTTATAGCGATCGGCCGGTAACCCGGCAATAGCCAGATCGATATCGTTCAACATCCTGGCAACCACATCTGCTTTGGGAGAACGGGGCATGCTTTTGAGCTGGCTCACACTGTCGATCGTTGACGTATAGAGTACCAGCGGCACGTCGCCATATTTCTGCACCAGCTCATTGTAATAATAGCTACGGTTGAACAAGGCCTCGCTTTTGTACTTGTTGTAATTCGCATCGGTCAAAAAGCTTTTAGCATCGTCGATATTATCCAGGAAATAGTTACACTTGGCTATGCCGTCGTAACAGTCGGACCAGAACTGGTTGATCGCCCCGCCGGTGCTGGGGCCGACGCCTCCCTGCAGGATGGTGCCATAACTGACGTAGCTAGAGGTCGTGATGGCGTTGTCTGAAAGCGATTCGATGTCCATAGCCACCCCGTTGGCGCCACGCACTGAGCCAAAAATGCTCGTGCGGTGTGTCGAGTAGGTGGCGGTGAGCGCGGCTTGCACATCCTGCTCGTTTTTCCAGAAGGTGTCGCTATCCAGCTGTGTTAGCGGGTTCTTATCCAGGAAATCGCTGCACGCCATGAACACCGTGGCCATCGCCATGCATAACCATTTTAATTTCATATTCTTTTTCATACGTGTTGAATTAGAAGGTAGCTCTTACACCAAAAGAGTAGATCGTCGGCTGAGGAAAGATTGCCGCCCGGGTCGGTACCGATGTGCTTGTGCTGTTGAATTGGTTTCCGAACGACGAAGCGGTTGACGGTATAGGTTGCGCTGCACGTTCAGGATCCAGGCCCTTGAAGAACTTGGTGAACGTATGCAGGTTATCTCCCGATGCAAATACGCGGAGATGCTGCATCTTCACTTTTTGGCTCCAGGCTGCCGGGAGTGTATAGCCCAACTGCACATTCTTTATGCGCAGGTAAGACGAGTTACCCAGCCAGAAAGTAGAGTTTTGATTGTTGGGTGTATACTGGGAGTCGACGTATACGGCAGGAATGGAGTTAGAGGTACCTTCGCCATCCCACGCCTTGGTTGCCCACCAGCTTGGAGGCGCCGCAGCCTGGTTGAAGGGCGAAACACCCCAGTCTTTTACAAATGTTTTGCGACCATACACGCCCTGAATAAAAACGGTGAGGTCGAAGCTTCCGTAGGTGGCCGTAACGTTAAACCCATAGTTGAATTTGGGAAATGCGCCCTTGACCGGCACGCGGTCGTAGGTAAGATCTATACGGCCATCGGGCACGCCATCGGGACCACTGATATCCTTGAATTTCAGATCGCCGGGTTTGGGAAGGAGCCCTGAGGTGTACGACGGTGTAGGTCCGTTGTCGATTTCTGCCTGGTTCTGATAAACGCCATCCTGAACCAAGAGGTAGTACTCATTAAACGGTAAACCTTCCTGCCGGATATTGGTACCTACGATTTCACGATTGCCATAGCGAACCAGGGTATTCTTGTATGTTTCAAGGTTGGCGCTGATGCTGTAACCGAACTTACCGATCTGGTTTTTATGGCCGATAATAAATTCCCATCCCGTATTTTTCATGATGCCATCGTTGATGGTAGGTGCTCTCAGCCCCATGTGGTCAGGAACCTGCAGCGCCCGGAGAATATCCGAGGTTCTCTTTTCATACCAGTCAACCGAACCGAATAGTTTCGAATGGAACAAAGAGAAGTCAAGACCAATGTCGGCAACGGAGGTGGTCTCCCATTTGATCTTTGTATTATTCGTGGTGCGCTTGGAAACACCCTGCGCGATCGTACCTCCAAAATTATAATCCAGCTGTTCAGTGCCCTCACTGGATATGCTCAAAGAATTCTGATAAGGGTAGTTACCGATGTTCTGGTTACCCAGTTGCCCCCACGACCCTCTGAGCTTCAATTCATCCATCCAGTTCAGGTTCGACATGAACGTCTCCTGCGTCAACCGCCATCCCGCCGATACGGAAGGGAAGAATGCGATGCGGTTATCGCTCGGGAAACGGGAAGAAGCATCATCACGGAAGCTGAATTCCAATAGATACTTGTCTTTGTAGTCATAGTTTATTCGTCCGAAAACGGATTGAGTCGCCCATTCGTAGGAATTGCTGCTGGTGGCTTGCGCTGCCGCAGCTCCGGCAAACAGATCCCATAGCGTCTTGGAGGGAAGCTTGGTGCGATAAGCCTCGAGGCGGTCGTAGCGATAGTTCTCCTGCTGATATCCCACCATGCCGGTGAAATGGTGCACACCGGCAAACGTTTTATCATATCTCAACGTGGCATACGCGGTATATTGGTTCTCCCGCGCGTTGCGCTGGGCCAGCGAGTTGGTTCCACCGTTCCAGACAGAGGCATTCGCTTTATAAACACCGTTGGCATCCGGGAAAAACTCATTGCCGTACGATGAAACGATCAGGGCTTTGATCATTTCTTCCTGGAACTTAAACGCGCCACGGACATCTGCCGTTAGGCCCGGGAGGATATTGAAATTCAGGTAAGGGCTGAACAACAGGTAGGTGTTGTCGGCTCGTTTGCCGCCGCCATCGGTGGCAATCGCTATCGGGTTTTTGTTACCGCCATGGTTCGGATAGGCGTAGGCCGTGAACCTTCCGCTTCCGTCGGGCAGCCAGGGAGTGGCAACGGGTGGCGCAGCGTAGGCCGACAGCATCTGGTCTTCCGACGCGTTAAAATCGATGAGGTCTGCAATCGTGCTCCCCGCCGTGATCGCGGTATCGGTCCGTTTGCCGCGGGCGATCGAGATATCGCTGCCGAAAGTAACAAACTTGCTCAGCTCGGTTTTGAAGTTGATCTGGGCATCGTAGCGTTTGTAGCCCGTGGCCAACAGCATGCCGGTCTCATCCAAAATACCCAGGCCTGCGTTGAAGGTGGTACCCCCTTTGCCGCCGTTCAAGCTCAGAAAGTGCTTGTGCATCGGTGCCGTGCGGATGAGCGCATCCGTCCAATCATAGCTGGGGTATTGCGCCGAATTCGGATTGTCACGGTACGGCTGGATCATTTCGGGTGTGTAGTACCAGGTAGGTTGTTTGCCGGAATGATCGATCGCTTTGTTCATCAACTCCATATACGCCACTGCATCGGTAACCCGGTCCACCTTCATGGAGGGTTTCATACTCGAGTACGTATAGCTATAATCGATATTCAAACGGCCTTCCTTCCCTTTTTTGGTAGTCACCAGGATTACGCCATTGGCGGCACGCGATCCGTAGACGGCAGCAGAAGCAGCATCTTTCAAAACGGAAATATCGGCGATCATATTCGGGTTCAGCAAATCCATACGGCCTTCCACACCGTCGATCAATATGAGGGGGTTGTTCCCCGCATTACTGAAGGTGCTCTGCCCGCGGATGCGTATGTCGTTGTTCTCCAGGCCCGGCTGCCCTGAATTCTGGACGATCTGAAGCCCGGGCGTGCGGCCCTGTAAAAGCGAAATCGTGTTGGGCGATTGCCTCGAGACCATGTCTTCGGCTGAAATCGTGGCTACCGCGGCGGTAAGATTCACTTTCTTTTGCACACCGTAACCGACGACCACCACCTCGGCCAGCTTTTGAAGGTCCGCGGTCAGTGTGACATTGATAGTCGTTTGAGTTCCGACTGTCCGGCGTTCTGTTGTATACCCGATAAACGAAAATACGAGCACGGCATTGGGGTCATTGACGGCCAGCACAAATTTTCCTTCACCATCGGTTGATGCACCGGTGGTGGTGCCTTCAATGAGCACGTTCACCCCGGGCAAAGCTTCGCCGTCGTCGGAGATGACTTTGCCGGAGATTTGTTGTGCCAGGGAGGCCTGGCAAAAGAGCATCAGCATAAATCCGAACCCCAGAGAAGCCTGCAGCCGGTTTTTAAAGCTTAGTAGTTTTTTATTCATAGATCCGACACATAATAGGTTTAGAGAAATTAAGTAAGCCGGCGTGCCGGTGTGGACGGGCGTCTAAAAAGCGGAGACACCTTTCACGAGGCAGCGGACCGGGGACCGATCGTAGTTCTGATTTTGGGGTCATGGCAAATAGGATTTGGTTAGGTAATTGAGGTCAAAATGAAGATCAGCGCGAGAACAAGAAAGGCCAGGAGGATTACCTCCCGGATCCTGGCTTTACGGCTCGCTCCGGTTGATTTCTTCATATTCAAGACGATTAAATCGTTTGCAGACCTTACCTAAAATTGCAGCGCCCACCCTCCTTTCAGGGGTAAAAAACAGTCAATTCAGGGGTAGAAATCGTTCAGCATTGTTTCGTGGCCACGAAACAAGGTTTTAGTATCCATGCAGGCTCGCGTTTAAGCGATTGCGGATTGGGGGTGTTGGATTGGGGAGTCCTGAAAACTGATCAACTCAGTTCTTCCATGTATTCCGACGGAGATTTTCCATAGTGGTTGCGGAAGGACTTACTGAAATATTTGGGGTCGCTGAATCCCACGGTGAAGGCCACTTCCGAGATGCTCAATTTCTTTTGCTTCAGCAGCATCTCCGCTTTTTTCAACCGGACATTGCGGATCAGGTCGATCACGGAGAGGCCGGTAAGCATTTTGACCTTGCGGAAAAGCACCGGCCGGCTCATACCGATCTCGCGCACGAGTTTCGTGACATTGAATTCTGCATTCGTGATGTTCTCTTCCAGGGCGCTCATCAATTTTTGAAGGAATTTATCGTCGGGGTTCTCGACCTCCTGGTCCTGCGGCTGAAGCGTGACGATGCGGCTGTATTTTTCCTTCAGCTTCTCGCGGATCCTTAAGTGGGTTTTGATCTTCACCAGGAGCAACCGGATCTCAACGGGTTTGGTCAGGTAATCATCGGCGCCCGTCTCGAACCCTTCCAGCTTGTAGTTTAACGCGCCCCGGGCGGTGAGCAGAATCACGGGAATGTGGCTGGTGCGCGGGTCTGCTTTGAGCTTATGGACCAGCTCCAGGCCGTCCATCCTGGGCATCATCACATCACTGAGGATGAGGTCCGGCAATTGCTCGACGGCGATCTCGAGACCTTGCAACCCATTCGCGCTTTCCGTTACCTGGTAGTACGGCAACAGCGTATCGCGTACAAAAGCCCTGATCTCGTCATTATCTTCTACCACCAACACCAAAGGCTTATCCTGGGATGCCTGTTTTTTGCCGACGGTCTCTTCGGTCGATGCCTGATTTTCCGGCACCGTATCGAGACACCGGTATCGCTCCGCTTCCGTTTTCGGTACGATCTGGTCCGTGCTAAAGTGGGTGCAACCGGATGGAAGAAGAATGGTGAACCTGGTGAACCCGGTCGTATCGGAGGTAGCCTCCTTGCTTTCGACCACTACCGAACCGTGATGCAGGTCAATGATACCTTTCGCGAGCGCCAGGCCAATCCCCACGCCCGCTCCGTTCATGCCGGAATTCTCTGCCTGGTAGAACCGATGAAATACTTTTTCCAGGTACAAGGCGGGAATGCCCAGGCCGTTATCTTCCATCGTGATCCTGACCTTAAAATCATCGGTGCCGGGCAACTCCGGTTCCCTGCTTATTGCCATGGACACCGTTCCTCCACCGGGTGTGAACTTAAAGGCATTTACCAGCAGGTTGTAAAATACTTTCGACAACTCCTCCCGGTCGAACCAGAGTTTCAGTACCGGCTCCTGCGGATGAAAATTCAAGGTCACCTTCCGCGACTGGGCATACTCCTGGAAGGAAAGCTGTATTTCGTCAATAAACTCGACGATGTTCTCTTCGTGAACCTTAATCCGCACATTGCCGGTTTCCTGTTTATGGAAATCCAGCAATTGATTCAGCAGCCGTTGCAGGCGGTTGGTATTGGAGTGCACCAGTGACAATTCTTTTTTCAGGAATACATCGCCGATGTATTGCTCCAGTAATTTCTCCACGGGGCCGGTCATCAGGGTGAGCGGGGTGCGGATCTCGTGGACAATATTCGCAAAGAAGCTTAGCTTGGCCTGGTGCAACTCTTCCTGTTTTTTATGCTCCAGGTATTCGATCTCCAGGTCGTGCTCGAGCTTCATCCGTTTTTTATGGAACCGAGACCAGGCGTAGAGCAACGCGAGAAAGATGCCAACGTAGATGGAATAGGCCCACCACGATTTCCACGGCGGGGGCAGGATCTTCAATTTAATGGAGACCGGTGTCTCGTTCCAGAGCCCGTCGTTGTTGGAGCCCTTCACCAGGAGGGTATAGCTCCCGGCGTTCAGGTTCATATAGGTGGCCACAGGTTCCGGGGTGATGTTCCATTGTTCTTCAAACCCCGCCAGTTTATAGGCAAACTGATTTTTTGCTGAGTTGATATAATTCAGTACGGCAAACTCAATGGAGAAGATGTTCTGATCATAGCCCATGGTGAGCTCACGGGTGTAATTCAGATCCTGTTCCAGGATACCCTGTGCGGGGTCGACGGGTATATCTTTGTTGAATAGTTTAAAATTTACAAACGTCACGTTGGGTACGATCTGGTTCTCGGAGATCCCTTCCGGGCGAAACACCACCACGCCGTTATACCCTCCAAAATACATCGTGCCCGATCCGTCTTTACAATAGGAATTGAAATTGAATTGCTTGCAGACCAATCCATCATTTCGGTCAAAGTTATGCACTGAAAAATCTACCGGATCGAGTTTCGATAATCCATTGTCGGTGCTGATCCATAAATACCCGTGTCGATCCTCTTGTATACCGTAGATCGTATTGCCGGGAAGCCCCTGCTGCATTTTGAACCGTTTGAATCCGCGCTGTCCGGGCAACAGCAAATTCAACCCGTTGTCGCGCGTACCCACCCAGATCCGGTGCCGGCGATCTTCAAACACACAAAGAATATAGTTATTGCTCAGGGTGGTGGTATCGGCAGGGTCATGGATATAGCGCCGGAAAGAATTCTGGCCCGGGGCTTTAACATTCAACCCGGTTATGGTGCCCACCCATAAATTTTGGTGCGTGTCCAGGAGCAGCCGCGTGACCCCGTCGGAGCTCAGGGTGGTGCTGTCTTGCGCGTCGGGGACAAAGGTTTCAAATTTGTTTTTGTGCGGATCGAATTTGCAAAGCCCGCCCCGGTAGGTGGCAATCCAGATGGCGCCATCGCGGTCTTGCACCAGGTCATACACGGCATCATCCGGGAGCGCGTTGGCATGGCCGGGCTGATGGTGGAACGTCGTGAATTTATCCGTTTTAAAATCATAATAATTCAATCCCTTGATCGTCCCTACCCAAAGTCCTTTGTGGCCATCGGGCAACAAGCATTTTACATTGTTGTGGCTTAAGGAGTGGGGGTCATCCTGCAGGTGTTTAAAGTGCCGGGTCACGCCGCTGCGGCGGTTTGTAAGGAACAGCCCACTCCCTTCCGTACCAAGCCATACATTATTGTCGGTGTCGGCCACCAGCGCGCTGGCCACCTTAAAGTGAAGTTTCCCTTCTTGCACGACTTGCTGAAACTGTCTGGACAAGGCGCTGTACATATTGACACCGCCATGGAAGGTACCGATCCAGATGGACCCGTCGCGATCGGCATATAACGAGCGCACGGAGTTATCGCTCACCGAACCCGGGTCGTCGGGAATATTCCGCAGGCTAATGAATTTACCCTGCTCCGGATTGATCTTGTACACGCCGCCAATCGTGCCGATCCAATAGTCCTGCGTACGCTTATCTTTTAAAATTACCCGCACGGCTTCGTCCGGTTTTCCGATCCAGTCCAGCGACCGGAACTGTTCTGTTTTCGGATCGAAGGATAGCAGTCCGCTGTTTTCGGTGGCGATGAGCAAGGCGCCCTTTCCATCCCCGACGATGGAATTGATCTCGTTGGTTTTTGATGCGGTAGGTTTCCACTCCGGTACCTGGTAGGACGTAAAATGATAGGTGCCGTTTTGCCCGGTCGTTATTTTTGAAAGGCCCGCGGATGTGCCGACCCAAAGATTCCCTTCGCCATCCTCTAAAATAGAGCGTACATCATTATGGGCGAGGCTGTTCGCGTCCTGGTCGGCGTGTGTGAACCGTAAAAAAGAAAAGGAAGTACTTCCCGCCTTCAGCACATTCAACCCATTACGCGTTCCGATCCACAGATTCTTTTGGCGATCTTCGAGCATGCAGGCGACAGCATTACCGGCTAAGGGTGACATCGGTTTACCTCCCTGCTGTCCCTCCTCCAGCATGATCCGTGTAAATCCATCCGTCCTGGGGTCATACAGATTCAGACCCTGGTTTGTACCGACCCAAAAACGGCTCCGGGAGTCGATGTACAAACTAAAGATCGTATTATCGGAAAGGCTATGTTCCTTTTCAAGGTCATGGCGATAGGTTCTGATCTTCCGCGAGTCGTACCGGTTCAATCCGTCGCGGGTTCCGAACCACATAAAACCGCTGGTATCTTGCACGACGGCGTATACCGTGCTTTGCGATAATCCCTGCTCGATGGTAATGTGCTGAAAGCTAAAATCCTGGGTTTGGGCATAACCCCAGTGAACGCCGCCTGGCAGGACAAAAAGGAGAGCCAGAAAAAGCGATCGCGGGTCACGAAAAATCATATTCCAAGATAAGGATTGCGCCGCGAGAAATCGATTGCGGTAGTGATTTTTCTTATCAGCAATTTGAACAAGCGAGAAAAATTAATCTTGAGGGGGTCATTGCTAAAAGAATGGATACTGGGGATTGACCTGACATTGACACGGTATGGCAACGGTTCTATTTGTAAATGAGTCTAACTGCCAAGGAGTAGGCCGCGGTCAGAATGGTACCTTTGGTATTACGATACGAGGCTGTTGAATCAACTCTTCCGCTATTCTCTCCTCTCGCATACTTACCTTGGTAAAAGTCACAATGATTCCATTTCCTCAAATTCCTAAAAACCCTTGGCCTAAAAGATATGACCAGAAGCGTCAAAGGTTATTCCCTTTTCTTCGTTAGTGAAGACTACCTTTTTCTTGCCAACTTTTCGCGCTTCGCTTTTCGTCTCGGGCGTGTATACCGTTCCAAAATCTGCGAAGAGGAAATCCTCCGAAGTAATCATAGGTATCAGTAGATCGTTGACTCTAATAAATCTGCTTGTCTGTTGTACAAGAGTTTCATCAATGTCTTTGAAATTCGGAGTATTTGAAAAGTCATTCAGTATGGCTATCCGATACTTGGCTGGTTCAATTGACTCGAACAATATGACGAATTTTGCTGAGTCGGGATAATAAGATATGTGTTGGTCTATCTTTTTTACAACGCTTTTTGGCAAGTCATATACAATGCGTTGAGCATTCACTGCAAATGTGACAATAAGAAAGGATGTCAAAAATATGTGTCGCATGTTGTCTATTTAATGTAATGGTACAGCAATTGGCGAAGGGATCATGTCGCAGGCAATTGCCAGGTCCTGGATAGATACCTTCAGTGGCTCTTGGTCTTTATCCTCTGTTCTCGAATCGTTTTTTCAACTTTTTTTCTTCTTTATTTCTCTCTATTAACAAGTGGACAAAGAAAAAAACGGGACCCCCTAAAGGAACTATCACAATATTCAAAACCCACAGCATCTTACTAACAAAACTCAATTCCTTAGATCGCCAAATCAAAATTAATGCGATTACATCCAAGATTATCGATGCCCATGCCACAAATGAAATCAGCGTCATTATATCAATCTTCATGTATATCAAACCACATCTTAAAGCTGATTACTATTTTTATCATCGTCTGCATCATCGCAGGACAAAACTTTGTCGAAGTTAACTAATTCGTCCTATTTGCTGGATAGAAATACGGCAGAGTCCCCTCGCTAAATAATTCAAAGCTGATATCACTGTCATCTGGATTAAATAGCTCTTTCAATATCCGCGATACTAAATGTCCCCCATGTCGGACCCTCCTTCCTAAATCAAGAACATAGTAAGGGACCGGCCGTCTGGATTTATCAAACTTTTCAGAACCCTCAATTAATATCGATTCCAATTTAAATACTTGCTCGTCCGTTAACCACTCGGTCGGAATGTAAACTGCCAATCCAAACTCAATATCTTCTTCTGATGCGCACAATTCTGGAAAATGTGCTCTGTGCATAATCTGCATTTTGGTCTTTCCCTTAAAGTTTATATTTAAGAGAAAATCATTGTTAATCCTTTTTATTGAGTACTCGAAGATGATACGTCTGATTGTATCTCTGATTTTCGTCGTAAAAAATTTTGACTGATATTCTCTTTCAGATTTATCTTTTCTTTCACGATTCTTTCTAAAAAGAAAGCTTAGTAGAAAAAGCGTTAATGCACCCGCTAAGAATCCGGTTATAAAATTTATCATATAGTTTCCGAATAACTGACTTCCAGTTGCAATTATGTATTTGACCCTTTCCCCAAAGGTCATCGGTCCAATCACATTTGGCACTCCGCTAGCTGTTTCCCCAAGGACTTTGCGCCTTCGACGGGGCGAAGCTTTACTTTGCCTCAGCTCTAAAATTGGGGCAAGTCACCCGGCCAGGGATAGTAGTGGAAAGCCCACAGCGACGGTTGAGCCAGTGTGGCGGGGCGAGGACTTGGAACGGATAGCCCGGCCCCGAGGCCTCCGAGGGGGGCCGCCCCGTAATACGGTAAGACAGGGAATCCGCGTTCATCACGAACGATCCTCGAGGATGCGTTTAAGGCTTCCCTAGGCTTTCGACTTTAACAAATCCCGGATTTCAGTTAGCAATATCACGTCTGCCGGAGGTGTGGGAGGAGGTGCGGGTGTTGTAGTCGCGTCTTTGCGCTTGATGGCGTTCATACCTTTTACCATCAGGAAAATAATGAAGGCCAGGATCATGAAGTTGATGGCCACGGTGAGGAAGTTGCCCCAGGCGAAAACAGGCCCGAGCTCTTTTGCCTTGGCCAGCGAGAGCTGGGGTTCGGCGGCTTTGGCGGCGATCACTTTTTCGCTGAGCGGGATGTAGAGGTTGCTGAAGTCAGCTTTGAAGACAATGCCTACCAGGGGCATAATGAGATCGTTGACAACAGAATTGACGATGGTTCCGAAGGCAGCGCCGATGATGACACCGACGGCCAGGTCCATGACGTTTCCGCGGAGGGCAAATTCTTTGAATTCTTTCAGCATGTGTGGCGAGGGTTAGGTTAAAGTGAAATTAAGCCTTAGGGAGCTAACAACAAAATGATGGTTTCGTTACCACCTTTTTTGGACCTTCTATTTTTGGTATCTTTTAGGCCGCGAAAGCAAATCCTATGTCGAAGAAAAAGGGCGCTCGAAAAAAAGACGGACAAGGTTCCGCTCCCCCCGGCAAGGCGCTGAAGAAAAAGAAGACCGCCCTTTCCCCAAAAAATGCCGATAAAGCCCTGAGGAAGAGCCAGCAGCAACTGAGCCTCGCCCTGAAGGCCGCCAAAATGGGGCTCTGGGAATGGGACCTGCGCAATGAAAAGATCCATTGGTCCCAGGACGTGCACCGCATTTTCTCGGTTTCGGAAAAAGCCTTCGACGGCACGTTTGAAAGCTACCTCAAATTGATCCACCCCGACGACAAGGCGTTTCTGTTGTCGACGATAAAAGAAACCCTGTCGGAGCGCAAGCGCTACTACATTCGCCACCGCATTGTTCATAAGGACGGTACCGTGCGTTGGGTGGAAGCGCAAGGCGACGTGGTCTTGAACAAGAAGGGCAAGCCGGTGAAACTTACGGGCACCGTTCAAGATATTACCGACAAAAAAACGGACGAGCTGGAGAAGGAAGACTGGAAAACGCGCTACGAGCTGGTGGCGGCTTCTACGGGCCAGGTGGTCTACGACTACGATACGGCTACTGGCAAGATCGCCTGGAGCAGCAACATCCGGGCAGTATTCGGCTATACGGGGAAAGACCTGAAGGACATCAAAAAGTGGGTAAGCCTCATCCATCCCCGCGACCGCGAACACGCCTCCCGCGAGCTGAGCCGGGCCGAAGCTTCCTTGAAACCGTTCGACATCCAATACCGCTTCAAAGCGAAAAGCGGTGAATACGTCTTTGTTCATGACCGCGGCTTTTTCATCACGCTGCCCACGGGCAAAGTGCACCGGATGCTGGGGGCTATGGAGGACATTACGGCCTCTGTGAAAACCGAGGAAAGCCTTGTGCAAAGCAACCGTTTTAAGGAAAGCCTGGAAAGCGCCTTGCCGGGCATGTTCTATGTCTATGACCTGGCCACGCAGAAAAACGTCTATATCAACCGGAACGTGCTGAACCTGTTGGGCTATACGCCCGAGGAAATTCAGCGCATGGGCTCCAGCTTCATCACGCGCCTGATCCATCCCGACGACCTCCCGGCTTTTCCCGTGTGGACCACCGAGTCTTTTGGTGAAGTGAAGGAGATCGAATACCGCATGCTCTCCAAGAGCGGCGAGTGGAAATGGTTTATGGGACGCGACACCGCTTTTCAACACGACAAGCATGGAAAGGTGACCCAGATCATCGGCATCTCGCAGGACATCACGGCAAAAAAAGAGAATGAGAACCGCATTCACGAAAGTGAGAAGAGCTATCGCGAGCTCTTCAACCTCATGGGCCAGGAGATCTATGTGCTCACTTCCGAAGGCACCTTCATCGATGTGAACGAGGGTGCATGCCGCGAATTCGGGTATGAAAAAGAAGCCTTCATCGGCCAGACGCCTGCGTTTCTGGGCGTGGACGACAAGCATAGCGGCGCTTTTGCCGACGAGGTGTTGCGGCTGGCCAACCTGGGGATCCCCCAGGTGACCGACTGGTCGGGCAAGAAAAAGAATGGGGACGCCTTTTTGAAAGAGGTCAGGATTGTGAAGGGCTCCTACTTTGGAAAGGAAGTGCTCATTGCCGCGGCCTGGGACATCACGGAGCGAAAGCGCACCGAAGATGCCCTGCGCTATAGCGAGCACCGGTTCCGCAACCTCATCCGGAACCTGAATGTGGGGGTGTTGTTGCGCAGCCCCGCGGCCGAAGTGCTGGTGGGCAACAAGTCGGCCTTGCAACTGCTGGGGATTTCGGAAGACCAGTTGATCGGCAAAACGTCGTTTGACCCTGAGTGGAACGTGATCCACGAAGACGGCACGGATTTTCCCAACGAACAGCACCCGATCCATTCGGTGATCCGAGCTCATAAACCCGTGTTGGGCGTGGTGATGGGGGTGTATCATCCGAAGAAAAAATCACGGGTGTGGCTCTATGTCAACGCAGAGCCTATCCTAAATGTGGATGGAGAATTAAAAGAGGTGGTATGCACCTTTACCGACATCACGGAGCGGAAAAAGATCGAAGAGGAGCTGAAAGAGAGCGAGCAGCGCTTCCGCACCATGCAGCAGGCATCGTTTGGTGGGATCGGCCTGCACGACAAGGGCATGATCATCGACTGCAACCAGGGGTTGTGCGACATTACCGGCTACACGCGTGAGGAATTGGTGGGTATGAACGGCTTGTTGCTGGTCTGCCCCGAGTACCGGCAGGAGGTGATGGGGAAGATCCTGGCCAATTTTGAAAAGTCCTATGACGTGGAGGGTCTGCGCAAAGACGGGACACGCTATGCGTTGGAAATACAGGGCAAGAAGATCCCTTACCAAGGTCAGGTCATCCGCGTGACCGAGTTTCGCGACATTACCGAGCGCAAGTTGGCCGCGGAAAAGATCCTGGAGCAAAACGCCCGGTTGGTGGCCATTACCGAGGACATGAAACGGAAAAACGAGCAGTTGGAAGAGTTCACCCAGATCGTGTCGCACAACCTGCGCTCGCCGGTGGGCAACATCCTGACGCTGCTGAGTTTCTTCGAGTCGTCGGAAAAGGAGGAAGAGCGCGCCGAATATCTGGACCTGCTCAAGGAGTCGGGCGCCACCACGTTGCGGACGCTGCACGAGTTGAACGAGGTGCTCAAGATCAAACAAAACAAAAGCCTGGAGCGGCAGAAAGTGTCGTTCGAGGATGTGTTGCAAAACAGCAAGAGCATGCTCAGCGCCAAGATCGCGGAGGTGGGCGCCTTGATCCACAGCGACTTCGCGGGGGCGCCGGTGATCTCCTACCCTAACATCTACCTGGAAAGCATATTCCTGAACCTGCTCAGCAACTCGCTGAAATATATACGACCCAACCTAAAACCGGAGGTGTGGCTGAAAACGTATTATAAAGACGGCAACACGGTGCTGGAGGTGAGCGACAACGGATTGGGCATCAACCTGGAGCGCTACGGCCACCAGGTTTTTAAACTGCACAAAACTTTTCACCGCCACCCGGAGAGCCGGGGTATAGGATTATTCATGATAAAAAATCAAATTGAGGCCATGGGCGGTGAGATCGCTGTTCAAAGCCAGGTAAACCAAGGCACAACTTTTATTGTTAACTTCGATAAGTACAATTTCAATGACAACTAATGCTCCGATCATCGCGCTGGTAGACGACGACAAGGTTTTTCAACTCACCTCGTCGCGTACGCTGCGTGCCGCCAATCTCACAAACAAGATCCTGCAGTTCGAGAACGGAGAAGAAGCCTTGCAATTCCTGAAAGAACACGCCTCGGAAAGCGATACCCTCCCCGACTATATTTTCCTGGACATCAACATGCCCTATGTGGACGGTTGGATGTTCCTGGAAGATTATGCCACGCTGAAAATCAATCTCAAAAAAGAGATCTCCATCTACATGGTCAGCTCCTCCATCGATCCACGCGATGTGAACCGTGCCAAGCAGGACAAGAACGTGCGGGAGTACATCATCAAGCCCGTGAGTCGCGAGAAATTTATCGAGCTGTTGAACCGGGCGGCCGCCTGATCCTTTTTTAACCGACAAAAATTTTCAGATTAGTCCTCCGGCGCCAGGTTGAGGGGATTCTTCAACCCTGAATAGCCCGTGAGTTCCACCCCGGCGCTGCCGATGAACATATTCGCATTGATCTTGACGGGAATGCGATTCTTGTCGTCGGAGAACCAGGCCGTGACGGAATTCTCTCCATCGAAAACTTTATTGGCGGGCATCACGGGTTTGAAAACCAGCGCGCGCACTTTGCCTACCTTGATCTTGACGGTTTCCTTGCCGGCGTAGATGATCTTGAAGTTGTAGAACTCGTCTTCAAAAAAGCCCTTCACCGAGACGGTGTCTCCGATCTTGGTTTTCGACAGGTCCATGTTGCGGAGAATAAGAAAGCCCGCCGCCATGTCGCGGACCTGGGGCGGGGCATCGTAGTATTTGGGCTCTTTGAATTTGCCGGTCTCGTTGTCGAGCGTTTTTACCTCGATCTTCTTGTTGACCTGGTCGAAGTTGGTCCACTCGTCTTTTTTGTAGCGTCCTTCGCGAATGCGGCGGTAGAATTGGTGCGGTATGAGGGCCACCGTGTCGATGTAGGCGCCCCAGCGATCGTCGACATCGGCAACCCAGTCGACCATGCCCACGGTTTTGCCGTAGACATCGATCTTGAAGCAATCGCGGTTGTTGATCCTGAAGTATTTGGGATGGACGGTGACACTGCCTTTGCCGACAGTGAAGATGCCATAGGTCATCTTGAACTCGATGACCTCGCCACGCTTAAAGCTGTGATTTTTTACCGGGGGGTATGCATCATTCTGCTCGGCAACAAAGCCGGAAAGAAGGGCGACGATAAAAAAACTAAATGCTCCTCTCTTCATCGTTTATCAAACCAAATTTACACAATTACATCGTACGGTGATGTAAACGATTTATGAAATCCAAAGCGTGTGCCAACTCCTCTTCAGAGACGGCTAGACCGACACATTATTTTCGCGGAGCGCATCGTTCAACGACGTTTTTTTGTCGGTGCTCTCTTTGCGTTTGCCGATGATGAGTGCACAAGGCACCTGGAACTCGCCCGCGGGAAATGTCTTGGCGTAGGTGCCGGGGATGACCACGGAGCGATCCGGAACAAAACCTTTGTATTCAATTGGTTTTGAGCCCGTTACATCAATCACTTTCGAGCTTGCCGTCAACACTACGTTGGCGCCCAGCACGGCCTCCTTGCCTACCCTGACCCCTTCTACCACAATGCATCGCGACCCCAGGAACGCACCATCTTCGATGATAACGGGTGCGGCCTGCACAGGTTCCAGCACACCGCCAATGCCCACGCCTCCGCTGAGGTGAACATTTTTCCCGATCTGTGCACAGCTCCCTACGGTGGCCCAGGTATCGACCATGGTCCCTTCGTCGACATAGGCACCGATATTGACATAGGACGGCATCAGGATCACGCCCTTGCTGATATAGGATCCGTGACGGGCCACAGCATGCGGCACCACGCGGACGCCGAGGTCTTTGTAGTTGCGTTTCAATTTTATCTTATCGTGAAATTCGAAAGGACCTACCTCGATGGTCTCCATTTGTTGGATGGGGAAATAGAGGATCACCGCTTTTTTCACCCATTCGTTCACCTGCCAGCCGGTGGCCACGGGCTCGGCCACGCGCAGCTCGCCCTTGTCCAGTTTCTCTACTACGGAGCGAATGAGCTCCTGGCTTTCAGCCTGTTGAAGCAATGTGCGGTCGTCCCAGATCTTTTCGATGCGTTCTTTCAATTCCATTGTATTAGCTTTAAATGCTTTAAATCGACATGCAAGAAATAAAAAAAAGGAGAATAGTCCTCGCCTCCCTGTTGAAACCCGTGAACGACACGCGCATGTTTGAAAAGCTGGGGGTGAGTCTGGCCCGCGAATATGATGTGCATGTTATCGGGTATGAAGGTCAGGCGCCTGCCGGGGCGAGTTCGATCGCGGTCCATTCCCTTAAACCTTTCCGGAGGATCAGTGTCGCCCGCCTGCTGCGCGTCTTCACCGTGTTGTGGACCGTGTTGCGCTTGCGCCCGGATGTGCTGATCGTTTGCACGCATGAACTTTTGTGGATCTCGCTGGCGGCAAAAGGACTCACGGGCTGCCGGGTGATCTATGATGTGCAGGAGAACTACGCGCTGAATATTTTGCATAGCCCGACGTTCACCCCCCTGCTGCGTCCCGTCGCCGCAGGCATTGTCCGGATCAAAGAACGGTTGTCGAAGCTGTGGGTTTCGCTTTACATTCTCGCGGAAGTAGGCTATGAAAAAGAGCTGCAGTTCTTGGGGAAACGAAAAGTGGTGTTGGAAAACAAGGTGCGCTCACCCCAATCTGGTGTACACCCGCCGTCACGGAAGGAGAGCGAACGCGATACGATCCACTTATTGTTCAGCGGCACGCTGGCAGAAACCACCGGAGTCTTCGTGGCCGTGGACGTGGCGTCCAAGCTTCACGCTCTTGACAGCCGGATCAGGTTGGTCATTATCGGGTATTGCGCTCACGCGGGCACGCTTCACAAATTGAAGGGCTTGCTGAAGGACAAGCCGTTTGTGACCTTGCAGGGCGGCGACCAGCTCGTGCCACACACGGCCATTCTGGACGCTATTCAAACGGCGGACTTCGGCATCGTGTCCTATCCGCCCAATCCTTCTACCATCCACAGCACACCAACCAAACTCTACGAATACCTCGCCTACCAACTACCCATGTTGCTCATTGACCACCCGGCCTGGGTGGCGCGGTGTGTTCCTTATCGCGCCGCCGTCGTTTTCGATCCCGAAAATTTTGATGGGGAAAGCACGTTACGTGCGTTGAAGGCCGGTCCTTTTTATACCGTTCCGCCCCATAACGTCTTCTGGGAAACGGAAGAAAACAAGCTTTTCAAGGCCATTCGCTACGTTTTAGCCTGAACGCATCCCTGCCTGGGCCGTTCAAAACATTTTTGCCTGAATTATTTTTTAGACTAGCCTAAATTTTTATTTTTGTAAATCGATATCTCCATGCCATGCCCAGCTTCACGGAAGAAAACTACCTGAAAGCCATCTACCACCTTTCCGCCAGCGGATCGCAGGCCGTGCTTACCAATGAAATCGCCGAAGTCATGCATACCAAGGCGGCTTCGGTGACGGACATGATCAAGAAGCTGTCGGCCAAGAATCTCATCTCCTATGAGAAGTATTATGGCGTGAAGATCACCAAGCAAGGTAAGAGCGAAGCGCTGATGGTGATCCGCAAGCACCGGCTTTGGGAGACGTTCCTGGTGGAAAAGCTTCGGTTCAACTGGGATGAGGTGCATGAGATCGCCGAGCAACTGGAGCACATCCAGTCGGCCGTGCTCATCCAGAAGCTGGACGAATTCCTGGGCTTCCCCACCACCGACCCGCATGGCGAACCCATTCCCGACAAACACGGCAAGATCGCCGTGCCCTTGCGCCAGCCGCTGCATGGCCTGGCCGCGGGCTATACGGGAACCATCGAGGCGGTGCACGATTCGGATTCGAATTTATTGAAGTACCTCAACCGCATTGGCGCCGTGCCCGGCAAGACGATCATCCTCATCGGCAAAGAAGAATACGACGAAAGCATGGAAGTGGAAGTGGATGGCAAACGAGTGACGATCAGCAAGACCGTGGCCGAGAACATATTAGTAACCGCGTAATAAAAGCAAATGGAAACCGATACTATACAGCGAAAATCACTCAGCGAAGTCCACGCCTCCGTGGACACACAACGGAAAGGCTGGCGCAAGATGCTGGCCTTTATGGGGCCGGCCTACCTGGTAAGCGTGGGTTATATGGATCCGGGCAACTGGGCCACCGATATTGCCGGTGGAAGCAAGTTTGGCTACTCGCTGCTTTGGGTGTTGCTGATGTCCAACATGATGGCGCTGCTCCTCCAAAGCCTGAGCGCCCGTCTGGGCATCGTGCGCCAACTGGACCTGGCACAGGCCTCGCGGACGGCGTATAGCCGGCCCGTAAACTTTTCATTGTGGATCCTGGCCGAAATTGCCATCGCCGCCTGCGACCTGGCGGAAGTGTTGGGGATGGCCATCGGCCTTCAACTCCTCTTCGGGTTGCCCCTGATCTGGGGGGTGAGCTTGACCGTGCTGGACACGCTGCTCCTGCTGGTGCTGCAAAGCTATGGCATGCGCCGCATCGAAACGTTTATCATTGCCCTGGTCGCCATCATCGGCGGTGCCTTCCTGGTGGAGATGATCCTGGCCAAACCGCCCGTGGCAGAGCTGGCGCGCGGTTTTGTGCCTTCGCTGCCGAACGAGCAGGCGCTTTATATCGCCATTGGCATTATCGGCGCCACGGTGATGCCGCACAACCTATACCTGCATTCATCGCTCGTGCAAACCCGGCGCTATAACACCAGCGAGAAAGGGATTTGGTCGGCCATTAAATATAACTTCATCGATTCGGCCGTAGCCTTGAATGCGGCGTTCTTTGTGAACGCTGCCATTCTTGTTTTGGCGGCCGCCACATTCTTTAAAGCGGGCTTGAACGATGTAGAGCAAATACAGGACGCCTACAAATTTCTCGCGCCCCTGCTGGGCACGAAATGGGCTTCCCTCCTATTTGGTATTGCGCTTGTGGCCGCAGGACAAAGCTCCACGATCACGGGCACACTGGCCGGACAGATCGTGATGGAAGGCTATCTTAACCTGCGCATCGCCCCCTGGCTGCGACGGCTCATCACGCGGTTGATCGCTATCGTCCCTGCCCTGCTCGTCATCATCATTTACGGCGAAGCGGAAACCGGGGCGTTGCTCATTTTCAGCCAGGTGATCCTGAGCTTGCAACTGGGCTTTGCCATCATCCCGCTCATCCATTTCAACAGCGATAAAAGCAAGATGGGCGTCTTCGTGATCAAGCCCTGGCTGAAAGTGGCCGCGTGGGTCATCGCCGCCGTCATTGTGGGATTGAACGTGAAGCTCGTCATCCAGGAAATTACGGGCTGGCTGGTCATGGCCGGCGACTCGGCGTGGATCATCTGGATCACGGCCGTGCCGGTTTGCGTGGCCGCTGCCGGTTTGCTCCTCTACATCACCCTGAAGCCTCTTATCGAACGGCGCGCCGCCGAACGCGATGCCCGCGGACCGCATGGCCAAGCCGTTACGCTGGATGTGAACCACGACCTGGTCTACAACCGCATTGCCATCACCCTTGACTTCAGCGACATCGACAGCCTGACCATCCGCAGTGCGCTGGCCCAGGGCGGCAAAAACGCGCGCTATGTGTTGCTGCACGTGGTGGAAACCGCCGGCGCCATGGTCTACGGCGCTGACATTGCCGACCATGAGTCGTATACCGATGCCGCCTCGCTGGAAAATTACCGGACACAACTGTTGGAGCGAGGCTACAGCGTAGAGGTCAAAGTGGGCTATGGAAACCCGCGCCGCTGCATCCCGGAAATGGTGACAGAGTTCCAGGCCGACCTGCTGGTGATGGGTGCCCACGGTCACAAGTTCTTCAAGGACCTGGTGTTTGGCACCACGGTGGATACGGTGCGGCACCGGGTGCATATTCCCGTGCTGATCGTGCGGGCCTGAGGAACGGAAAGACTTGCGGGGTCGTTGACAAGCCGTAACTTGCGCCCATGTCCGTGCACACCGAAGATACCATTGTAGCGTTGGCCACTGCTCCCGGCATTGCTGCCATTTCCGTGATCCGTTTGTCGGGGAAGGAGGCCATTGGCATTACTCAGAAATGTTTTAAGGGGAAAGACCTGCTTTCACAGGCCACCCATACCCTGCACTTTGGGACGTTGCACGACAATGGCAGGACTATTGACGAAGTGTTGGTGGCTTTGTTCCGCGAGCCAAATTCGTTTACCAAGGAGAATGCGGTGGAGATCTCGTGTCATGGATCGCCGTTCATCGTAAAAGAGATCATCAAAACGTTGCTGAAAAATGGAGCGCGTCTCGCCGAACCCGGTGAGTTTACAAAACGTGCATTCTTTCATGGTCGTTTCGATCTGGCACAAGCCGAAGCCGTTGCAGACCTGATCCATGCCGAAACGGATAACGCCCGCCAGGCGGCTCTCAACCAGATGCGCGGCGGGTTTTCGAAGGAGATTGACCGGCTTCGGGAGGAGCTGATTCATTTTGCTTCGCTCATTGAACTCGAGTTGGATTTTGGGGAGGAAGATGTGGAGTTTGCACAGCGCGATGATCTGAGAAATTTGATCACGCGCATCCGGTCCGTTTTGCGCGCCTTGATCGATTCGTTTGACCAGGGGAATGTGATCAAGAATGGCGTGCCCACGGTGATTGCCGGAAAACCAAATGCCGGCAAATCCACGTTGCTCAATACGTTGTTGAATGAAGAGAGAGCCATTGTGTCGGACATTCCCGGTACCACACGCGACGCCATTGAAGATGAGATCGTTTTGGGCGGTATCAACTTTCGTTTTATTGATACAGCCGGACTGCGCGAAACCAGCGACGTGATCGAGGCCATTGGCGTGGAACGTACGCGCGACCGGATGAAGAAGGCTTCGCTGATCATTTATCTCTTTGATCTTGCCAACACCACGCTAGAGGAAATCGATACGCAGCGCCGGGAGTTGGCTGCGCTGGGTATTCCGCACATCAACGTGGGCAACAAGTTGGATAAGGCTGATCCCCTATTGCTGGAAAAACTGAAGACGGAAGATTTTACATTCATCTCAGCAGCCGCACACACGAACGTGGGCGTGCTCAAGGAAAAGTTGTTGGCGAAAGTGCAGGTGCGGGAAGTGAAGACGGGAGATGTGATGGTGACCAACCTGCGGCATTATCAGAATCTGTTGCAGACGTATGACTCGCTGGGGCGTGTGCTGGATGGGATGAGCCAAGGGGTTACGGGGGATTTTTTGGCGATGGATATCCGGCAGTCGTTGCATTACCTGGGTGAGATCACGGGGGCGATTACGACGGATGATTTGTTGGATAATATTTTCAGTAAGTTTTGTATCGGAAAATGAATTTTGAAAGTCGTTCAGAATCAAGTCGATACAAAATCTGCGATGAAAGCCCCGCCATCGGCAAGGTGCAAAACGTTCACTTCGCCACAGCCTTCAATGTGCTTCGCTTCTCAATTGAAAGAACTTGCATGTATCCACTACTCTTCGATCATCAGGCTTCAAATTCCTCTGAACTTAACGAATCAAATTTGAGACATCATGCCACACATACCGGCAGGAAACGGCACTAGAACCGTCTTCAAGCTTTGTTTCAATATTTTCTACATGAATACCGCCTAGTCGTTCATAAAAAGATTTCGCCTTTTCATTTTTCTCAAAGACCCAGAGATACAATTTCGATGTGTTGCTGCTCAATAGTTGACGGGCGCATGTTTCGATCAACGATCTACCAATACCTAAACCATGATGGGAAGCGGCGACGTGCAGGTTGTCGAGCAAAGATCCAAAAACCGGATCGTCGTCTAAAAATAAGCAAGCAAAACCTACGAGCGCATGGTCGTGTATAGCGACCGTGACGCGTTGATTTTCAAGCGGAACGCTCATCCGTCGATGCCATAGCACCCATCGATTCCGCTCGACTTGGTTATTCAAAAAATATTTCGAAAAAATTCCACGATAGTGCTGCTGCCAACTGATGGTATGAAGGTTAGCAATAGCAGGATAATCATCGAAGATAGCCGGTCTCATTTCGAGCATCGTCTCAAGCAGTTATTTTTAGCTTTGGACAATTTATTTTGAGTGCGGCGCATTTTATAACGGTGATCGATCAACGACTGAATTATCCTTTAGAATTCTTCGCGAGGGTGCCCATTTCAAAAATCGCATTGGCGATCATTTACTTACATCACCGCTGTAAATGAAATGACCTTTAAAACCGATTTTTTCGACTTCTTTGTTTTCCCATGTGCACGTTATGGAGTCCCTCCTTAAGCAGATTAGCATTTCGTCTCTTCTGTCTCTGCTTTCAACAGGTCAAAAAGTGCCCGACCAAATCTATCCATTCCCTCCCCTTCCGATAACAGGCGGATATCAATTTTAGAACTCCCTTGGATTCAGTCATACAAATCATAACGAGACAACATTATTCGACATTCGACATTGTAATTTTACATTTCATTAACATTCTTTTACAAGCCTTTAACGCATGGACGCGTAGGAAGCCTTAGTTTTGGGTGCTTCACGAATAAAAGTAGCTCGCGATATCGCGTGATGGCGTGCGCTAGTGAAGGCCAAAAATTCTTACATTATTATTTCACCAATCCAGTTAAAGTCATGAAGACATACAGCTTTATTTTTTTCGCATTCTTTCTCCTAGCATTAAATCAGGCATCCGAATTTAGGCCATCAGATTCAGTCGTTCGTGTCAAACAGAATTCTACTGTCATTAAGTCGGTGACTTCAAAAATGGTTTTCAAATCGGTTGATGGCGGACGGACATGGCAAGACATTACCGAAGGACTTCCCGACAATTCGGGTCAAAAAGGCTTCATGATCGGTGGAGGCTTTGCTACTAACGATGGCTTCTTTTTGCGCGCTGGAGATGGGTTATTCTTCAACAAACGAAATTCCGCAGTTCCTAATTGGAGTAAAGAGATTTTTTTTTCCGGCAATCGAGTCGGCATATTCCCTAGCGAGACGGGAGTGTTGGCATTCAATTATAATGATGGGCAAGTTTTGCAGATGATTAACGGAAAAAAAGATTGGTTGCCGATACATCGGAATTTCCTGCCTAAAGACGTCCTTACGGTTTTTGAAGCTGACAATGGCATAGTTTTCATCGGAACAAATACCGGCTTGTTTAAACCCGTCGACGGTGGGAAATCTTGGAAGCAGGTCTTTTCTGCATCCAAGGGGGTCAGGAAATTGGCAGAATCAGGTGGTGTACTCATGGGGGTAACTCAGAAAGGCATAATACGGTCTACGGATAATGGCGACCACTGGAACTTGGTGACCAGTGAAGGTGAACACGGCATGGATATACAGCGAATCAACGGTGGGTTTGCCGCTATAACAGAGTCTACGGAAAGAAGATATCGGGTACGAACATCGCATGACGACGGAATTACCTGGCAATCTATTGATGAAGGACTTCCTGCTTACGTTTTTAATATTGTGCAGATTGGTGAAAATTTATTTTGCAGCCACCAGAACGGCATCTCTGGTTCATCGGACCATGGAAAGACATGGAAGCTCTTGCTTCCTTCAAATGACCATAAAATTCTCAACTTATCAGTTTCTGGCAATGTGATTTATGCGATGCGTAATGTCGGTGGGTGCTAAGGTTAATGAGCACCCTTGTTGGCTTCGTCGGCAAACCGATGCGCTTAAAAAGATTTTGGGCAAATTGTCCCAAAATCTTTTTCGCCCATTTTCATGATAATCGCATTTTCCCCAGTTCATTCAAGGAAAAAACTCAAAAAAACACCAGCCGAAATGGCAATCGTCTCGCATGGTGTTACTTCCAGCTGATCGTCGTCCAGGGGCTTTTCGGATGCTGCAATAGGACACCGTGCTGCTGTATCCGTTCGTCGAGGTCGTCACCTTCGCCGCTCCACATCGCGAAACCTGTCACATAGCCCTCCGATAATGACCTCCAGGAATCATAGGTGCTGTAAAGCTTCTGTGCAAACTCCTGGATCTTCTTCAACGCTTCGTCGCGTGTTAGGTACTCTACGTCGAAGCCAAAGCGGCACAGGTTAATGGCGCGGGTGAGATCCCAGGCGGTGACATCAGGAGTTTTTGCCTTGGCAAAAATTCCGTGGCTGAGCAGGCCGGGATACCCTTCCAGGATGTGGGTAGCATAGGTCATGAGGCGCTCAGGCTCGATGTTGGTGTCGGCCATGGCCTGCAGCTCGAGACTTTTGATACCGGCGCGCCACTCGGCCTTCGGCAGCGTACTGAGCTTGGTCCAGATGATATCGAAATATGCCTTGTGGCCATTCTTGTCCAGCCAGTCGAGCGTTCCCAGTAGATCTTCGCGCGAGCTTATGCTCCAGGCATTTTCCAGGCCTTCAAGAATATCTTCGACAGGGCCATAGGTAGAGAGCGTGTTGAGGTATTGGGTATTCGCGTATGCGATGTTTGCTCCGCAGAGCACAGCCTTGAGCTCGGCAGGCGCAAGATCAGAGTCTTCTTTTACCTCAGGACTGTCGTCGAACATATTCAGCATGTCGCCAGCAGGAGCCTGACCGCCCGCCATACCCATCAGATTCTGCAGGAAGGGGTTGCTGCCCATGGCTTGATTGAACTGGTCCTGAATGTTCTGCTGCATGCCCATGGCATTGTTCATATAGGAAAGCATCTGGTTCGGGTCGATGCCCATCGCAGCCCATTGCTTTTTCATTTCTTCCATCATCGGGTTGATCGGTTCTTCTTTCTCTTCAGACATGGTAATGGTGTTTTTATTAGATGTAAACGGCCAGTACGTAACAAAAAGACGCTACGTTGACTTAGTTCAGTGGGATGAGTTGGTAAATATTGTGGTCTCCCTGCGTGACGGTTATGTTTATAGTTGTTTATAATATGACGGATTAAGATTTTCGAAAGAGGTCCTGCGCGTCCACGTTTTGCCGTTGCGCCTTGCTGGCGTACTGCCACTGATGGGGCTTGAAGCCGAATACCTTGGCGGCGATGTTCCACGGAAACACCACCGTGCTTGTATTGTAATCGGTAATAGACGCGCTCAGGAAGCGTCTTCCCGCGGCGATCTGTTCCTCGCATTCCTGGAAGCTGTGTTGCAGTTTGGTAAACTGACTTCCTGCCCTCAGCTCAGGGTAGCTCTCTGCCTGAATCATGATCTGTCGCAGGATGGAGCTACCTTCTTCGGGCCTCAGATACGGATTGCCGGCGTGTGTGGCGGTGGGTTGCCTGAGCTCGGTGATCTTCTCCAGGGTCTCACGTTCAAACACCATGTATTGTTTGACGGAGGCGATGAGGTTTGGCAACAGGTCTGCACGCTCGATGAACAGGGCGTCGACAGACGATATGGCGTTTTGGATTTGGGCGCGCTTTCTGGAGAGGCTATTGAACATGGTGATTCCATAGACCATCAACACGACAGGCGTTCCGATGAGGGCGATGTAGAGTATGTAATGCATGCCGTTTTTTTTCCAGAGGTTCGCTCGAAGTATTTTGTACTTCCGATGCAATTGTGAAGTAAAAGTAAGGGACAGAATGAGGTCAAATGCAGGAGATTGATATCCGCGGGGGATGGGTTGATATTCGCGGGGTGCTGTGGGATATGCGCTGAGGAAGGGGAGTCATTTGTCTCCTGCCCTTCTCACGTTCTGCTACTTTCTGTTCGCGCTTCTAGGCCAGTTTTTCGATATAGTCTATAACGATGGATTTTTTACGATCCGAGACAGGGATTTTGTGGGTGTTTGTGAGGAGAAGCTCGCCTTCTTTGTAATAGCGGCTGATGTAGTTGACGTTTACCATGTAGGATTGGTGGCAGCGAATGAAGGTGTCTTCGGGGAGAAGGGCTTCATATTCTTTCAGAACTTTGGACATGATGATCTTGCTGCCGTCCCGGAGATGGAACGTGGTGTATCCTTTGTCGCTTTGGCAGTAAACGATGTCTTCCATGGCGACGATCTGGATGAAGTCGAAGTTTTTGAGGACGATTCTTCGCGGCGTATCTTTTTTCTGGTAGTGGCTATCGGTGATTTCCAGTTGTTGTTTTGTTAAACGATAGGCTTCTATTTTTTTGTAGCATCTGTCTATCGTGTTGTTGAAGGCGGCAGTGTCGAGGGGCTTCAGCAGATAAGCGAATGCTCCAAGGTTAAGGGCATCGATGGCGTACTGGTTGTAGGCGGTGATAAAGATAATGTGGGCGTCTGTTTTTATGGTATTGAAGAGGGTGAAGCAGGTACCGTCTTTCAGCTCGATGTCGGCCAGGATGAGGTCGGGTTTCAGCTTCTGGATCTCTTTCTGTGCTGTGGCTATCTCGGCGGCGTAGCCCACCACCTGCAGATAGGGTATATCCCCTGCCAGCGACAGGATGTATTCGCGGATATTTACTTCGTCTTCGAGAATATAAACTTTCATGGCGTTTGGGTTATCAGGCCACAGGCACAGGTATGGAGATGTTTACTTCAGTTCCTTTTCCACCCCATGCCGCATTGGGCTGTGTTTCAAACCAGGCTTTCCGGTGGGTGGCGTTAAACAGAATATCGAGGCGCTCCTGGGTGATGATCCGCGATAGCGAGGTCTTCCCGGAATGGGTCTTCACTTGCTCTTCGATGCCCACACCGTTGTCGCCGATGCCGATGTGTAATTGCTGCGCCTCCATGCGGAAGGAAATCTGCAGCTGACCTTTATAGCCAATGTTCTTGAAGCCGTGTTCGATGGCGTTTTCCACGAAGGGTTGAAGGAGCATGGGCGGGATCATGATGGCTTCGGTGTCGAGGTTCTGAACATCAATGCGGTAGTCGAACATATTGGCAAAGCGCATCTGTTGCAGCTCGATGTAGTTCTTCAGGGATGTGATCTCGTCCTCCAGGGAGATCATCTCATGGCGGTTCAGCTCCAGGACATTGCGCATCAACTGTGAGAACGATACCAGGTAGGCGTTGGCCTCCTGTTTTTTTCCACCGCCAATAAGTCCCTGCAAGTTAGCGATGGCGTTGTAGATGAAGTGGGGGTTGAGTTGCATCTGCCGGGTTTTCTGCTCGAGTGCCATGCGTTTGTTTTCCAGCAAAAGATTTTCATGCTTCTTGGTGAGCAGGCGGCGGCGATATAGGTTGTACATAAACAACAGCACGATGAGGAGCAGCAGGCCTGCGGCGGCAAAGATCCACCGTTGCTGGGTGATGATCTTTTCGTTCAAGGCATTGGTAGTCTGCAGAGCGGCTATGGCCTGGTCCTTCTTTTCCGTTTCGTAGCGCGTGTGGATCTGTTCTATTTTCGTAGCCTGAATGGCTTCGGTGTTGCGGGCATATATCTTCAATACGGAGTCGAGGGCAATGTGTGCATTTTGACAATCTCCCATGCTCCAGTACGTTTCATTGAGTCCGCCGTAAACTCCTAAGAGGTCGGCCGTGGGAACATTTTCTTTTGCCCATCGTATGGCTTCCTTGAAATAATGAACCGCCGAGTCGGGCTCATTATTATCCAGTACGATTTTGGCCATGTTGTTGAACGCGACAATGTCGAGAAGTCCCTTCCGTTTCAAATACTGAAAATATTTTCGATAGCCCTGTACGGCCTCGGTGTAGTGGCCGGTGAGTGCCTGCAGCTGCGATTCACCCTCGTAGGTGCGCATGAGTGTGAGGCTGTCGTTGATCAGCAAGGCCAGCTTACGACAACTGTCGAGGTGCACGCGCATGGCCTTGGTGTCTGTGTCTCTCACCGCGAGTATAAACAGGAGGGCGTGATAACGCTGCCTGACCGTAATCTGATCTTTGAACGGATGGTTTTTGTAGTAAAGATGAGTGTACGCTGCGGCCTTTTCACCGTTCTGATTTCTGTAGTAGAATCTGGCAAGGAGATCATACAATTTGTAGGTGAATGGGTTGTTGGTTTTTTCAGCGTTCGCGATCAAGTGCAGGACGGTAGCCATGAGCTCCGAATCGGCGATGATGGCTTCGTTCGTTGTATTGGACAGAATGGCATATTCCTTTAGTATGAAGAGCGCGGAAAGCTCATCGGTCTTCATGTTCCGGTAGTAGATCAATGCGCTGTCGGGCTTGCCCTCGAGTTGCAGGCTATAGCCCTGAAGGTAGTTGCAGTATGGATTGCCCCCGTATTCCGTTGAGTCGAATTCTTTCAGCATCAAGCTGATCTGTTCTAAACGCTTTGGCGTGGGCAGTGTGTCTATCGCCAGGAAAGCCTGTACGTAGTCGTGTTCAGACACCACACGATCCTGTACAGGCACTTTTTTCTCGTCAAGATTATGGCAGGAGAAAAGACTGATCATCAGTAGGCATCCGAGAGCCGGGGCGACGAGGTATGCTCTAGCGACGAGGCGGTTCATGCAAGAATTCGTTCAAACGCCATTACTTCCCCGCTCCTTTCGTCCACGTATCCCTTAACGTCACGGTGCGGTTAAAGATCAATTTATTCGAAGTAGCATCAGGGTCGAGGCAGAAATATCCCATGCGCAAAAACTGGAAATGCTCACCTGTTTTTGATTTGGCAAGTTCGGGTTCAGCATAAACAGTTTTCAAGATCTGCAATGAATTCGGATTAAGGTGATTTGTGAAATCATCTTCGATGGCATTCATGTCCTCTGTTACAAAAAGGCGATCATACAAGCGAATTTCTGCGGGTACTGCATGCTGCGCGCTCACCCAATGAATGACGCCCTTCACATTAATTCCTGATGTATCGGAACCGCTGCGACTTTCGGGCACGTAAGTGCAACGCAACTCTGTTACCGTTCCATTCGCATCTTTGATGAACTCTTCGCACTTGACAATGAACGCGCTCTTTAAACGCACCATTTGGCCTGGCGCAAGGCGGAAATATTTCTTCGCGGGCACCTCCATAAAGTCGTCGCGTTCAATCCAGAGTTCTCGCCCAAAAGGAAGCTCGCGGGTCGAATCTCCTTCCGGCAAATTCTCGCTCCTGAGTAATTCAGATTTCCCCTCGGGATAATTGGTGATGACCACTTTCAATGGATCGAACACCACCATTCTTCGCTCGGCGATCTTGTTCAAGTGTTCTCGCAAACAGAACTCAAGCAAACCAATATCAATCAGATTGTCGCGTTTGGCCACTCCAATTCGATCGCAAAAATCGCGGATAGCCTCGGGCGTGTAGCCTCTCCTGCGTGCAGCACTTAACGTTGGCATGCGAGGATCGTCCCAACCGTTTACATGCTTCTCATTCACCAATTGTAAAAGCTTGCGCTTACTCATCATGGTGTAGGTCATGTTGAGTCTGGCGAACTCATACTGATGCGAAGGGTATATGTCGAGTTTGGCTATAAGCCAGTCATACAATTCACGATGCGGAACAAACTCAAGCGTGCAAATGCTGTGCGTAATCTGCTCGATCGAATCACTTTGGCCGTGGGCAAAATCGTACATGGGATAAATGCACCACTTGTCACCTGTCCGGTGATGATGGGCGTGTTTGACGCGGTAGATCACCGGATCGCGCATGAGCATGTTGGTGTGCGACATGTCTATTCTGGCGCGAAGGACTTTTGATCCATCCGGGTGCTTACCATCCTTCATCTCGGTGAAAAGCCTCTTGTTTTCCTCAATCGATCGACCCCGATAAGGGCTGTCTGTTCCCGGCTGAGTAGGCGTTCCTTTCTGGGCTGCCATCTCTTCGCTTGTGCTATCATCTACATAGGCCAGTCCCTTATCGATCAAGCTGTGAGCATAGGTGTACAGTTGGTCGAAGTAATCGGATGCATATAGTTCTTCGGACCAATTAAATCCCAACCACTTCACGTCCCCTTTAATGCTCTCCACATATTCGGTTTCCTCGGTTACGGGGTTAGTATCATCAAAACGCAGGTTTGTTTTGCCGCCATACTTCAACGCGAGACCAAAGTTCAGGCAAATGCTCTTGGCGTGGCCCAAATGCAGGTAGCCATTGGGCTCCGGCGGGAATCGCGTAGCAATGTTCTTGTATTTTCCATTCTTCAAGTCGGACTCTACGATCTCTTCCAGGAAGTTCAAACTCTTTTCTTCGGCCATATGGAATTCTAAAAGGTCGCTAAGATAGAATATTGTACCTTAATTAAACAGGCTGGGGGCCACGTAACTTGGGATTTTTTCGTCTATTTCGGGCTTGTTTATATCTTCCCAACGATGCTTAGGTTATTTTTGGCGGCAGTTTGTTGCGCACCCAATCTAACGTGTTGATATTCTGTATTGAGCAGATTTAAAGACATTCCAGTACTCTGTTGAATTGTGGATTGGCAACCCGGAACTTCGTGTTTTCAGTAAAAACTTTTCGCGAGATCTCAATGACGTAAACCCTATGCCTCATAGGCACTAGCTTTAGCGATGCAACACGTTAGGTGTCTCATTGGAAACTTCATCAAATTGTCGTGTGATCGTATTTATAATGTCCGCTATCGGCTGTACGCGCTTTACGTGTTCAATGGCAGGGCCAGCGCACCACACCGTTTTATAGGTAGCTCCGAACGCAGCTTTTTCAACCGCTTTCATCCCACGGAAAGCGATGAGCATTTTAGCATACTTCTTTAAGGTTTTGTTGTTATTGAGGATCAACTCCAAAAGATTAGCTTTTGTACCGAGCTGTTGAACGTAGGGTGTGTTAATGACCGTGAGCGGTGAGCCAGAGAGCTTCGTTGTCATGACAATGTCTTTTTCGCCATAATCGATCATCGCCTGTTTGTATTCAGGTGTGATCTCCGATTCTTCGCAAGCGATAAAAATAGTTCCGATCGATGCTCCCGCTGCACCCCAATCGAGCACTTGTTTAAGATCTTTCCCTGTGGCAACACCACCGGCGGAAATTATTGGAATGCTGCAGTTATTCTTTAACAGTGTTATAAGCTCATAAGGCGAAATGGCTCCTGCATGTCCTCCTGCCCTGTTGTTTACCGCAATCAAGGCGTCTGCACCCATCGCCTCAACTTTTTTCGCGTATTTCAAGTCAACAACATCACAAAAGACTTTTATTCCCAACGGCTTGCATTGCTCAATTACTTCCTGGGGGCTACCCAGGGAAGTTATAATGAAATCAATTTTTAACTCCAGCAACGTCTTGAGTTGTGATTTGTACTTAAGATTGGAGCGATTTACAATGAGATTCACACCAAATGGTTTATCTGATGCGTGCCTGATCTCGCGAATGGCTGCTCTAAGCTCCTCATCCGTCCTATAATTAAGCGCCGGAAATGCCGCCGTTACGCCACTACGCAATGCGGCAATAATCATTCGGCTATTCGAGATGAGGAACATCGGTGCTAAAATGATGGGATACCGGATTCCCAGCAGCTTGTCAAGGGTTGTCATTTGTCAAATATAGCAAAGCCACGCTATGTTAGCGATCTCCATGGCTCTTGATCATGAATTCTTTTTCGGGGCCACGCATCGTCATTCTAAGCGCAATCAAGATCATACGCTGGAGCTCCTTCTTTCTGAAATAGTAAAGAATTATTCGTTTGGCAATTCGATCCGGCAAAGGCAGGGTTACCTTTTAGTTCTGTGTTCGTACTATTTGATCTTTGCCAATTCCCGGCACGCATTCAACTTCGACACGAAATGCTTGTATCCCGCTACCGACGACGCCTGTGGCTGACTTGAAAAATACGCAATGACAATATTCGCCGAGCGGTTGATGTAAATGACCTGACCATGAATACTAAATGGATTCTTCTGGGTGTTTGGGGAAGATTGTTAAGATCTTGTAGTTCAACATCACAGCCAGCCTCATCGGATCAAATGCACCCAGCCTTTCAATTCTTTTTCGCTATCGCATCCTTCATAGACCAGACGCCAGTAGTATACTCCTGAAGAAGCGTCGCCTCCATCCCATTGCCCGGTGGAAGTCTGGAATATTTGGTCGCCGTAGCGATTGTAGATGGCGAGTGAATTTATGGTTGCTGTGGTCTCTACCTTGAACACAGGATTTTTATCGTCTCCATTAGGTGTAAAAATATTCGGAACGAATAAGGTGTCCTGTGCGGTACTTCAGTTGGCTGCACGATACACAGAAGCCGGACTTCCCCCCGCACCCAGCCAAATTTTTAATGGGTTGTTTTGACTGCGGCTCCATTAGAAACCGCACCGGAGTTCAACCCCCTGATTTTCCCAAAGCGATATTCAAAACCTCAAATTTAGCCTGAATTCACAGTTTTTGGACTGATGAATTTACCTTTCAGGCATCAAATGGCCAAAAAACTACGCATCAATACGTTATATAATTAAATGTTTAGTTGTATAACTCAAAAATAAGTTACACATTCGTGACATGGAGCTGTTAACAAAAAGAGAAGAAAGGATCATGGACATTTTTTGGGCCATGAAAAAAGGTTTTGTGAATGACATCATCGATCAGCTTCCTGATCCGAAGCCACCCTACACGACCATTTCTTCTATCGTCAGGATCCTGGAAGAGAAAGGATTTGTGACGCATAAAGCGTATGGTAAGATCTATGAGTATACACCTGCCGTTTCTAAACTGGCCTATAAAAAATTTGCGCTGAAGAGTTTCATTACGAATTACTTTGACGGATCACTCGAAAATGTAGTTTCTTTTATGGTGGAGGAAAAGGAGTTGTCCGAAGATGAGTTAAACGATATTTCAAAATTTATTCAAGACCTTAAAACCCGCAAGAAATGAACGCTATCATATTGTATCTTTTGCAGGTTGCCATTTGCCATACTGTTTTTTATTTGCTTTATCGCGCATTGTATTCAAACCTCACCTATTTTGATTTCAGCAGGATTTATTTGCTCAGTGCCACGGTGATAAGTTTCATCATCCCGCTGCTCCGTATTGGCGTATGGCAACCTTCGGATCATGCCCTTGGTGCGAGCCTGTCTTTCCTTGCCTTGATCAGTCAAGGAAATGGCACCGCGGTGAGATCAGAGACCACTGACCTTGCCGTATCACCCCATGACTTGGTTGATCTTCTATTTCCTGCGCTGCTCACGATTTACCTCATCGGATGTCTTTTTGTATCCTACAAATTGCTGCGCAGTCTGTGGAAAATTCACATGCTTATAAAAAGTAACGAAATGGTGCGTGAAGAGGATTACCGGATCGTTCGTCTAAAAAACGGACCTGCCTTTTTCTCTTTCATGACATGCATATTTATTAATGAAAATAAGCATTCACTAAAGCAGGATGAATACAATACAGTGCTTCTGCATGAGCTGGCCCATATCCGGCAGAAACACTCCTATGATCTCTTATTGATGGAGATCGCAGGCATTGTGTGTTGGTTTAATCCTTTCCTGAAGAAATTAAAAACTTCGCTATGCCAGGTGCACGAATACCTGGCGGACAAAGCGGTGATGAATACCATGCAGGATCCGGATGCGTACTCGAAACTAATTGTCCGGTTGTCTCATCATTATGAGGCAGAACGGTTCGTTCACCCGTTTTCAGTAGCAGACTTAAAAAGAAGAATCAATATGTTATACATTAAAAAACAAAACAAAATGAAAGCAGTAAGATTTGTAGCCATCATACCATTGTTAGCGCTGCTGATGACGGTATTTTCTTTTACAGAGCGTTCTGAACAAGGTCAGCTGACAAATGTATCAGAGCAGAAATTAATCGTCGCGGGAATAACCTGGGAAGGCAACAGGGTTTTTACGGATGAATATCTGACCGACATTCTGGCGATCAAACCCGGGGATATTTATGATAAAAAACAATTGGAAAGGAATTTATCATACAATCCTAAAAGACAAGACATCGGTGGTCTTTATATGGATCTTGGATATGTTTTTTTCAGAATAGATACCGAAGAAGTTGTTACTGAAAATAAAGTGATGCTTAACATGAAGATCCACGAAGGTGATGTTGCTTATATCAACGATATCATCGTCAAAGGAAATTCATCAATCACGACTGCGGAAATTCTGAAAATGATCGAGCTCGAAAAAGGAGATAAATTCAGCCGGTCGAAACTCATTCAATCACAGGAGAACCTGAAGAAATCAAAGCTGTTTAAAGAAGATAAAGTAGGTTTAAACATGCAGCCGCTGGAAGACCTCAGGAAGATCAATATTGAATTTACGGTCGAAGAAAAATAATACCAGGAAAGACCGTTCTCTAATAATTCTCCTTGTGATTGCGTAAGGAGAATTTGTTTTTTAGCAATCTTTGGAGCACGGTGTTTACGTTCCTCCTAACTCAACGCATCCCAGCAACACAAATCCTATGACCCCACGCCGCACTAAACTCAGGACAACTGTTGCCTTGCGCGCTTTGCTCCTCGTGTGCGGATTGATGGTGAATGCGCTCTCCCCCTGTGCAGGACAGGAGACACCCGGACATTCCATCGGTCAGGTATCGGTAGCAGGCGATTTGATCGTGATCGAGTTGGACAGCGCAACGCTCGGGCAACCGAACCTGTTTGATCTCGTCGGCCGCACGCTGCGATTTAGTCCAGCCGGTTCCCGCTATCGTGTGACGAATGAGACTTTACGTTGGGACGCCCACTACGGTGTGGAACTCACCGGTGCCGACGTCAGGCTTCAGCGGTTCACGTTTCCGTTTTCAGGGCAACGGTGGAGTTCGTTTTCCGTGGGGACGGCGGGATCCATTCGATTCGGTCCGCCACCGAGCGTGGGTGATGTCGATGCGTACGGTCGCCCTGATGGCGGAATCGCTGCCGCCGTTGGACGATTTGACCGTCTCGCTGACGTGGCCCCCAGGCTGGGCGAACGTGCACCCGCCATCTGCGTGTTTCTGAAGCCCAGGATGTCCGGCCCGCGCTACGTGCGGGAGTTGGCTGATCGCGTCGTCATCACATGGGATCTCACCGAACCATTCGGAGGCTATTTGGATTTCTCCTGGTTCCCCACGACCAATCTGTTTCAGGCTGTCCTGCACCGCGACGGCTCAATCGAGATGTCGTACAAGACCATGGAAGCGAAAGACGGCATCGTGGGGATCTACCCAAGCTTATCGGCGGGTGAGCGTGTTCAATCCATTGACCTGTCCAGTCTGACCCCGAAGAGCGGTTCGCTCGCTGCGTTGTGTGAGGCGTTTCATTATCTGATGCCTCCGCGACCGCAGGACCTTTCCTGCACGGTCATTCAGGCGCTCGGAGACAAATTCGATTTTCTCGCCTACTATTCGGATTTCCGCATCGACAACCAGGAGGCCAGCAGCCCGAGCGATGGGCCGATCGGAGGCAACGTCACCGGGATCGGGGATACCAAACACGCTCAAACGAAACCGATCCTCGAGAGCCGCTGCACAGACGGGCGATTTCAGCTCGGCCTGTATCAGCCAATCTTTGTTGGTGCGAACGAAATGCAAGAGCGCCCGCCCGACAATGCGCCAGGCGGAAACCCGAAAAATATTGCGTTCTATACACCCCTGCTCGCGCAGGCGACACCCGACGGGAAGCCCCGTCCGTACAATTACGCCGTCGGGCATCTCGGTCACGAGATCGGACACCGCTGGTCGGCATATGCTACCGCCCGCGTGAATGGCGAGACGATCTCGCTCGGAGCGTGGCCCCATTGGGATACCGGGTTGGAGGCGCGCGTGGCGTACCCATACTCGTTGCCTCTCGAGTCTTCCACCCAAGGTGGAAGCGCGTGGCAAGACAATCTCGACGGCACGTTCACCCCATTGCGCAATGGCTTTTTCGTACCCGCCTCGGGGTACTCCTATCTCGAACTCTACTTGATGGGATTGATCGCCGCGGCTGAAGTGCCCGACTTCTACATCGTGAGGCCGCTTGTGCGGATCGGCACGGATGCAAACGAACGCCCGATCTTCAAGGGCCAACGCATGAGGATTACGATTCAAGACGTCATCGCCGCGGAGGGTCCGCGCTTACCCGACGTCAATCATTCCCAGCGACAATTCAACACCGGGATCGTGGTGATCGTGGAGCACGGTCGAAAGCCAAGTGCGGAACTCATCAATCGAGCCAACGGCATCCGACGGCAGTGGATCGATTACTGGGCCATCACGACGGGGCATCGTTCGTCGATGACGGTCGATCCACACTGACGAACCCAGCGGCGCAATCGAGAAATGTTTTGGCCAACGTTTGGTAACGCTGGGATAATAGTCCCGGCCTGTGTTAGCGTTGGGAAAAATCTTTTATGGTGCCCCGGCTTAGGTAACGGTGTGGATGAGATTGATATTCTGGCTAAATTGAGCCGTCGTTCGCTGAAAAAAAACCGCATCACGTCAACATGAACCTCCTCAAAAAAAAACACGCCCTCCTGACGGGCGCTTTTTTCACCATACTGTTTTTGCTCTTCACCCAATGTCACCGTGCCAAGCCGGATCCCCAGGTCGAAGACAAGTCCCCGTCGGCACAACAACTGGCCCGTTTTGATTCTTTGAAATCGACGATCGTTAAAAATAGAAAACTGATGGAGCTAACCTTGCGTGCCGCCAAGAGCATCTCCGACCTGCAACGCCGCGGCACGCGCAACCTCATCAACGAAGTAGCGACGCTGGATCTAGATTCCATAGCCCGTACCCAATCTATGCACCACGATGATATCGACCGTTATTTAACCCTTGTAAGCGACAACATCGAAATAATCATGGCCCCTTACCTTCTCCGTGGCCTCAACCTCAATGCCGACAGTGTTGCGCGCGAGCGGTTAACGAAGTACCTGGCGTTGCAGTTCGAATGTGATTCGCTTTTGCGCATCGCCAGTTCAGAACCCGATGTCGTTAAAAGGCTGGATCAGGTAACGAAGGCGTTACGTCGGTTTAATGCCGATACCACCATCCGGGAGCTGCTACATTAGCCGCCTCTCACCAGTCGACGCTTTGATTATGAGAGAAGGGCACATTTTGTATCGGGAAATAGCCGATTCAATTACCTGATTATCAATAGCACTTACTTTATCTCAGGCGCTCTCCTGAAGTAGCCTTAAGGTGCACTCCAAATCCGTTTTATAGGCCTGAAAACGTGCACGCATTTTAGGTAATAAAATCGATCTCCAGAGCAGCACCTCCAATATCATCCACGGAACTAATGTCAACAGATCATGTGATCCAGCGAACATCAAAATACACACGAATACTACTGGGATGTTAATTAGTTTGTATCGATTACGAAACTGTGTAAGTCCCTGGATGATTGTACGAAGGTTAGTCTCCAAATCATCGCTGTATTTTAATTTACTTTTATTCAAAGTTTTTAGATATGAAAAGATACACACAAATGTTATTACATTGAATACAGCAAAACAAATCAACCTTAGAGAGGTAAAGGGCATTTCTACCATAAAGAATAGCGCATCAAAGGAAATAGTGGCAAGTATTATCAGCCCTAACTCTCGCTTCAAATACACATGGATCCTGCTCAACACGTTCTTAGATTTTTCTTTGAATAGAAAATGCAAAGTCTCCTGCCGAATCTGCACTTCTTTGTAAGCGGTTTGGTTCCTCCAATTAATTATCATTTCATCCAGACTCATCACATTAAGGTTTAATAGGTTTTAACAGATTCATCAGTTTGTCCTTAGCACGGTTAATTCTCATTCCTACTGCGGTTGGTCGCAACCCAATAATTTGAGCAATTTCCTTATAACTTTTTTCATCCAGGAGCAATAGAATAATAGCCTTGTCAACCGATGTTAGCTTTGAAATAGCCTCGTACAAAAATTTAACTGGCTCTTCAGGGTCATCTACAAAAGAATCTATTCCGCTTTGGGGGACATCTTGATGGATTTGCTCATACTTAATTTGCTTTCTTTCGTCTCTGAATCTTGTGATGGACGTATATAACGCAACTCTATACATCCATGTGCTTATTTTTGCATCCCCTTTAAATGACGGATATGCCTTCCATAAATTCGTCATGATTTCTTGAAACAAATCTTTCTTATCATCCCGGGATTTTGCATATGCGTTTATGACCTTATATAAAATGCCTTTGTGCTTTTCGACAAAAGAAAGAAATGACTGTTCATGCCCTGGCTCCATGTAGATCATTAGCGTCCAAAACAACTAGTCGGGACAATGGCTGGAATATAACGGAACAAAGTAAATTTATTTTGGCCATGGATATCCGACAATCGTCGCACTACCTGGGTGAGAACATAAGGTTAGAGGGGTAACATGGGCAGCACTAGTAATATCCGGACCTCGATACTTCTAGTCAACCGACGCTATTTCAATGGCCGTATCTCCAGGCATTGCCGGATATAAAATATAAGTACCTTCTTGATCTGTCTGCGGCTTACGCGTTAAAGATTGATTGCCCTGCGTTATCTTTACCTCTTTCCAATCGCTCTTCACATAGGTCTTCAAGGTGAGCGGAACGTCATACAGGTTTTTGTCCAGTGAATGAGACAATGTTACGCTAATCCTGTCGCCCTGTTTTTCCGCTTTCAAGGAAGCATTCATACGTTCACGCATATATTTTGTTACGTCCTTAAAAGTAGCAATCCAAAGTTTAGTTTCGTGTAGTTTCATGTAGGCAAAATATTCTCTATGCTCCTGGTGAGGTTTTGCCTCCCAACCTACACCATCGACTCCGTGAAAGGTAAGTACCAGCCAAACGTTATTATGTGTTAGCAATGTATCCACCCACGATTTCATTTCAGGCACACCGTGTCTTTTCAATGGACCACGTTGCCATTGAACATATTCTTTTCCATGGTCTATTCCCGGAAGCTCCGTACTTGCTCGATTCAGTTCGACGAGAAAAGGCTCGGGCATACGGTTTCGCAGTGCGGGGTGAATTTTATGGGCATACGCCATAACGCGTTCATCTTCCGTTCCGAATGGACACTCTGCCGAGAATGTATGCTCCGGGCCAAGTTGATTGAAGATCTCTTCCTTTCCTTTTTCCAACTCATACAACAAGTTGGCCTCACTCAAAACGGCGAGGCGAGGATGCGAGATGGTATGATTTCCAAACTCGTGTCCATTCTTGGCAAAATTCCTGATCTCGTCCCAGGTGATCATTTCTCCGGTCAGTAATACCGGCCGCACTTCACGACCTGAGTTTTTCCTTCTCGCTTTCGCGAAAGCCTCGTCGACAACCTTAAAAGCTTCATCTTTTTTTCCTTGTTCAAAGAGGGAGCCTGCACTGTTGTGCGCTTCAATGGCATTTTCGATATCGAGAAAACGCAACGCTGAAGCACGTTCAAAAAGGTTATCCAGCGTTGTTGGAGTTTTCGCGCTTTCCTTAATGATATCGATCAGGGGCCTTCCAAAATACTTGGGTGCAAATTGTGAGCCTGGGATATCTGTGGTATTAATGTAGAACGTTGCCTTAAGCCCCAACGAATCCATGATCGGAAGTACTTTTCGAAATTGATTGATGGTGGCATCATCGTAGGTGATGGAGATGGCTGCGGTTTTGTCGTCTTGCCATTTGGTGATCCGCGTTTCTCCGAAAGATTGATCGGTATCCTTTGAGCAAGATGCCAGTGCTACCATTACACAAAGAGAAAAGATAACCGTGCGGTTCATGGAGTGAGTTGATTTTACCATTTGGTAAGGTAATTTATAAAACAAAGGCATTTTTCGGGCAAGTGTATGGACCTGCGAAGAAATCAAAAATAAGGTTTGTTTCTCGGTGATGAGAAGACTTTGGATCAAAAAATTGCCGCTTATAAAGAATCTACACGCCTTCTCCCCTCAGGCACTCCCCCCTCTCGATGAGGGCAATGTCTTATGGCTTTCGCTGCAACGGACCAAATTCCGTTTAAAGATTCACCATTGCTGGATAATGATACATACCTGGTTATCCCTCAAAGCAAATTCTTTTGCTCCCCAGGGACGAAGCGTGACTTTACTGAGATTGGGATGCAGAAAATCGGGATGTGATGAACTTACTTTTTTATATACTTCATCGATATTATTCGTTACGAGCCTAAATTCAGGATTATGCTCCTTTGCCAGGTCCTTATCTTCGAAAAGATACATTTGCAAGCCGTCCCTTTCGAGCACGCAAAACGGATTTTTTGATTTCAATTCATCATGCCCGATATTAAATTCAAGACAATCAACAAATAGCTTTAATCCGTCTTTAATATCTAAATAATAGACGTTAGGAACCAACTTGGCAAAGTTCATAATTGATTTAATTTTCGGCTGATTTTCGTAACCTGGCTTTTCACAAAGATGTCCTTTTTCAATACAATTTTCAAATATTGAAATTCGAATTGACGTTCTGCTAGCGACTATCTACCTTGACTAATCGCACAAACCGCGGAGGCTGTCCTGCACATTCGCAGTAGTAGCCATCAACCCGAAGAGAAAATTATTGTTAATAATCTTGAAATGAATCTCCTATTCACTGGCTACTTTACGGGAAGGCTGAACTCTACCTCATCGGGCGACAAACATTGCATGTTGTTACAGACCATGTAGACAACTGTGCCTTTAACTGTTGGAGAACCTCCAACCTGGGTAATCCGCTGTTGGAATACAACAGCATTTTCAAAATAGCTTAGCTTCATCTTAAATGCGTTCTCAAACCTGGTAATGGGTTCAGGCTCGCTTGTCTTACCCTTTAGTTTATAATCGTTTGAGGCACTGAATGAAAAACTCGTAGCCTCTGGACCGCCAGCAGGAACCGTTTGTGAATAGATGTGCCAACCCTTTTCCATCGTTGCCTTTATAAACACGATCGCTTCTTTATCATTGATCCGTTTGGAGGCATAAGACCATTTCACAGGTTTTAAAATTTGTGCGAATGAAGTAGCGCATATAAGGAATACTGCTACCATCAAGACTATCTTCTTCATGTTGATCAAAATTCGTTTGTGATTAATTATGTTCATCCAGGTTTAATGCCAATATACGCATTTTGACTCACTGCTCCTTCTGTGAGTGAATTCAAAAAAAGTGGCCTTGAAAGATTGACGATTCGAGATTCTGGAACCTCCGGAAGGCTGCTCAGCCGCCCCCCGCCCTCGAGGCAAATTCCGCCCAGGACGGAGAGGAGTGCTAGATCTCTTTCACTTTCTCGAAATGAGATCCCTCAACATCCCTAAGGATAGAACACAAGCCTTTGTCTCCCGAGGGGGATACATGATAAGAATTTTTACCAGTTCAACGGAAAGTCAGATTCAGCATACCCAATAGCGAAGTCTGCTCCACCGCCTGTGATCGTTACGCCCGTATACCAAATGCGGACTTTATTGTTTTCAATGATTACCGACGGAGCAATTACATCTGTGCCTTCCCAATCCAACGTGGGTTGAATGATCGGGTCAGGGTAAACCTCGTAAGGGCCAAGTATATTTTCACTTCTGGCAACACCGATGCTATGATCGCCCGAAATGAAGAGATAGTATAATCCGTCAGGCCCCTTTACTAAATCAGGTTCTTTGATAACTTCTGCCCACGGGAGATTTTTATCAGTTCCTGCCAATACAGGATTGGAAAGCTTTGTCCAGTTAATTCCATCTGTAGATGTCGCACCAAGAATACCTATAAAAGCGGGTGAACAATTTTCGATGCAATAGCCAACATACAACATATAATAGGTATTACCCTCTTTCAATACAGTGGGAGAGAACAAAGCGTTTGCATCTTTTGTGTTTTCGCCACCCATTTCGAGTATTGGGTCGGATGGAGAAGGCGTAAAATGAATCTTATCATCAGCGGTAGCCAGACCGATCTGGCCCTTTGCTACAATTGTTCCCGACACTTCCGCTTCTTCTTTGTAGCCGCAATAATACATCCACACTTTATTATCTTGTACTATCACTGAATTGGCTTCAAGATGATTATTCCATTTACCCGGACTTGCGTCAAGCGAAATGCTTTCTTTTCCTGATGGGTTGTTATCCGATGGGATCCACTGCTTCCCATCAATGGATTTAGCACTCGCTATGATCAGTTTCTCATTGCCGTCTATGACCAGACTTGAGTAGTACATTCTGAGCGTATCGCCATCCCGGACTACATCGGGATCAGCCGCTGTGAATTCACCCTCCCAAATGGAATTATTCCCTTTAACAAACGTGATGCTTGTTTTTTTCTTTTCTTCCTTACAGGAGCATATCGCCAGAACCAAGACCAGGCATCCAAAGAAATGTGTCTTCATGAGACCAAGATAGTTAATACAGGATAAGCAGTTTACTTTTTCTTATCATTCGGCAAAGAAAATAACCTGAATTAATTTAGCATTATTTCAATCGTTGGCATAAGACTCAAAGCATATTGTTCAAACGCAATGAATTCTTCTGCACTGTTTTGCGGGAGGATCAACTGAATTTGAATTACTTCATATCCAACGGTCTGGCAGCAGCAAAAAAAAGACTCAGGATCATTACTTGCCATAAGACAAGTGGCGCCAGCTTTATTCCCACTTCCTTTGCGTAGTCGTACTAAATAATCTATATGGAAAACGGAGGAAGAAATAAAGAAACGGACAAAAGTCCCTTATCACTTAAAGGCACCACCGTCGTAGTGATCCACGGGGCGTGGTCGTCTGCAAAGGATTGGAGCCATGTGGCCGGACATCTTATCTCCGCCGGGAGTAACGTGATCACCGTGAATCTTCCGGGCCATGGCAGTGATGAAACACCCGTTTCATCCATTAGTCTACAGCTCTACGTATTTGAGGTCTTAAAGGCGATTGGCGATGAAACGGACATCACACTGGTCAGCCACAGTTTTGGCGGTCTCGTGGCCAGCGAAGTAGCAGAACTCATTGCTCCCCAGATCAAAAAAGTAATTTATGTCGCGGCCTTTGTCCCGAAAAATGGGGACAGCTTATTATCCCTGGCAAAGACTGATTCAGAAAGCCTTGCCGGCAAAAATCTTATCGTGGATGAAAAGGCCGGCGTTGCCAGTATAGCAAAAGAAGCCATTGCAGAGACCTTTATGGCGGATGCTCCCACCCCTGTAGTCGAATATGTAACCAACAACATGAGGCCAGAACCTTTGGCTCCTCTTGCTACGCCAGTCACTTTAACGAACATTAACTTCGGACAAATCGCAAAGGTGTATATCCACAGTCAGCACGACTGTACAGTAAGCTATTCACTTCAGCAAAAGATGGTTGAAGAAGCTGGCATCACAAGAACGTATTCACTGCCGTCAAGCCATACTCCATTCATAGTCTTTGCCCAGGTATTATCCACTATCATATCCTTGGAAGCGAGCAGAAATTAAAATGTAACTAAACCCATCATGAAACATATTAGATTAATCCAACTGCTTGTTGTTGCTTGTATCTTTATCTTAACATCCTGCTCAGATGATGCAGGGCCAGCACCATCCAAAAATTATGTACTTGTTCATGGCGCATGGCAGGCTCCGTATGTCTGGAATTCTGTAAAAGCCAATCTTGAAAAACAAGGTCATAAAGTTACAGTTATCGAATTGCCGGGACATGGAAGCGATCAGACGCCTCCTGGCGAAATAACACTGGATCGCTATAAAGAAAAGGTAATTGACGCCCTTTCGACAATCGATGGCAAAGTTATTTTAGTAGGTCATAGCCTTGGGGGTATGATCATTTCCTCAGTAGCAGAAGCGGTACCTGAAAAAACCGAGAAACTGGTTTACGTTGCCGCCTATTTACCAGCCACTGGCCAGACATTGAATGAATTGGCACATACCGATCCCGACTCACAACTTGGTGGCGATGGTGTCCTGATCTTCAACAATGACGGTGTCACTGTAGACGTAAAGCAAGATCAACTTGTCAACCTTTTCATCCAGGATGGCACTCCGGAGGTTCAAAACCTCGTGTTGAAAAATTACCGTTCGGAACCCTTAATTCCATTTATAAATCCTGTATCACTCACTGCCGAAAATTTTGGGGCTGTCGAAAAAGTCTATATCAGGACACTAAAAGACCATGTGGTGTCTCCGTCCTTACAAGATAGGATGATTACATCCGGTGGCGTTAAGTCCATATACAAGATCAATACAGGCCATAGCCCATTCCTTTCCCAGCCCGATTCACTGTCAGCACTTTTGATCAAAATATCCCATAACTAATTATCCATTTTAATCTATAGAGTAATGAAGAATTTGATTTTATCCATAGCCGTGCTATTGGCAACAACGTTTACTGCCCTCTCACAGGTTAATAAAGCCCAGAGCACCAGTACAATTGTAATTATTCACGGTGCATGGTCATCGGCGAGTGACTGGATACATGTTACCGAAGATCTAGTTGCAGCAGGCAACCCGGTTATTTCCATTAATCTTCCTGGACATGGAAGCGACAATACCGCTATTACGGGGATTAGCCTAAAACTTTATATTGACGAGGTTAAAAAAGCCATTGGCGACAAACAAAATGTTGTATTGGTAGCCCATAGTTTCGGAGGTATTGTAGCAAGCCAGGTAGCAGAACAAATTGCACCACAGATAAAGAAGATAATTTATATCGCAGCTTACGTGCCTAAGAATGGAGAGAGCCTGCTATCCCTTGCACAAACTGACGCAGAAAGTCACATTGGAAAAAGTCTTATCGTAGATGAAAAGGCAGGGATTGCCACCGTACGTAAAGAAGGAGTTGCAGATGTTTTCATGGCCGACGCCCCCGCACCGGTGGCCGACTATGTAAGCAATAACACAAAACCTGAACCGCTGGCCCCGTTGGCAACACCCGTTACGCTGACCGACGGAAAGTTTGGGAAAATCAATAAAGTTTTTGTTCACAGTCTAAATGATCATACCATCGGATACTCACTCCAACAGAAAATGGTCAAAGATGCCGGTATACAGAGATTGTATTCCCTTCCTTCCAGTCATACGCCTTTTATTATGTTTCCACATGTACTGGCGCAAATCATAGCCTTGGAAGCCAAATAAAAGATCATTCACTGGAAAATTTAACAAACAAGGAACTCAGGTCATAGAGGCCTGCTCCAGAACAGCCGGGATTTGCTATAGACGTAAGTGCATTTTTTATTAACTTGAGGATCAACTAATTTTGATTGATCGCTTCTCTGGGCGATCAATCAAAATTTGAAACAATTTTCGCTGCGTGGTAATTTTTAACAGCGTTTAAACAGTATACGTATAACACGATATAATACAAATGGATAAACAGGGGCTGAAAAATTATATCTTACGAAATCTAACATTCCCGGACCACACTTTAGACCATGTGGTCGAGTACTTCGAAGAGATGACCATTGCCAAAAATGACTTCTTTCTTAGGGAGGGAAAGGTAAATGACCGCTATTTCTTTTTACAGAGCGGTTTCATGCGCGCCTTCACCTTTGACAGTAAAGGCAACGAGATAACCACTAATTTTTACCAAAGAGATAGTGTGGTGCTTGAAGTTTCATCGTTTTATTTAAAGACAAAATCCACAGAAAGCATACAGGCCGTAACCGATTGTACAGGTTATTCCATTACCTATGAGCAATTAAACATGCTGCTGCATGCTATCCCTGAATTCAGGGCTTATGGTGTAGCCATGTTGGCCAAAGAATATGTACTCTTTAAAAAGAGATCATTGGAATTAATCAACCTTAGCGGCGAAGCCCGGTATAAAAACTTTATCACTTCCAATAAAGAGATCTTTCAGCATGCCCAGTTGAAACAAATTGCATCGTATCTAAACATTACAGATACTTCATTAAGCAGGATCAGGCGTGAGTTTTCAAAAAAAATTGAACATTAATTAAACCATACAGCATAGCCTTGCCGTCTTAAATCCCAAGCAAGTTTTTCTTCCATGGCTAATGCCTCTGCTCTTGTCATCGACTTCAAATTAATATGGTCATAAAGACTGGGACGTAAATACCGTCCGTATTTCTGGACGATATTGGCTGACAACTTGTGCCCTTTTTTATTCACATATCCGGTCCGGTGCTGTATAAACCTTTCCTGGGGAGTTTTGCTCGTCATCCCAACATAAAGACACTCGAGCACACCATTGAATTGCGGATTGGCTTCCCGAAATTTTCTATTTTCGGTAAAAACCTTTTTCGAAAGCTCCACTACATACACGCGATACCTCATACGATTCTGGCCCTAAAAATGGCGAAAGCCCCCCTTTTTGTTCTCCAGACCCAATTTTAGAGTATTTACGACAATTCGTAATAAAAAATTCAGATTTACTTTGCGCAACTGATCAGTTGCACATATATTTGCAACCGATCAGTTGCTCAATTTAAACGACAGCAAAATGAGAAGAGACATTTTTCAGGCCATTGCTGACCCTACACGCCGGGCCATCATAACCTTAATTGCATTGCAGGCCATGACACCGAACGCCATTGCCGACAACTTCAATATTACGCGACAGGCGGTTTCCAAACACCTGCGCGTACTCACCGAATGCGAACTGCTAAAACAGGAACAACAAGGAAGGGAGATCTACTACTCACTTGAAATTGAAAAGATGAAAGAGATCGATAGATGGCTGGATCAATTAAGGAAAATTTGGGAAAGCCAATTTAATCGACTTGATCAAGTATTGTCAACCATGAAAAAACAAAAAAAATGAACAACAATTTGCTATTCGATTTTACCGTTGACAAAGCAGCGAAAACGGTATTCATCACAAGAGAATTTGATGCTGATCTCGACCTGGTATGGGACGCCTTTACCAAAGCAGAGTTCCTCGACCAATGGAATGCCCCGGCACCTTTTACTGCAAAAACAAAAGCGATGGACTTCAGGGTCGGTGGTCGAAGATTCTATGCCATGATAAGTCCGGAGGGGAATGAGCGTTGGGCAATTCAGCGATACACTTCGATCAGTCCAAAAACCAACTTCAAAATGTTTAATGCTTTTGCAGACAAAGATGAGAACCCTGAATTGCCGGGTTCTGAATGGGATTACACGTTCAGCGAACAAAACGGACCCGATGGCTATCCCGTGACAAAAGTGAATATTACTATTTATAATGAATCACTTGCCCGTATGGAAAAGATGATTGAAATGGGCTTCACGGAAGGATTTAAAATGATCATGACTAATCTGGAAAATCTGCTGGCAAGTTTATCGCAAAAATGATCCTGATAGCTATCGGGACGGTAGTCAACAAATAAGAAAGTAACGAATTCAAAAACTTAAAAACTTAAAAATTATGGCACTCATCAATCCTCACATTAACTTCAATGGAAATGCCGAAGAAGCATTTACCTTTTACAAATCCGTATTTGGCGGAGCGTTTGCTAAGATTATTCGCTTCAAAGATCTTGCAGGCCCCGAATTCAAAGTTGCAAAAAAGGAGGAAGACAAAATTATGCATATTGTTTTGCCAATCGGCAAAAATAGTATGCTGATGGCAAATGATGTTCCGGAAGCTATGGGAAGAACAAACGAAAATGAGAACAGAAGTAAAATTGTAGTACGTGCAGAAAGTAAAGAAGAAGCAGACAAATTATTTAATGGGCTTTCAGCAGGAGGGCAAATAGAGGGACCTATCGGCGACAGTGGTTGGGGTTCATATTTTGGTTGTTTTAGAGACAAATACGGTATTGAATGGATTGTGGAGTTTGCTCAAAACTAGGGGCAAGTAACTTGCGACTTTTTATTATCAATAAAAAAATCTAAACATCGTTATGAAAAATTTATTCAAAACACATAACCCTCTTAGAGCATAGCTACGCCCTTTCTACGACGATGCTCTGCCCTCAAAAAAATAGCGAGCGTCCCTAATACTCCCGGAAATCCGGGACAAATTGCGTTCGCATTTCAACATTAAACCGCATAAATTTAATTTTATGCGGTTTTTTATTTCACCGTCCCACCAAAAAACTCTTTAACTTCCAGATACATTTAAAACAGTTTCATTTAATATGTAGAAAGATGAAAAAGACCAAAAACCCTCTCCTCTCAGGCGGTCTGATGATCTGCCTTGCGTTATGTTCCATTATTTTCTCCGGGTGCGAGGACAACCCGCCCTGCAAGAGATGCGATATCGCGTTCGCGCGCCAGCGAAAAGTAAAGCAGATCGTCCACACCGACGCATCGCTTGTTGTACAGGAACGGTTCAGATTCTATTACCAGAGCAATCTGATCGACAGCATTGTCAAAGTGAGCTATTCCGGCGCGGTGGCGCGGGGCGATAGTACGGTTACCCGCCTCAAGGTTTACTATGGCGGCGATTGCCTGCCGTCGTCGTATGTGGCGAAGACCTATGCCACGGGTGCCCCGGTGTCGGTGGAGAAAGCCTTCTTCACGTATGGCGGATCGGGCATCATCAACAAGCACCTGGCGTTCTATCCCGACGAGAATTTCCTGGTGGTGGACAAGACTGCTGACATCGACTATACGAACAATGCTTCGGGGCAAGTGCTGACCCGTAAAGGCAACGACTATGGCGTTCTCGTATATCCGAATCCGTACGGGAACGAGAACTCGTATACGTATACCGGCAGCAACATTACCAAAGTGGTGACGTGGAAAGAACAGGCGGGGTACAACCTTACCAACGTTTTTGACACGCGTAACAACCCGTTCAATATCCAGGGTGGTATCCTGTATTACCTGTCGCTTACCTCCTATCCGGACGAAGAATTTTACGAGACGATCTGCAGAGATCAGAACAACCCCACGTCCATGGTGTTTAAGGGCACGGATACGGCCAACAGCTTTGTGACGATCACATCTACGTTTACGTACACCTATGATGTGCTGAACTATCCTACCAAGGTAGGTATCGTTCAGGCTACAGTTGACGAGGTACATGGCAACAGCCAACTGAACCTGGGGACGTATCAGTTTTCTTATTATTAACCGGGTTGGCGGCCCGATCACTATCGGGCGAAGCCACAGCGAGTCCGACACTTCCAGTAAAAGGGCCTTTAGGGGCCCTTTTCAGTTTTATCTTTACACAGTTCGTTTTAAAGCCAAGCCACCAAACAGTCAAATTGATTTCAGTGGCGTGGCAACTGATGTATTTGTTCTTTGTTGCGCCCGGAAAGCAATCAAGGCGACCCATAACGCCTGGGTGATGATCATCAACCTATTCTGCCAGCCAACCACCACGTGTGGACCAAACTTGCCGTCAGCCGGAAATTGTACCTGAATTGCTCTAACGAAATAAACAAATCCAAACCACACGGCAGCTAGTAATACGATCAAAAGCCATCGATCTGCTTTCCAGTTATTCCTTTTAAACAGTGCGATGGTGATCAGCAGCGATGCGAATGGAAGCTGATCCAACATCGCGCCAAACTGATGTAACCTTCCTGACATCGTCAGCGCCTCCTGACTGGTGTTCAAGGCGTCTGTTTTAAATATTCCGCCGATAAACATTCCACCGGCAGTGACCAAGAGTAACCCCGCCCCTATTTTGCCAAGAATATTTAATTCTGTCCACATACCCATTGCGAACAGCAAACAACTTAAGCCAAGGGAAATAAAAGCCAGCTGCATTAACCATCCCAGTTTCCCCACTTCATACTCGCTTATGAAATTCCATGATGGATCCAGTTCCGGCTTGATAAAATGCAGGCCGGTGAGTATCACCATAAACGCCAATGCAAACCACTTGGCATAACCTAAGAGAACGATTGACCAATTTGTGGGTGTCATTTTAGTCTATTTGCGTTGATCAGTTCATCAAGTCTGTTATGCGAGTCAATAACCCCATGCTCCATGCCCGAGTGAATCATTCCATCACGATCTTCCACAGATTGAAACACGGACTGGCCAATCACCCGGGTTCTATTGCCGGTCACCACCTCGAACCTTAAAGTCTCCAATACCACATGACCCTTTTCAGGAAGCCCTTCAAACTCAAATGTGTTGATTATACGCTCAGGGGCTGTATGCTCATGGCATACACCACAAAAAGCAACCTCCATTCCGTTTGGCAGCGATTGAACGTAGCGGTACATACCACCGGCACGTGGTTCAAACTTCTCATAACGTGTTACCAACTCGCGTGGGCCAAGCCATTGAACCAGTAGCTCCTCCTCCGAATACGCTCTGAAGACCAAATCCCGTGATGCATCAAATTCCCGGATGATAAATAATTCCTGTTTCCCCGGGTCTGCAATAATTTTTGTCTTGTTCATTTTTTCTTTGATTTAAGTTTCGTTAATAAATTATCAAGTCGGTTATGGCGTTCTTCCCACATTTGTCTGAAGGGTTGAATAAAGTCATCGACTTCTTTCATTTTTCTAGGGTTAAAGTGATAATAGATCTCGCGTCCTTGATGTTCCTGTTTTAACAGTTCACATTCGGTGAGAATTTGCAAATGTTTCGATACCGTAGATCTAGCGGTGTCAAACTCGGCTGCAATCGCGCCTGCAGACATTGCCTGGCTTGCTAAAAGCATGAGTATCCCACGCCTGGTGGGATCAGCCAGCGCCTGGAAAACGTCTCGTCGTAAATCCATATGTCGTTATTTGACGACAAATATATACGTCGTCAAATAACGACACAAATAAAAATGAATTTTTTTTTGCCGTTGCAAATATGCAGTATTGGGCACCTTTTGTATTCGGAAGTGACGAACCGTAATATCAAAGCACATTAGTCAGGGTGTATTTAAAAATGAATGTAAAGCAACTTATCTTTATCCGTAGAAAGTAAAGAACAACTGCCGTTAGCCAATGGTTAGCGGCAAGCGCATAGAATAAAAAAAGCCATCGGTATATGACTAAATTAAATGCTGCTCCAATAATGGAATTTAAAACAGCCAAGGCATTTGAAACCTGGCTCATAAAGCATCACGATAACTCAGATGGGCTTTGGCTCAAAATATTCAAGAAGGATTCGGGGAAAAAGACCGTCAGCTATGCAGAAGCACTTGAAGTAGCGCTTTGCTACGGGTGGATCGATGGTCAAAAACAAGCACATGATGAACAAGCCTGGCTGCAAAGGTTTTGTCCCCGAGGCGCAAAAAGTATTTGGTCAAAAATAAATACTGAACACGTCGAAAGATTAATCAAAGAAGGTAGAATGAAACCTGCAGGATTAAAAGCTGCCGAAAAAGCCAAAGCAGACGGTAGTTGGGAAAAGGCATACGCTTCCTCGAGCAAAATGACTATACCGGAAGACTTTCTAAAAGAACTTAGCAAAAACAAAAAGGCAGAAGCATTTTTTAAGGGTCTCAATAAGACCAATCTTTTCTCTATTGGGTTTCGCCTTCAGACCGCAAAAAAACAAGAGACAAGAGAAAAACGCATCAAAGAAATTATTGAAATGCTGGCAAAAGGTGAGAAATTCCATTAAAATAATTCAGCTAAGTGGCGACAATTATTTGGAATTGCCAGCCGCTAACAAAGTCTACAAGTCATTTGGCTAACGGCCTGTCGAGTCTCATCCTTACCAGAATGGCGACCATGGCTTCGGTCTCGGGAATCCGAATCGAACCAGCAATCGCTGGTTCGATGTCTTCATGTATTGGCTGAGGTTAATAACTTTCTCGCCTCCAACGCTAAGAAGTGATTAAGATGCTCTACCGGGGTTGCCAGGTTTATTAAATAACAGCCGAATCATTTGATGCTATAAAAGAAACTCTTCAGTTCCTCCGCAAAGTCGTTGGGCACTTCGAGCGCCGCAAAATGTCCGCCTTCTTTCATTTTTTTATAGCTGACTACATTTACAAAACGCTCCGCCCACTCTTTGGGAAATTGCGCTTCTCTCGGAAATACGGACACCCCTGCCGGCACGTTGCTTTTCTGCAAGGGTTGCGCACCACCCCATTGGGCAATCGCATCTGCCTTATACATTCTGACTGAGGTGGCGACCGTTTGCGTCACCCAGTAGATCATGACGTTGGTGAGCAATTCATCCTTGCCGCCGAATGCCGGCTCTATGAGTTCGGGGGTTGCACCGGCGTTGGCGAAACTCAGCATCCAACCGGCAAGCGCCACGGGTGAATCGTTCAAACCGTAGGCCAATGATTGCGGCTTGGTGGCCTGCACCATGGCATATGCCCCTTCGGCATACCACCATTGCTGCACGAACTGTGCAAATTGTTTTTCGGCCTCGGTCATGGTGGTCGGGTCTTCCTGTCCCATGGGATAACCCAAGTCGGTAAAATGAACCCCCGCCACTACTCCGGGATATTTCGACGCCAGGGCTTTGGTAACGCCCATGCCGATGTCACCGCCTGCAGCATAGAATTTTTCATACCCCAGGTTTTCTGTCATCAGCACTTTCCATAGGTCAGCCACCGCCTCGCTGGTCACAGCAATTTTATCAGAAAAACCAAAACCAGGGATGGATGGAATTACCAGATCAAAGCTTTGTTCGCCTTCGGTGAGCAGCGGAATGATCTTATGAAAACGGTAGTAGCTGTCCGGCCAGCCGTGTGTCAAAATAAGGGGCTTTGGATTTTTGCCTTTGCCCTTGATATATTGAAAATGTACTTTCACACCGTTCACCTCGGCTATGTACTGCGGGTATTTGTTGAGCAAGGATTCTTGTTTGCGCCAGTCGTATCCGGTTTGCCAATAATGAACCAGACCGCGCAGATACGCTTCGCTGGTGCCAAAATTCCAGCCGGAGCCCTCGGCTTCACCAGGCCAGCGGGTATTCTCCAACCGTTTTTTCAAATCGTCCAATGTCTGTTGAGGGACGGCCACTTTGAATTCTTTTACGTTTTTCATTGGGGATGTTTTTTTTGTCTGTGAATAACAACTCATGCTGCCCGACACGAGCAGGGCAAAAATGAAAGCGCATAGCTTGTTCATAAGGGTGCTGTTTTACAAACAAAGCTATGTTTCAAACCCGTTGGCTGTTAGATGAATTGTCGGGAGTAATGGTAGAAATTTCGGTTTCCTTCTGTTCTTCTGGCTCCGAGTGGCGCCTATCCCTTGCGGTATTCCGTAGGGGTAATTTTTGCCAGCTTTTTAAATGACTTTGTAAAATGAGATGCATCTTCAAAACCGAGCCAGTGACATATCTCCTGTATCGACATCGCAGTTTGCTTCAACAGGCTCTTGGCTTCCAGCGTCACAAATTCGTCGATGAAGGTTTTTGCTGACTTGCCGACCTCAGCCTGCAGGACTTCGCTCAGGTATTTGGGTGTGATGTTCAGGCTTCGGGCATAAAATGCCACCCCTTTATGCTGAGCAAAATGGTGGCCCACCAATTTTCTAAACTCCCGGGCGATCTCTTCGCTTCTGGAGCGCTGTGGATGCTTGCGTTTTCCATTTTGCGTGGAATGAAATGAATTTGACAGCGCGAGGAGAGCATGAACAATACCCGGAATGGCGTCTTTCTCGTCTTTTAATTCCTTGAGCAATCCGAACAAAGATTGTATCTTTTTTACTTGTTCGTCGGTCAGCTGGATCACATGATTGCCTCCGTGAAAGAAGAAGGACAGCGAATGTAAAAATGATTTTGCCTGTATTCCTTCAAAGAGTTCTTCCGTAAAATAAACCGTATCGTGTTCTGCCGTGTAATTACCCGCCCATTGACAAACCATCCCAGGCCCGACGGTCGTGAGGCTTCGCGCTTTTAGAGAATAATCCGTGCTGCCGATCTTAAACACATCGCCCTCGCCCGTGTAGGTGATGCCCAGCCCATAGGCAAATGTCCGGAAGGGAAAATTGACGTGTGCGTTCCTGTAGGTGTGCCGATCCGCTAAGAAAAATGGTACGTTACAACCATCCGTGTTTTGGTGCTTTAAAAATTCATACAGGTTGAAAGATTTCAGATTGAATTTTTTCTGCATGTTTTGGGGGCGGGGGTTTTCAAGGTAACATCAGGGCAAGTGCCGGGCGTGGATCCATTTCACATCGTGGTCCGTGCTATAAAAGAGATGCTGCTCGTCCGGCGTAAGATGGGCGCAATGCTTGTATCGTGATGGCCATCAGGAAAAGATGCTTCAGGGATTTGCCAAAAACCATAGACGCTCACGATTCATTTGTTTTGAACTAATATGACCATCTAACGTCGTTTTAAATGGCAAAGTTATCGTTCGCCATTGAAATTATAGCCAATGGTATGTGTGCGTGGTATCGATTCGTTCCCGACCAGGTGCCTAAGGAGTCTAACCCGGTACATCGAAACCTCTACGCGTGTCGTCTTTATTTTCAAGGCAACGTGATCAAACGTAAAATCCAAAGAAGCCGGCGTCGTAACCGTGGCGGTCAGCCGTACGAAATTTTAATTCTTGACCGTGACTCCATAAGGAGAATAGTAACCAAAAATCTCCTTTACACGGGAACACCCTAAATTAAATGTTCCCACCCCTATCTAAATGTCTCAAAAACGTGTGCTATTCGTCTCAATTGCGAAAAACGCAGCCAAAAAATTATGCACACCTAGTACATTTGGTCTCATCGCTATGGGTAGCCATTTCGTCCGCCTTCGGCCTTCATTTCGAAAAGAATTCACTGTTGTCATGCTGCCTATATCCAGCGGATCAGGCTCGGTCACCGACGGTTTCCTGAGCTTAAAACCCCCATATTTTACCTGAAAATGTGTATATTCATTAACTCGCGTTGACGTACCAATATGATGAAGACAAGCTCTCTATATGGATTGTCATTTCTCGTTTTTTTGACGTGGGAGGCTTTTGCACAAGCTCCATTGGAGAAGGTCAAATTCTCAAAGACCTCCATGACACTGTCCAATCCACATGTGTCATGCATTTTGCAAGATTCGCGTGGCTTTTTATGGGTGGGCACCGAAGACGGACTCAACCGGTTCGATGGTTATGAAGCAACCGTATATCGCAGTGACGCAAACGATTCCACCAGCCTTTTAAAAAATGTTATTCTACAGATATTTGAAGACAGCCGTGGTGTGCTCTGGGTGAGCACCAGCAGCGGCGGACTTCATATTTATAATCGCAAGCAAGACAATTTCAAACGGCTATCGCAATATTCATTTGACTGTGAGGTGAGCGAGTTCCATGAAGATGACACGTGCGTATGGATTGGAGGTATACGCCATGGCAAAGCTTTTGTAAACCAAATCAATAAGAAAACGAACCAGCACCGGTACTATGAACTTTTCAACTCGCGTAACCCGGTGCACGCCCTCATCCCGGCATCTGATCATGAGTTTTGGGTGGGCGTTCGCGAGACGGGTCTCTTTCGTTGGGATTTGAAAGAAAAAACCATCCACCGGCAGGGTTCCTCCCGGGGGCTTCACCGCGTCGTAAAAGACCGGGAAGGCAATCTGTGGATTGCTACCGGTGAAGGCCTGCAAAAGTATAACCCGGCAACAGACGACAACACCCTCTATAACACCCATTCAAATCCGGCATTGCCGGTCGATAATGTACTGAATCTTTGTGCGGATGGAAATTACCTTTGGGTTGGCACGGAGAACGGTGGTCTTTGCAGGTTGAATACCCTTACGAATGAACTGTTAACGTTTCAAGCCAACAAGAATGACCCTGAGTCATTGCCCGGCAACTCTATCCACTCGCTTTACAAAGACCGGCAGGAACGAATATGGGCCGGCACATTTTCGAATGGGATAGCGGTGATTGACCGGTTACAGGAAAAGTTCTTGGAACTGAATATCCCCCTGGAAAATGAAAATGTAACTGCGATCGTTCTGGATTCAAAGAACCGCCTCTGGGTGGGCACCGAAGACGGCCTGATCGTGAAGTCATCCCAAGGCATAAAGCACTACAAACATACAGCAGCAAAAGAGAGTTTGCAGACCAATCCAATACTCGCCATCTACGAGGACCGGCAACAGCGCATTTGGGTAGGCACCTGGGGCGGCGGCCTCCATCGGTTTGACGAGGCCCATGATAATTTCATTCACTATCTGCCCGATGAAAAACGCAAAGGGAGTCTTTCCAATCCCAATGTATTTTCCATATCGCAGTCCGGAAAAACACAGCAACTGCTGGTGGCTACTTATGATGGTTTGAACGTACTCTCCGATGAACGCGCGGGCACGTTTGACCACGTTCGCGAAAACCATTTCGAGTTCAATAATTACATGCGGACGATCTATGTGGATAAAAAAGGGAAGATCTGGATTGGTACGATCGAAGAGGTTTTATGTTATGATCCCCTTCAAAAGGAGTTGACCAGGTTTGAAACAGCAACCCATCCCGACTCCATACAAGTCGGCGGCATGTGTAACAGCCTGTTGGAAGACCGTCATGGCCAACTGTGGATTGGCACCCGGAACGGTCTGCATCTGCTCGTCGACGGGGCGTTTAAAAAAAGGTATACCACGCACGATGGACTACCCAACGATGTCATACAGGGCATCCTGGAAGACGACGCCGGCAACCTCTGGCTGAGCACCGCGCATGGCATCTCCCGGTTCAATCCGACGACGGGTGCATTCCGCAACTATGATGTCGCCGATGGGCTTTCCGACGACACCTTTAATCCCAATGTGTGCTTTCGTAACCAAAGCGGGCAACTCCTTTTTGGCGGCAAGGGAATCAGTATTTTTAACCCCGACAGCGTGCGAGACAATCCTTTCGCGCCCAGCATTTACATTAGTGAACTTCGGATCCTCAATCAGCCCGCAAAGCCCGGCGATTTCGGTGGCATCCTGCAGCGTCAGATCAGCGAAACCAGCATGATCACCCTTCCTTCTGAATACACTTTCTTCTCCCTGAAATATGCTGCATTGAACTTTACCGCTACGTCTAAAAATCAATACGCCTATAAATTGGAGGGATTTCATACCGACTGGAATTATGTAGGCGACCAGCGCTCGGTTATGTTTACCAATCTTGATCCCGGCACCTATACGTTCAAAGTGAAAGGCACCAATAATGATGGCGTGTGGAGCAAGCAAGCGGCAACGCTGATCATCCGCGTCTTACCACCGTGGTGGCGCACATGGTGGGCAAAACTAGCGGGCGTTCTGCTGCTGACCGGTGTCGCTGTGTCCGTCTATAGACTCCGCGTGAGTAGCATGAAAAAGCAGAACAAAATGCTGGAGTTGCAGGTACACAAACGAACCGAGGAGCTGGCGCACCAAAACGAAGAACTTATCCAGAGCCAGGAGGAAATATCGGCCCAGCGCGATATCGTGTCGGCACAGAATTTTGAATTGCAAAAGGCCCGACAGATCATTGAGGAACAAAACAACGAGATCATAAAACGCAACGAAACGCTTGAAGCCGAGGTTGAAGAACGTACGCACGATCTCGTGGAATATAACCAGCAACTGGAGCAATTCGCATTCATTTCCGCGCACAACCTTCGCGCGCCCGTAGCCCGGATCCTCGGACTTGGTCATATATTGGACATCAGCAAAAATGATCTGCAAGAATCCCGCGCGATCATTGATAAAATGATGGTCACTACACAGGAACTCGATCATGTCGTCAGGGACCTGAATACCGTGTTGGAATTACGCAGGGATTCCACGTCTGAGATTGTCCAGATAAACCTTGAAGAAGAACTGCGCCTCGTCAAAATAAACCTTCAGAAAGAAATAGAAGACAGAAAAGCAACGCTATACGAAGACTTTTCAAAAGGCGGGACACTTTGGACCGTGAAGCCCTATCTCGATAGTATTCTATTAAACCTGGTCAGCAACGCCATCAAATATCGTCATCCCAACAGGAGGCCCGTGATCCGCATATGTTCAGAGCTGGTGAATGAACATTTTCACCTCACCGTACAAGACAATGGACTCGGTATGGATATGGCATTATGCAAAGACAAGCTCTTCAACCTATACAGTCGTTTCCATCTTCATATTGAAGGAAAGGGCATGGGTCTGTACCTGGTAAAAACCCAGATGACCGCAATAGGCGGCAAAATTGAAGTAGAGAGCAGGGTCAATGAGGGCACGACTTTCCATCTCTTCTTCAAAAAATACCATCAAACGCAAATGAACTAGAATTTGGAGAACGATCGAACGAAATATGTCAATGCGTTCTCCCTACGCTATCGCTTTGACGCTTTTCGTTATTGCAAATATATTTTATAGACCACGGCGATGTCACTTGACGCGGCCTTGGGCTTTTCGATCACCAGGTTGTCCGGGTTTTGCTTCCAGGAAAGTTTCCCGGTGCTGCCCAGCATTTCAATATTTTTGATCTTGGCCTTCCCCTTACCCAGCGACCTGATATTTATGTTATCGACCGGCCTGCCCAATACAGTAGCATAAAGAATATTTCCTTTTTTATTGAAGCGTATATCATTCGCCGTGTACTTGACCTTTCCTTCATTAAAACCCTGCGCCTTCACCGGGTTGGCCGCTTCTGTCGAGGGTCCTTCGCCAAATATTTCCCACGGACGTGTATCGAAAATGCTTTCACTATTCACTTTCATCCACGATGCAATGTCTTCCAGTACGGCGATCTCTTTTTCATCTATCGTTCCGTCGCCACGAACCGGGATGTTCAAAAGCAGGTTTCCGTTCTTGCTTACGATATCTACCAGCATGTGAATGACATCTTTTGCCGATTTATACTCTCCTTTTTCGTAGATCGATCTTTTATAGTGCCAGTCGCCAATGCAAGTACAGGTCTGCCATGCCAGCGGTTGGATATTTTCGGGCGCTCCCCGCTCGACATCCCAAACAATGCATTTCTTTTGTTCTTCGTTTAGGACTTTTCCGAATAGCACCCCTTCAAGTTTACCCTGGTGGGTTGCCTGGTTGTGGTTGTAATAATGTGCTGCAATTTTCAAACCCACGTCGCTTACAGGGTAAAGCGGGAGAACAGAATCGTCGAAATAAAGCAAGTCAGGATTAAATTGGTCAATGAGATCGACCACTCTGTTATAAAACTTATTGCAGTATTCCGGGGAAGGCGTGGCCGCGCCATTGCCCCACTCCCACTGCTTGAACAAGGAGGTTATGTTATCACTTCCCTCGCTCAACGCGTGATCTTGCGCATAGAGTTCCTGCGGATCGAGCCCTTCCCACCATGTTCCCTTTCCATCTGACTTGGTGAGCCGACCATCGTAGGGCACGCCGGCAAGGGGTCCACTCTTATCGGAACGCTGTGAGGTCTCCAGCCAGGACCAGGCATGTGAAGCATGCACACTCAGGCCAAATGGAAGGTTATTATTTTTTGCTGCACGGGCCCAACCGGCGACAATATCTTTCTTCGGTCCAACGCGTACGGTGTTCCACGATTGATATTTACTGTCCCACAGGTCCAGGTTATCATGATGGTTGGCCATCGCGAAGAAGTACTGAGCACCGGCCCGTTTATACAGTGCCACCAGCTTCTCGGGGTCCCAGTTTTGTGCTTTCCAGTCGTTGACAACTTCCTTGAACCCGGCCTTGGAGGGATGCCCGTAGTTGGCCACGTGCCATTTATACTGTTCACTCCCTTCATCATACATCAGCCTGGCATACCAGTCGCCTTGCTCGGGTTGACACTGCGGTCCCCAATGTGCCCAGATTCCGAACTTGGCGTTGCGAAACCATTCCGGAACCTGGTATTCTTTTAATGACTGCCACGTCGGCTCGAACTTACCCCCCACCCCTGCTTGCTTGGCCGGGGATGCTGGTGTCTGTCCAGGAGTCTGGCTGAATGCTACTTGACAAAATCCGATACATGCGGAAACAAAAAATACGGTTGAAACAATTTTCATGATACAAAGTATAAAAAGAAATTATGGTGTTGAATGTACATCGAGGTTTACAGACGCCGGTCTCGCCGGGTCTGCCATAGTCTTATCGGAAAACCCTCAGAGCTTTACAAGGCTAAGGAAGAATACATCGTTTTCTCTGGCGTCAAGTTCACGCGAAAAAACAGATCCCGCCTTTACGGATACAATCTCTTTCAAAAATGGCGAACCGTCATTTTGTTTCTTGATGTGCTCCACCTGTAGCTTTGTAAGCTGCGCTGGCTTCCCCATAGAAAGATAGGTTGAGTATGCGTCATTATTGCGATACCCAACTTTATATATTTCCAGCGCATATATACCCTCCGGTATATTTGCAATCTCCAGCTTTATCTTGGGTTTTGTCTTTGAAGGCAAATCCCGGATATAGTATCGCTGGTTGTTGACCGAGTCCCCGGGGTGGGTGTTTGTAAAATCCCATAGGACGGCCTGGACATTTCCTTGCGCATCCTTGCACACCCAGGATGAATTATCGCTATTTGTCAATTCCGTATTTCCCAACCGGTTCATAAACTGATAGGCATAGAACACGGGCTTGTTGATCCCCTGGATAGTCAGCATACCAAACCCTCCGTGAAAGGGTGTGGACCTTGGACCCGCTTCCTCGAAAATGTCCGTGAAGACCCAGTATGACATTGAATTGGCGGCATGGCCTACCTGCTTGAGTTTTTGCAGGACATAGGCTGCTTCGTGGTAACTGTCGTGTACCGGGTCTGCCGGGGTATAAGACGCACTCCACTCCGTATAGTGCAACTCCAGGTTGGGTTTGGATGAAGCGGAGATCTCTTTACGTGAATCCAGTACATCGCCGCTTACACTCATTGGATTCTTGTCCAGCACCGTACCGGAATTGCCAAACTCATCGAGGTATCCTTGCTTTACGCCGTACGCATGTGTGCTGATGAAATCGATAGGCGCAGCGTTCCTCGTGCAGTAGTCAATCATTTCGCTTTCCCAGGCAGCGCCTGCCGTTCCCGGTCCGCCAACCCGGTAAGATGCGTTCACTTTTTTTATGGCGTCGGCACTATATTTATAAAGTTTGAAATACTCTTCCTGGCTACCGGCCCAAAAGCCATCGAGATTGGGTTCATTCCATACTTCAAAATACCATGTTTTTACTTCCTCTTCGCCATATCGCGCTGTAAAATGTTGCACGAGGTTCGTGACCAATGCCGCCCATTTCTCATAGTCTTTCGGTGGTGTTACATTACCCCGCCACCAGAAAATCGTTTTGTTTCCGCTGGCAAGCTGCGATGGCATAAAGCCTAACTCCACAAAGGGTTTCATCCCGATGGAATGGAGAAAATCGAACAACACATCAACGTACATATAGTTGTATTGAGGATTTCCATTTTTATCCTGCGAGTAAACGGCCATATCATCTGTCAGCAGCCCGTGCATGCGAATGTATTTGAAACCACATTCCTTTCTGACGTAAGTGAGTTGTTGCTGCCAGTCCGCACGCAAGCCTTCGTTGGCGCGTCCCGCTCCTACACATTCCTTGAACATGGTATTCAGTGGCCCTTTTTCAACATTGAAATCAATGTTGATCACACGTTCGGGCGCTACTTTTTTCTTACTTTGAGCCATGGCACAACTTGCCAACAGGCAAACAAACACTGCGGTGTAGATCCGGTTCATCCTTGAATGATTACAATTCATAAAGCTTCTATTTCGCACCCTCCAGAATAGCATCGATCGTACGCTGATCTTTTACCGTATAATTTGCTCTATCCAACGCGCCGCCTATGTCCCAGTAAAATGGCTTGATCCCGTGCGCTATCGCCTGCCGGGTGACGTAGGTCAGCCAGTAGTCAACCGCGTCGTTGTGGGTGGCTAAGTCCAAAGGAATGTTTTTAGTGCCATCTCGCCGGTATGCTCCATATTCTCCCATCAGGACAGGAATGCCCTTATCGACATAATTCTCCTTCAACAGTTTAAAGCCTTTTAGCTGCTCGTCTTCTTCTCCCCAGGTTGGATTGCGATCGGGTTCGATCGTAGAATGATGGCCGGCACCCCAGTAGTAAAACATTTTACCCCAGCTCGCGTCTCCATCCAAGGTTGTAAATTGAAAAGGTGTATAATTATGCGGCTCGTACATGAGACGGTTGGGCGTGGGGTCGGTGGGAAATGAGCTTACGGCAAATAGTTCGGGTGCGCCTTGCAGCACCAGGGCGCGATACGTGTTGCGGCCTCCGGTTGAGCGAACGGCATCAATAAAGGTCTGATGATAGGAGTGCAATACACCCATTTTCGTGGCATCGTCTGCGTTGGGCTCGTTGGCGCTGGCAAACATGAGGTGTTCGTCAAAATCACGCATCGTCGTGGCGATCTGTTCCCATAATGCTTTTTGCTTGGCATTGACCGAATCCTTTTTCACCGGGGTACAGTTGTTTTCAAGCCATCCACCATCCCAATGAATGTTCAGCAAAACGTACATGTCATTTTTCACACAATAGCCCACCACTTCCTTAACCCGGTTGAGCCAATTTTGATCGATGTGCGCGGTCGCCTGGTTATCCACGTGATACCAATTCCAGGCACATGGAATGCGAATAGCATTAAAACCATTTTGTTTTACAAACTTGATATAGTCTTCCGTGATGACCGGGCTGCCCCACCCTGTTTCGCCACCCGGGGCTTCCATGGTATTTCCAAGGTTCCAACCCAATGTTATCTTGTCGGCGAGTTGCACGGCTGTGCTGCTCATTCCACTGGCATCCGGTGGTTTGGGAGATGTATTGTAGGACGGATACATCTGACTCGCCTGGGAAACGCTGACGCGTCTGGACTGGCCGTTGGCAGCGGTCACCACCAACACGGCAGAACGCGTGGAACCGGTAGCATTGGGTCCCGCGGTTATTTGAACGGTGGCACTGCCACTGTTACCCCCTGTTTGACTTAACTGTAACCATGCTGAAGCATTGTTATTGATATTCCAGCTGTCGTTGCTGGTCACCGTTATTTCCGACGTAGCGCCCGCCATGGACAAGGAAAGCTCCGTTTCGGAAACCAATAGCTGCGGCTCAACACCTTCTTTTCCACAAGAGGAAAAGGAAATGATCATCACGAGAAACAGAGAAATTTTAAAAGGACATTTGATCTTCATGGGTTTCATTTTTCATTGTATACTATTTCCAACGAAAAGAATCATACGATACCGTTTATACCGTATGATTCCTTCGCCGAGAGGGCCTTTAAAGTAATCCAGAACGAAATGCTCCGCGGGTGAATGACGGCTATTTGATTTTCACCACCCTGATGTTATCAATGGCCGCGACCAACCCTGTCGCTGTAGGGGTGCCGGCACTGTTGATCGTATAGATGTTTACGCTTCCATTGCCCGTGCTTCCCAACAAATCGGTCAAGCTTGTAACGGCAACGCCGGTACCGTTATCCTTTCTAAATCCGGATAACGGAAGGGTTACGGTTCGCCAACCTTTCGTGGAGTATGAAAAAGTATTTCCGTTGGCATCTTTCCAGGGCTCATAGGGGGCAACATACGTCCAGGTGTAATCCTTCAGGACAACAATAGACGTCCCCTTCCATGCATCCGGAACATTGATCTCGAATTTAAATGCATAGTCGCCAACCGGGTCGCTCATGTTATTGGCCGGAACCCATTGCACCGCGTTGGTATTGATGCTGCGTTGCCAATTCCACCATGACGCGTCGCCACCACTTAGGACAGTATTATTGAGAACGGCATAGGATCCCTTGTTGCCCGGAAAATTGGTGCTGCTGTTATCTGTACCCGTGCCCCAACTAAGCGTATTGATGTTATCAAAATCACAGAGGACCCCGGTCGATGCATCATTCACATTAAATGCAGTAGAATCTGCGCCCGACTGGTTCGCTACGATTACCGGCCCGCTCTGGCTAAGCTCTGGCAAAACGAAGCCTACAGAAGTTCCATTTACGGAAGAGGTGTAGGCGGTGATCGGCACGCCTGCAAAACTTATTTTGGTAAGCAGAAATAAATTTGTTCCATAAATATATACCGAGTCTCCCGTGTTAGCATTCTCATTTGAGATGCTGGCTATGGTGGGTGCCGGTGCAACAATATTAAACTCAAAGGTTGCTGACCCATGCGATGTGAAGTATTGGATGGTATTGAGCTTTTCAGCAGGTATGGATGGGAACGGTATCACCGCCGGCACCTGTACGACAGCATACGAATCTGAAAACAAGCCATTGTTGAAATTCGCCGGCACGCCATTGAAGGAAATCTGGAGGGCGTCTTGTAAATTATGTCCGTTCACCACCACCCACTGGCCGGGCGTCAGGCTTTGCAAAACCGTATCATCCGGCGACGGTGCGTAATTTATGATGCCGGTGATCACCGGGGCACTCACCTCATCTTTTTCGCAAGCCTGCAGCCATATCAAAGTCACTGACAGGAAAAAAAGCTGTCGCGTATAGTTATACAGTATCTTTTTCATATTTGATTTTTTTAAGTCTGAGCGTAAATACATCAATGGTAATAAGGCACCGGGGCATCCGCCAACTTGGGGTTTGCCGTTAGTTCCGCCGACGGCAGCTGCAAGGTAAATGTGGCAGGAGTTGCAGGCGTAATGCTTCCGATCGGGGCATTCGGTGTGGCGATTCCGCTGCTATACGCAAAGGTCACGCGTTGCTGATCATTGAGAAGGCTCACGGCTTTTTGAGGATCGTAGTAAGAAAGACGAACGAGGTCGAACCAGTAATGTCCCTCATATGCCAGCTCTTTTCGCCGCTCCTGGATCAATGTATCCATATTCAGCATCGTTGCCGGGTCAACGCCTGCTCTTTTGCGCACGGCGTTAAAATATTGCAATGCCTCGCCATCGGCTGTGGATGCGTTGTTGCCCAGGATAGCTTCGGCGTATACGAGGTACACATCGGCCAGCCTGAGCAGGGCATTGTGTTCTACAGACGAAACGAGTGTCATGTTTGGGGAATTATTATCCGTTTGCGTTCCGACCATGTGCTTTTTCAAGGTTACAGAATTGGAGGTGTAGCCACCCCCTGCGGCGTTCAGTTCAGGATACTTATCGCCGGGAAGCATGAAGCTGGCCTTGCGCCGGATCGTGTCTTTCTTGGAATATAGTTTGTATAGATCGTAGGTTGGCTGCAGGAAAAGCCAGGCCCCTTGATTGTTGGGCGTGATGTCGGAGCTGGGAGAGTATGTCTGCAACATGTTGCCAAAGCCATACGTTACGCCGGGCGCCCATTGCAGCGCAAATAAGGATTCCGGGTTGTCATTGAATTGCGTTTTGAACAGATCATAGTAACTGGGAAACAGAGACCGTCCACTGTTCTTACACACATTGCCGGCAAAAAATTTTGCGCTATCTAAATAGGTCTGATTGCGTGAGCCCCCCTCCTGCGATAAACCGGCCATCGTCAGGTATACTTTACCGGCCATCCCTTGTGCCGACCACGTGGTGGCTCTCCCGGCGGCGTCTGTGGCAGGGAGGTTTCGCGAGGCATAGGCCAGATCGGCCGTGATAAACCTGTAGACGTCCGCCTTGGTATTCCGGTTCACCAGCGGTGAGCTGATGAGTTTGGTGTTGTCTTCAATGATCGGCACATCGCCCCAGAGCATGACCAGGTGATAATAGGCCACGGCACGAATAAACCGGGCTTCTGCAATGGCCGCATTTTTATCCGATTCCGAAATGGAAGCGGGTGCTTTTGCCTTTATCGCATTAATGGTTGCGTTACAATGCGCCACCACAATGTACAAGCCCGTCCAGGCTTGCTGCATGATGGCGTTTTGTCCTGTAATGGAGAACGTGTTCAGCTGCACGGCATCGCCCCACCATTGCGAGATCAGGTTACCGCTCATGACATCACCCAGCATCATGTAGGGCTGCGTGTTCCATTGCCACCATGGAGAACCGCCGTAGAGTGCAGCGGTAGCAAGTCTTAAATCTGCCGTTGTCTGATAAAAATTATCAGAACTTATCTGTGATAAAGAAGGACGTTCAAGAAAATCTTTTTCGCAGCCCGTTATGGATACGATAACGAACAGGGCGAGTATGATAGATATTGATTTCATTGCCTGATATTTTAGTATTTAAAGAACCTACGGTAATTTTTTAATACGCTCTTCGCACGCAGTTTATACATCACTGTTTTCAATCTCATTATAACTGCAGGTTAGCGCCGATCGTAAATACCCGGGGCTGGGGATAAAAACCGTTATCCATGCCTGCGGACAGCGGATTCCACGAACCGATTTCAGGATCCATCCCTTTGTATTTCGTGATGAGAAAAGCGTTGGATACATTACCATAGATCCGCAAGGAATGGATGCGCAATTTCGACATGATCTTTTCGGGGATCGTGTAGCCCAGCGAAATGGTTTTGCATCGAACAAAAGAACCGTCTTCGATATACCGGTTGGAGATACGATTGTTGTTATTCGTATCGTCATTCCGGAGCCCTACGATATCGGTGTTTGGATTGGTAACGTAGACGTTGTTGATGTCCGAAGCCGATCCATTGGGGTCGATCAATGCCAGTTGCGCGTGGTTTGACAGTGATTTAAAATAACCAAAGCTTGTCAACGGGTTGTCGCTTTGTATGCGCAATCCATTCAATACTTTGTTACCCACGTTCGCGCTGAAGAAAACATTCAGATCAAAATTCTTGTAGGTAAATGTGTTATTGAAACCAATCTGGAATTTAGGAATGGGCGAACCCAGGAACGTTTGGTCATGTTCATCAATAACGCCATCGCCATTGACATCCTTGAATTTGTAGTCGCCATACCAGATCGACCCCGATGATGGTCCGATCGGCAATTTTGCACCCGTTGTAGGGTTAATGGGTAAGGGATGGGTTTCAAAATCGTTAGCGGTTGCAAATATGCCATCGGTTTGATAACCATAAAATTGTCCCATCGATCTGCCCACTACCGACATGGCCGCAACATTGGCCCCATAGTAACTCGGCAACGAAGCCCCATCCGTATTCAGCTTTTCTATTTTATTGGTGTTGTGCGATACGGTAACATCCGTTCTCCAGGAGAAACTTCTTGTGGTCAGGTTCGTTGAACTGATCCTGAAATCAAACCCTTTGTTGCTCACCGACCCAACATTTACATACGGTGCTTCCAGGGCGCCCGGTAAATAGCCTGTGGTTGTGCCTGAATAGAAAGGCAACGGGAGACTTAGCAAAAGGCCATCGGTTGTGCGGTCATAAAAATCCACGGAGAAATTGAGGCGTGAGTTTAAGATGGCTCCATCCAGGCCGATGTTGGCGTATTTGGTTTTTTCCCATTGCACCAACGGATTCGCCAGATTGCCGGTAAGTTGAGCAACACCTGACAGACCATTGGAAATGGTGTTTAGTGTGGCTGCATAGGCATAGTCTTTTATATTTTGGTTGTTGGTGAGTCCATAGCCTACACGGAGCTTCAACTCATTAACTGGCGTGTTTCTAAGAAAATTCTCATTTTGAATTTTCCACGCCAATGCACCAGAGTAGGTTGTTACCCACCGGTTGCCCGACGCAAATTTTGAAGAACCGTCTGCGCGCACATTGCCGGTAATCAGATATTTATCGTTCCACATAAAATTGACACGACCGAAATACGACTCCAGGGCATTCTGTCCTTTGGTGCCCGAGTTGGTGGCCGTCGTGGCATCGCCACTGTTGATGGCGTGAACGTTGTTTGACGGGAAATTTATGCGCGTCGCCGAAACGCTTTCACTGGTGCTCAACTGCGCTTCATGTCCCGCCATAACGTTGAGGTTATAGGCGGAGTTGAACAACTTGGAATAGGTGAGATAGTTCCGGACGATCGTGTAATAGTTTTGTGTATAGGAGTACGTGGCAGAATTTGTTTTATTCACATTAAGTCCCATCGTATAGGTGGGATTGAATTTATCTTCCGTACCCATGGCGAAGCTTCCCGACACTTCATTTCGCAGCATCAGGTTCTTGGTAAATTCTATTTCAGCGTAAACATTGCCGAAGAGCTGGTTGCGTTTTGCCAGATCGGTATTGATCAGGGCAAGGGCATAGGGGTTTGCCATTCTGCTGGCGTTCACCCAGCCGTTTGGATCTATACCACCGCCCCAGCTACCATCCGGATTTTTTACGGCGATGTCGGGTGTTTGACTGAGTGCCGTCGAAATGACATTTGAGTTTGTGGAGTTGACGTTCTCTTTAATATTGACGAGCTGCAGGCTGGTTCCAATTTTCAACCAACGGGTGGTTTTGTTATCCAGGTTGAGTCGCACGGAGACGCGCTGGAATCCGGAGCCCAGGGCAATTCCCTCTTGCTTGAAGTAAGCGCCTGAAAATAAGTACTGCGTCCGTTCGTCACCTCCGCTCACCGTCACCGAGTGATTGCTCATCGGCGCGTTACGGAATAACTCTTTTTGCCAATTGGTGCCCTCGCCCAGGTATTGGGGATTGGCGAACTGAGGCCTGGTATCGAATCCCCAGCCTAAGCCTGTATTTCTGTCGTTTATAAAAGTGGCAAACTCCCGCAGGTTCATGGTAGGAAGCATCTTCCTCACTTGCTGATAGCCGGTATAGAAATCGTAGGTTATTTTGGGTGGCGATACCTGACCTCTTTTCGTCTTGATGATCACCACGCCATTCGTGGCCTGTGAGCCATAGATGGCGGTCGCTGATGCGTCTTTTAAAACATCGATGGACTCGATCTCCGATGGGTTGATACCCGCCAACGGGTTGGAACCGACTGCGGTATTCGCACCGCCGCCGATGATCACGCCATCGATCACAAATAAAGGCGAAGCGCCGCTAAAAGAGGAGATCCCACGGATCTGTATAGAAACAGCTCCTCCCGGCTGACCGGAGATCTGCTGCACAACCATGCCGGCTACTTTCCCCTGCAACGCCTGGTCGAACGTGACGGGATTTGTTTTTCGGATCTCATCGCCGGTAATGGAAGAGATCGCGCCCGTGACATCCTTTCTCTTTGACTCACCATACCCCACCACTACGATCTCATCAAGTGTCTTCACGTCTTCACTTAATGTCATGTCGAGCCTGGTCTGTTGGGTGATCAGGATTTCTTCGCGCTTATAGCCGATAAACGTGAATACGAGCGTCTCATTGGAGTTGGCATTAATGGAAAATGCTCCATCAGCATCCGTTACCGTCCCAATGCTCGTACCTTTTACAACTACACTGACGCCTGGTATGGTACTTCCAGATACGTCCTTTACGGTTCCCGTGATCGATCGCTGTTGCGCCGGAACCTGGAGGTAACCTAGCATCAGGATCAATACAGAAATGCCGAAACATCTGTAGAGCTTCTTTTTCATATAATTGAGGTTTAGAGGTTAAACTTTTACCGACTTACCCTTAAAATCCAGCCTATCGAACCCGTTTGGGTCCCTAGAGCGCTGACGATTTCTGAGTTACAATTCCGTAATCGTTTGCAGTAAATGTATGGGCGGATGCCGGTTACAGACGGTATTGATTCGTCTTAGAGACAGGGATATGGAGTCTAAGGGGGTATTAAAAAGTCTCGAAAGTAGGTATGATTTTACCGGGTGGGATTCGTATCCTCTCAAATAACGGCTCCGCAACTCATTTTACACCATGGAAAGGAGCCATGTGAAAATGGAAATGATCAGCACATACATGACCATTTCGATAAAAAGCAGGATTCTTAATTTTCGCTTCAAAACGGAATATTTGTTCCGCAAAAATAGGCAGACGCCGTTCCTGCCAGCGTAACAAATCATCCTAAAGGTGGGTAACAAACGTCTAATACAAGGGTCCGGGCTAACTTCTTCGCTTGCCGTTGGCATAAGCCGATGGCAATACGTGATACAGATCTTTGAAATGACGAGCGAAGTATTTGGGGTTATTGAAGCCTACCCGATAGGCGACCTCAGAAACCGAAAGCTGGCTTTTCTCGAGAAGTTGCGCTGCATATTGCAACCGAATGGTGCGAATAAGTTCCAGCGGCGATTTGTTGGTGAGCTCTTGCACCTTTCTAAAAAACTGGGCACGGCTCACGCCCAGTTCATGACTTAGATCCATTACTGTCAGCTCACTGTTGGACACATTATTTTCGATCGCCTGGACAACGCGATGGATAAATTGCTCGTCGAGCGAGGTGACCTGGATTTCGCTTGCCTTGATCCCGTTCTTCTTGGCGAACAACGCGTGGAGATCTTTCCGCAACGAGATCAGATTGCGGATCCTCGACTCTAACATGGGGAAGCTGAAAGGCTTCGGGATATAGTCATCTGCGCCAACTTCAAATCCTTCCAATCGCTGCTCTTCACCCGAACGGGCCGTGAGCAGGATCACGGGTATATGCGATACACGCTGATCGGATTTTATTTTTTTACAAAGCTCAATGCCATCCATACCCGGCATCATCACATCCGTCACGATAAGGTCCGGGTATTGCAAGATCGCCTTTTTCCAGCCCTCTTCTCCATTCGCAGCTTCGATAACTGCATACGATGTCTTAAGATTATCCTTCAAATAAATACGAAAATCCTCGTTATCTTCTATCAACAAAATCAAAGGCTTCTCTTCCGATGCCGGTACCTCTTCTATAGGAGCGTCGACCACCGTGTTCACGGGCTCATTGATGGTTTCATGTACGGCGTGAACCATTTTCTTCAGCGGCAACACCACGATAAAGGAACTTCCTTTTCCTTCCTCACTCTCCACCCGAATCGTGCCTCCATGGATGCGTACAAATTCTTTTGTAATAGCAAGACCTATACCGCTCCCCTGGTTCATAAGGGAACTGGGTAAGTCGTTTTGAAAGAAGCGCTCGAAGATCTGCTCGTGTTTTTCAGCAGGGATCCCGATCCCGGAATCCTTCACCATGATCTCTACAATACTATTTTCAGCCGCGTCGTTAACCTCTACGATTACTGAAATCACCCCGGAGTCCATGGTAAACTTGAAGGCGTTCGAAAGCAGGTTAAACAAGATCTTCTCGACTTTGTCATGGTCGAAGATGGCTTCCAGGGAAGAGGTGTTTGATTCGAATGTGAGCCGGATACTTTTTTTCTCCGAAAGATCGGCAAAGGAAGAAACGGTTTCACGAACAAACCGGATGATATCACCTTCCGAGGGATGAAAGCGAATGTCATGAACCTCCATTTTTCTAAAATCGAGCAGTTGGTTGACAAGGTTCAATAATCTCTTGGCATTCTTCTGAATGAGTTCTATATTTTTCAGCTGCGCCGGATCAACGACCTGTTCGTTGAGTTTTTCCAGTGGAGAAATGATCAGTGAAAGCGGGGTCCTGAATTCATGACTCACATTGGTGAAGAACTTTGTCTTGATCATATCCAACTCGCGCGACCGCATGGCCTCTTCCTGTTGTTGTTTCATGGCAAACTTCATTTGCTCGCGTTGCTGGATGAGTTTACGCGCGATAAACAGAAGCAATGACAGGATGAGCAGGTAAACGACAATGGCCTTTGTAGATTTCCAGAAAGGTGGAAGCACTTTAATGGGAAGTGAAATGCCTTCTTCACTCCAGAGCCCATCATCGTTTGAGGTGATCACGCGAAATACGTAGTCTCCTGCATCCAGGTTGGTAAACGTAACCTTCCGGTTGTTTGCGTCGGTTACCAGCCATTCCTGGTTAAATCCTTCCAGTTTGTATTTATAGCTGTTTTTGAAAGGCTGTATGAAGTCGAGCGCGGCAAACTCTATTGAAAAAACATCATCACTTGCGGTCAACACGATGGAAGGGTTGGTCGTGATGGAAGACGACAACGCGAAGTGCGTGCCGTCCGCTTTTCCCGGCCGGACGCTTCGGTTGAACAACTGAAAGTCAGTCAGCACAAGTCGTGGTATCGTTTTGCTATGCCCGATATCGCCTGGTTTGAAAATATTGAATCCATTGGCCCCGCCAAAGACAAGCTCTCCACTCCTCGTTCGGAGGGCCGCATCTTCATTGAACCGCTGCCCTTGCAGACCGTCGGCCTCTGAGTAGTTGGCGAGCTTAAGCCGAATGCGGCCGTCTTCGGTCACGATCGTTGCACACGACAGTCCATTCGGGGTACCCAGCCAAAGCCTCCCGGCTGCGTCCTCTTTCATAGACATGATGACATTATGAGGCAATCCATCTTTCACGCTGAAGTTAATAAACCGGTTGGCTCCCTTTTGCCACAGACTAAGTCCCCCTTGTGTTCCTATCCAGATCCGCCCCTCGGAATCTTCCAGGGTCCCCAGAATGGCGTCGCTTCGAAGGGATGCCGGATTATTCCGCTCCGATCCAAAATGTGTGATACTTCCGGATTCCTTCATGAGCACATCAATGCCCACGGACGTTCCAAACCAGAGGTTGCCCTTCGAGTCTTCCATGATCGTTGAGATGTATGAGGAGTAAAGCGCTGTTTGCTTGGGATGAGTGTACCGGGCAAATGTTTTATTTTTCCGGTCAAAGAGGTTAAGCCCCCCGTCGAGCATCCCAATCCAAAGCCGGTGTTCAGAATCTTCAAAGATCTCCCAGACACTCTTACCCGGGAGGCTTGTAGCGTCTTTTGCATCGTGTTGATACCGGGTGAATGTCTTGCCATCAAAACAGTCCAATCCACCAAAGAAAGTCCCTATCCAAAGCTTGTCCTCGTGATCCAGACACAAACTAACAACAACATCGCTGCTCAGGCTATGGGGGTCTTTCGGATTGTGTTTGTAGGTTGTGAAGCGACCACTCTGCCGGTCAAAGTAGATCAACCCTCCGCCGTTTGTGCCGAGCCACAGGTTGCCTTTCCTATCCTCTACAAAACGGTTGACGTCCTCGAAAGGCAAAGCATACGGTTTTGAGTGTCGGCTATAAACCGGGAACCGCATCATGCTTTCATGAAAGAAGTTCAATCCTTTTTTATAGGTACCCACCCAGATGACACCGTCAGTGTCTTTAAACATGCCGGGAATCGAATTCTCGCTCAGCCCTTCATTCGTCTCCGGATCATGCAAAATGCTTTCTATTTCGAAATTCTTTTTATTGAGAATATCAATTCCCGCCCTACCATAAGAAATCCAGATATTGCCTTTGTTGTCTTGAACGAGACCCGATATCAAGTCATCCCTTAGCGCCACATCCTTGGACTCCTTTTCGAAGTGGCTTACACTACGTTTATTTGCATTGTAATAAAACACTCCTTCGTCTGAATTGTACCGGTAACACCAGAGATCTCCATCGTTGTCGATCATCAATTCACATTGAAGATACCTGTCCTTATAGGATGACTCCTTTGGCGAAAACGAGATCCGGTTAACCACCTTGAGTTTCCCGTTTTCAAGGACAATATTCTCTGCAACGCCATTGGAATGCGCTATCCAGTAACTTCCATCCTGGTGAGGCACAACTGAAGTGACGTTGTTGGTGAAAATGGTGGTCGGATCGTTATCAAGATGCCTGAACTGTTGTGTGGTCATCTTTTCTTCATTGTAGAGCACAAGCCCATTATTTCTAAAGAGAAACCAGTAGTTACCCGCTTTGTCATGAATAATATTGACGAGATCTGCAGGGTTTGCGATTGAATATTTTCTAAGGAATCGAAAATCCGTTGTGAACGTTTCTGTTGCAGAATTATAAAAGCAGAGTCCGACCGATGTCGCTACGCCAAGCATTCCGCCGGGTGCTTCGTATAGTCGCACCACATCATCGTTAAAAAGAGAAGTAGAGTCGGATGGATCGTTGCGATATATTTTTAGCGAGTAGCCGTCGAAACGGTTAAGACCCGACTCGGTGCCTATCCACAGAAAACCGGTCCTGTCCTTATAGAATGTTTTTACATAGTTGTGTGACAAGCCCTTCCGGTCATCGATGTGGCCAAAGCGATGCTCTTGCCCAAAAGATTCAATAGCCGGTTGGATCACCAGAAATATAGAGGCAAGGCAAGCTGCCAAAAAAAAAGCACGATCTCTCACGACTTCACTTGAATAGTTAAATCAAAATATATGTAAAATAATAAGACGGCTCCTCGCATCTATCGTTGATCAAAAGGCTTATGCCCGCTCAAACTGAATGTTACGTCAAAGCGGAAACAAACCCGTCCACCATATGTATCCAAACACTTCTTTATGAGTGCCTGGCCATTTTTTTGGCCTAAGTAAAGATACAATTTAATGTCATTCAATACTGAGAATCCATGTGTCGCGGAAAGAATAGCGCGACATCTGTCTGTATTTGTCACGCAGTTGACGCGCTTCTTCTATTGTCGCGGCATGGTTCATGTGAACGATATAATACTGTCGCCCCGGGTGATAGGCCACATCTGCCGGGTAATCTGAGCGCTTCAGATTACGGGCATAGCGCTTCGCATTTTCGACCGAACGGAACGCTCCCACGACCACATAATGTCCTGGAGGTAGTCCATTTCCGGAAAGTGATTTTACCGATCCCTGCTTTTCTTCGTCCGAATGGGTTGGCATGACCGTAGCAGGCAGTATAGCGGACGCCGGTTCAGGCGGTTTGATCACCGGTTCGTCTTGCCGGGTCGCTGCTGAAGCTGTCGATTGCCCGGTGAGTGTAGCGCTTTCACTTTTCTCTTGCTGTGCTACATCTTCATTGGGGAGGTCTGCAACCGATGCCGTGTCGGCAACAGCCTGTGGTCGCTGGAGTGGCGTTTTTGCTTTTGTCTGCGACTTGCCCAACTTCTTTTTCCCGAGTCGCACGACCAATTGTATTTCGTGCGTGCCATTCCCCAGTGCGTTCACCTGGCTCGCTGCAAACTCGTACGCATAGCCCAATTTCAATTTGTCTTTGATGTTGAATCCTGCAAAGGCGGAAGCGCCGTAGCGCTGCCGGTATGATCCGCCAAACCATACGATGTTATCCATTCGTAAAACTCCCAAGCCTTCGAACTGGGATGGCGTATTTTCATAGGTGCGATACGTCACCATGGGTTCCCATACGATCCGTTCGCCGATCGGTATCGCGTAACTCACCGACGACAGCGTAGTGCGCACTTGCTTAAAGCCCACTTTATTGAAGTCCTGGTCGGAGGCAACATACGTATTGAAAAGACGGGGTATGGCAAAAGCGATCTTCAGGTTCTTGTGTTGGTAATGCATTCCAAACTGCCCTTCGAACGACGATGTCGTACCGACCACCGGTTCGTTGACGAAACTATTGTCGCCATGGATAGACACGCTGGTTGCACCAGCCGATAATCCAAAAGCTAGTTTGTGATCGTCGCTCACGCTGTTGCCCAGGTATACCTGGTATGCAAAAGTCGCCAGGCCCGTGGTTGTTTTTAATGCGCCGGCCTTGTCCTGGTATCCCGTGAACGCTATACCCGTCTTATGGTTCAAGGCCAAATGGAGGCTTACCGTCCCGGTGACGGGTGCACCCTCAATGCCAGTCCATTGATTCCTGTAGTTCAAATAAAGTTCGCTATACCCGTTGGGCGCCACAAACGATGGATTGTAGAGGAACGGATTAAGAAAGTAGTGGCTATACACCAGGTTCTGTTGCGCCTGTAGCGGACCGGTTATCATCCATGCCGTACAGAAGAGTAGAATTCTAAATGAAATTTTCATTTGAGTCGGGCGATGGTTACGCTGCCAGCTTGTTTTTTATTGTCAGGATACCGGATAATATAGAAGTAGGCACCATCCGGAAGCGGCTTGCCGTTTGAGGTTCCATCCCAGGGAGTAGCGTACCCAAGAGAAGAATATACTTTCTGTCCTTGCCGGTTATAGATCACCATCTCACATCCATCCAGCAAATAAGCGTTTTCAATATTCCATGCTTCCGTGCTGATATCACCGTGGTTATCCGGTGAAAAGAGCCTGGGAATTTTTAAAGCAACCCCTTCAGTACTTTCAAAGTTGGCCTGAACCACCATATCGTTGCTCACGGTTACGGTTTGTGAAGTAGCGGTGCCTGCAATATCGCCGCTCCAGCCAATAAAATTATATCCGGCCGCTGCTAGGGCTTCTATGATTACTGTGGTGCCTGATGGATATTCACCTGCTCCTGTTACAGAGCCACCTGCTGCCGGCACAACGGTAGCGGTAATCGTGACTTCAGCAATGCTGAAGTTTGCCGTAACATTTTTGTTACTGTTCATGGTTACCGTAGTCGACGCAGAAGTTCCTGTTACATCGCCACTCCAACCTGTAAAAGTATAGCCCGCGGCAGGCGTTGCCGTGAGTGCCGCTACACTACCGGCATCATACGTTCCCGCGCCACTTACACTCCCACCCTCTGACGGCGATGCTGTTGTGGCCAGCGTATATTTCGTTGTGCTGGATTGTATCTGAAAATTTGCTGTGACCGTTTTGTCGCCACTCATCGTTATGGTTGTGGAAGAAGCACTTCCTGTTGCATCACCACTCCAACCTATAAAAGTATAACCAGCCGCAGGCGTTGCTGTGAGTGCCGTTACACTACCGGCATCATACGTTCCCGCGCCACTGATATTACCACCCGCAGACGGTGAGGCAATTGTAGCCAGCGTATATTTCGTTGCGCTGGATTGTGCCTGAAAATTTGCTGTGACGGTCTTGTTGCCGCTCATCGTTATGGTCACCGAAGAAGCATTTCCTGTTGCATCACCACTCCAGCCAATAAAAGTATATCCTGTTGCAGGGGTCGCTGTGAGCAACGCTGCACTACCGGCATCATAGGATCCGGCTCCGCTCACGGCACCTCCCCCCGCGGGTGATGCGGTAGTGGCAAGGGTATATTTAATTACCTGGAAATTTGCCGTCACCGACTTGCTGCTGTTCATCGTTACCGTCGTAGACGAAGCTGCTCCCGATGCATCGCCACTCCAGCCTGTAAAGGCATATCCGGCTGCAGGCGTTGCCGTTATTGTCGGTGTGCTACCTGCTGCATACGGTCCAGCCCCGCTCACGGTACCACCTGCAGCGGGCGATGCCGTCGTGACAAGTGTATAATTCGTTGCCAGGAAGTTTGCCGTGACAGACTTGTTTTTGGTCATGTCTACGGCAACGGAAGCAGAAGTTCCGGTGGCGTCACCACTCCAACCCGTAAAAGTGTATCCGACCGCAGGTGTAGCGGTTGGTGTTGCTGTACTTCCGGCGGTATACGATCCTGCCCCTGTCACCGTACCGCCGGCAGATGGCAATGCCGTTGTCGTAAGGGTATATTTAGGTGCTTCTCCGGCAATAAGACCTCTTCCTACACTACTCATGTATACCCGGCCATATACATTCATGTCGCCCATTACAAAATTTCCGTTTCCCGGTCCACCCCATTCATGGGCATCGTCGTTTATTCTTATCCAGTGAGCTCCCTGATCAATCGAGCGGAACAACCCCCTCACTCCTCCTATCGTACCCCATATATAGATCGTTGGATAAGTCGCAGCGGGAGCCAGTTTCCCGAATCCTACTGCCGCACAATAGGTAACATTAGGGACCGTTGTCCATGAAGTTCCATTGCTCGTGGTGTATTTTAATCCACTCCCGTTTAAAGCTACCCACACATGTCCTTCCTTACCAGGAACAGCCCTTGCCACACTCGAACCCCATTGACCTGGATTAGATGCTGAAGCCGAAAAACTTACGCCTTTATTTGTGCTTACCAGTAGCTGTCCCGTACTAGGATTATAAAGATAAAATTTGCTTGTATTAACGAGGTCCGCAATCGGAAAGGCGTCTTTAGCATCCGTGACTCCCGTACTTGTCCATGTTCCTCCATTGTCTGTTGAGTAATACGTCGTGCTTCCACCACTAGGACAATGAAGGATCGTATTCCCATCCGCGGATAAAGCTACTTTCCCATACGTGCCATTCGTGGAAGGCGATTGCGTCCAGGTTGCTCCCTGGTTGGTGGAGTAATATACTTTATCGGCAACTCTAACAACTTTGTTGGTATTGTTCGCGGCATACGTTACACCTGAATTACAAACCACCGTGGGAGTAATATTCTTGGCCGGATAAGTATAAATATCAGAATATACTGCTCCGTATACGTCTCCTACCGCTGAGATAAAATTACCACCGGGAATGCTTGTGGCATCCAGCACTACGGTTTCTTCAATACCCTTTACATCAAATTTCCAGGTCGTGTTTGCCGCGTTTATATTGTCGCAGGTAAATATCCCATTCCCTGAAATAACCCTTACCCTCGCCGTATTCAATGGATCAAAGTCAAGGGAGCCAGCCCAGTGTATACTTGAACCGACTATCCATCCCAAGCCATTGGTGTCCATGGTACTCGTGCTGGATAATTTTAATGTCCATGTATTTCCGCCATCGGTGGATAAATAAATAAAATCTCCATAGGCGGTACCGAATTGGTTATTGCCGTATGCATTCGTGGTTGATGCGACAATCCTGTTGGAATTTGCCGGATCCACGCTTACCCCGCTGTATGCCTTTCCTGTCGATGGTGTGATGTTTGTCGCCGTCGATGTACTTGTATTAAATTTCCATACTTGTCCGTCGTTCGAAGGTTCGTTCAGTTCAGTCTTCCAATGTCCATGTGGACCTGAACCATTTGCATACGTGATGTATAACATATTTCCGGAAAGCGCGGCTCTGTGCGGCATGTAGGTTGTAGGCAGTGCACTGGACAGGGCTGAAAAAGTATTACCGCCATCGGTACTTCTATAAATATTCGTGCTTGCGTATTGGGAAACTCCTATATAAATGGTTTGTGTAATGCCTCCCGAGACATTACCAGGATCGAATAAGACGAAACAAATTCCATTGTCGTTGGGAGTGGCCGTGACTCCATCCCAGGCCAATGTCCACGTTGCACCGGCATTTGTGCTTTTCCATAATCCGTTTCTCCTGGTTCCGCAAAATAATATGTTACTATTGTTCGGATCCACAGCAAGCCGTTCGCCATTTGCTCTTCCGATACCATTGCCGTGTGCTTTAAAACTGGCGGTTACATCGGTAATAGAAAAAGTATTGCCCTTGTCGGAAGATCGTAATATGGCAGTCTTTCCTCCGTTGAAATAGTCGGTACCGGCTAACACATATACCTTGTTAGGATCTTGTGGATCTAAAGCAATCGCCTCAACGCCCTGGTAGGTAACTTCGTCCTCCGAACACCAGTCGAGCAAAGGAACCCATTTAGAATTTGTGGCATTCCATCGGTAAGCCCCACCGACATCCGTACGGCAGTAAACATCTCCGGATGTCTTATGGCTTATGATACCGGATACGAAACCGCCGCCCCCCAGCGATACGTTGCTCCAGGTATAGGTCTCCGTTTGAGATCGTCCCTCTATCGGAGGAATGAAGAAAAGAAAAGTTACAAAGAGGGTCTTAAAGATCGTGGTGATCCAAAAGACCCGTCTGCTGTGCTGCGCACCGGTTATCCCTGTTTTCATCCGCGAAAGTAAATTGTTCGCGCGTACATGTGGGGGTTCCAAAAATCCCGGATTAGGTCATAAAAAGTCTACCACAAGGCGAACCGTAAGGCCTACAACGATTGCATAAAAATATATTCTGACGAATACGCGGACGGCACAGGAATCTGCGCTACAAAGGAGGGGTACTTCGCATCAACAATATCTTGACCGACACAAGAGCACGTTACTTTTGCTGCGCGTCAAGAAGCAATAGGAGTCGACGAATGGTGTAGGGGTCGAGCTACCGTGTGGGTCAACGATTTCAAAAACCACCTCAGGCAAGTCAGCGGCTACGCCATCGGCGGGTCAAACATCAGGATGGGCCGGAGCAGAAAGTAGATCTTGAACCCAGTATTACCTCACAAGATTCTTAAACGCTGATCCGAAAATTAAATAATTCGTATTGCCAGCGATGGTACCTTCGTTTTGTCCCCAGAGGAATGGCCAGTCGTCGTAGTTCTCAAAGTGGTCGGGTTTTCTGAATAAAATACCGGGTGCTACGTTGCCGGGAATAAAAGAGAAGTCAGCCCGGTTATTGCCATAGAAGACTGCTTTAGGACGCGTCGCACCAACTGTGGCTACGAGTGAATAATTGTGATAGGGATGACAACCAAATAGCCAGTTCGTTGCCTTGAACGCTTCACCCGGGGCAACAACGTCTGGAAAATACTGGCTTGCAAAACAGATCGTGGTACCGAAATTTAAAATTGCGCCACTGCCAGCCCAGTTGCCCAGCACAATCGGTACGCCATAGGGATTTTCCTTTTCTAATCCTTTTATGTAATCCGCATACTTGACAACGTAGGGACGAAGCTTTTCTTTGAAGGCTGCATCCATATGTGGGACGGCATTCAGCGCCGTCAGCAGTGTGGAATTAACGTTGCGATCAAGCGCTGGCCATAAGAGCTCCTGAAATTTATCGAGGTACTGTTTTTCGCCGGTCGCCCTATAGAGTTGAAGATTGGTGCCAACATTAGCCGACGCTCCCCAAGGCGAATTGTCTTCTGGCTTCGCCGCGAGAAGGTCGGTTGCTTCTTTCAGAAGTCTCTTTGACTGCACTAATGCTCTGGCAGAAAGATCATCATTATAGCCCTTCAAAGCCCTACTCGCCGCAGCAAACATGGTAGCGGCGTAAAGATCAAGTCGAGGGTTGCGACTCGTGAATGCCCACATGTCATCTTTGACTCCGCTCGACCTTCCGTCTTTTGCTCTTTCGTAAGGACCAAGGTCCGGGTTATAAGGAAGTCCATCGGTTAATGAAGCTGCGTCTCCCAGGTGGTGATAATTGTCGAGCACAGCGTTTGAAAGCGTTTGCGTCATGTGGCCAACAATCTCTGCCTGCGCTACAAGGTTCAATGTTCCGTGCTCGATAAACTGCAATACATCGGGTGTTCCATCAGGTCGATGAAGGTCGACATAGCGTTGCTTCTGATCAACAAACGTTTGATCCCGTAGTGGCTTAAAATACTCCCACGTTTGAACGAAGTTTTGTACTACACTAATATTCGCGCCTGTTTCAATATCAAAATCTCCTGCATCGAAAAATCCACCGACGTTTAGTCCCGGGATCGGTTCGAGGGCTTTATACTTCGTATCCGTTGTCGGTCCCTGAGCATGCAGATCGAAATGATCTGTGTTTGGCGGGGCCTGGAGATAGCCTTCCTTGAAAGGTTCTCCATGCCACACCCTGTACGCCTCATTTACAAACATGTGATTCATGTGAATCGGAATCCATATGTCGCTCGTGGCGTCCGTGATCTTATCATACACGTTATTTTCAATCAGGAAGTCGTTCGTTTTGAAATTGCCATATTGGATGTAATATATACCTGGGGTAGTGACGGAGGTGAAATCAAATTTCACATAGTGATATTTATAGTAATCGCCCCATGAAATTATCTTCCCGCTGAACACCTCGCTGGCACCGCCGTCGTTGCCTATTCTGTATAGTGAGGCTGTGGCCAGTGGCTTGTCTTTCTTGTCAAGTTCAATAACGGCGACTTTCTGTTGTTTGGGGATGTAACCGACTTGGGAGAAACCTATGTTTGGCTCTCTCACCCACCCTTTGATGGCGTTTGGCTCAACCGTCCAGGTCAACACTTTTCCTGTTTTTCCTGAAGGGAGAATACTACGAACAACAAACCAACCATTTTGGGCCAACACGCGTCCATCGAAGAGCATCAGGTCGGCATCCTGCGAAGTGATTTTCACAAGGCGTGAAGGCTCATCGGGTGCCAGAACAAACGTACGACCTTTTTCCAGCGGAAGTGGATCAATGAATTTACCGGTACCCCTGTCGTCGTATGTTTTGTAACCTTTAAATTGTTTTGGCTTTTCGTTGTTCGGTCTTGCCACACTGTTACCCACCACGTAACGTGGGAATCGATTATAACGTCCGTCTGCCAGATAAGCTTTGCCCCAATACTGTGAAGGGAGAAATTCGAGATTAAAGCCTGCACTTCCCTCAAGTTCTTTAGGAATGGGTTTGTCCAGGTAGACCGATATTTCAAAACCACTACCCTTCGCTGTAACCATCACGCGCGAATCGAAATCGTAATCTTTATAACGCAATGTGCTCTCTATACTTTTCGACGCCCGGTCCACCTTTCTGGTGGGTATTTCCGGAACCAGATCCCACTGTTCAGGCGTGTTGGAGAGCCTCACCGCACCACCTTGGGCAGTCCTCACGCCGTGATGGATTAATTCAATACCCGCATTCTTCTCGTCGTTAAATCCCCCTGTAAAAAGGTTATTGTAAACGAGGACGTTAACGCCTTGCGTTTCAAAATATTCGAGATCATTAAGCTTTAATTCCTGTGCGTAGGCGTGACTTAACAAAAAAAGCAGGACCGTTAACGAAATTATTGATTTTAAGCGCTTGAAAAAAAACTCTCTTTCTATCATTGGAATAAGTTTATGCGTGTTGTTTATTAATCTATTGGCTTCAAACAAATTTTTTGATGCTCTTATAAACGTGGTTATAATGCTGATTATTGAATTCATAATAGTATGCGCCTTTCCTGGATGAACCTCTCTCCTTTTCATTCAGCTTATTCAGCACTCCAAGCGACCGCATTTTCTTTATGAAATTGCGCCGATCAAACGGCATTTCGTAGATGGCCTCATACAGACTTTGCAATCGCGGCAACGTGAATTTTGGAGGAAGGAGTTCAAAACCAATAGGATCACAGGCTACCTTTTCGCGTAGTCGTTCCTGAGCTTTCAATAGCAATTTTTGGTGATCGAAAATAAGCTCCGGACTTTCCGAGAGCGGAAACCACTTCGCTTCGTGTTCAAGCTGAAGTTGTTTGTTGTAGTCTGTAATATTGATCAGTGCAAAGTAAGCAATAGAGATCACCCTGCCTGCCGGATCGCGATCTACATCGCCAAATGCGCAGAGCTGTTCCATGTAGATGCCTTTCATTCCGGTCAGTTGGTGTAGAACTCTGTTCGCTGCTTCATCAGTCCCCTCATCTTCACGGACAAAACCTCCCATCAACGACCATTTTCCTTTTTCAGGTTCAAAACCTCTTTTGATCAATAGCGCTTTCAACTGCGTTCCGTCGAAACCGAATATGATACAGTCAACGGCCACGAGAATTCTGTAATGGTTATGGTAGCTGCTTAGGTCCATCCGCTTCCTTTTACAATTCACTATAGCAACACAAAAAAGGACGTGAGCCATTCAGCTAAATGCACCCACGATCCTTTTCGCCCAAACAAAGTCGCTTTTCTATTCAGTTCCACTTTCATTGATCAACCCTTAGGCATGCTTAAACAAAACTAATCCTCTTATTGCTTCGCGGTCTTTGCAACAAGGAACCCATTAACATCAAGCCAGTGCATGAAGGCGTCGAACCATTTGTTACTGGTCCGATTTGGATTGCCCAGACCGAAGCCGTGGCCGCCATTCTGGTAAAGATGAAACTCGACAGGCCTGCCTGCTTTAAACCACGACTCAATCACGCCGAACTGGCCGCGAAATAGAAAATCATCCGAGGCGATCACGTTAAACATTGGCGGAGCGTTCTTCGGTACCTCAACCGGTCCCATGCCGCCATATATTGGGCCAATAAAGTCGAGTTGCACGACTTTTGAGTTCAGTGTGGTGTGCATCGTGAGACCGGCACCGGCGGAGAAGCCAATCATTCCCAGTCGACTGGTATCGACGCCCCATTCCTTTGCCCGGTTGACAATCATCGTATAAGCAGCTTCTGCATCCGCGAGTTGGTTGGACAGATCCATGCGAGGTGGACCTGCAGGAGGAGGTGTATCCTTCTTACCATCCGCGGGAGGTGTTGCTGCGGCGAAAGTTCTATTCATGGACTCCTTGAAACCATCGAGTGACTCCGGCGTGGGAAAGAGACGATATTTAAGTACAAAGGCAGCGATGCCCTGATCGGCAAGCGCTTGAGCAACTTCCCATCCTTCGTTACCCATAGACAACCAGCGGAAACCTCCGCCTGGCGCCACGATTACTGCTGCGCCATTGGCTTTACCGGGTTTAGGCAAGAATGGTGTAAGGGTCGCCTTTGAAATATTCCGTGCCATTGGATCGCCCCACTGCCTGAACCAGGTTTCAGCAGAAGGTTGTGCTTCGACACCGCCAGTGCCGAGAGGGATTGCATTCGGTTCCGCAGGCGTTGCGAGTGGATAGATTGTTCCGTCTTGTGCTGTTGCCAAGGTCACCTCAAAGAGTAACGTGGCGAGCATGAAGATTTTTGTCAGTTTGGTCAAAGATTTCAGCATCGTAGCTTTGTTTTATAAGTGGTTATCGTTGTATTGATCATGAGTCATCTTGCTTCAAGTATTGGTCGATGAGTCCCATTGCGAGAAACTCAACCGCTCCAGTCCCTAGCCTAATTCAATGTTTTTGACGAGACAACGCTAATAGCATTGCACTATCCCGCTCGGCATATCTAAACCACATCAACGGCGCCTGATTAGATGTGACGATCCATTTGCGTTTATTGTCAATTTTTATCTCCCCGATCGCCTTGGCATCCGTCATCACACAAAAGCCACTTTGATAGGGAGGAATAATTTGAAACGTTCCATCACCATTGCCCAAAGCATACACCCCGATACCGGCATCGAGATAACCCGACAAAGTTTCCTCTGCAAACGAATTTCCGACTGCAAGAAAATCGAGATAAGGATCGTCGTTGAGGTGGCAGACGGTGATGCTATTCATGGGACTAACCTGAATACTTAGGGGCAGGGCATGCAGTGAAAACTTTCCCTTACCTTGGTTTTCCAAGTACGAGGACTCAAAACATGTCGCGCGCTTCACGATCATGTCCTGTTCGCCCAAGTATTTAAGTATTTCACTCATCTCCGTCTTTCCGTATTTCGAATAAGACCGGAGCATGCGACGCAATCCCGGGATCTGTTCGGTCATCGTTTCACGATAGTGTACCGGATATTCCTTTCCTTGTATATAGCGTGAAATGAATGGGTCCATTGAACCATTTGCATCAAAGTCTTTTGCGTATATGGATACGGGTTCCTGCTCGCTTGCGCGGAGCACTGAATTTTTGCCAAGATTACCTAAGATGTAATCGGGATCTCCATCGTTATCGAAATCACCTTCTGCTATGCTGCTCCACCACCCCGTCTTAAGTTCTGTAACTTTTTTAAAGACCCCCTTGTCATTGCCAAATACGGTCACAGGCATCCACTCACCAACGACGATCAGATCCTGCCATCCATCATTATCAAAATCAGTGAACAATGCGTCGGTCACCATACCCACCGAATCCAGCCCGCTCCCTATGCTCCTGGTCACATCCTCAAATTTTCCTTGACCATTATTTCGCATGAGATAACTCCTCGGCGTGGAGGGATATGAGACTGGCACGACACGCCCTCCAACAAACAAGTCAAGGTCGCCATCATGATCTACGTCTGCCGCCGTCACACAACTTCCACTACTTTCTATTTTTGGCAAAGCGTCTTTATCCAACTGGAACTTGCCTTTTCCATTATTCTTGTATAGCCTGTCCTGATACTTGGATGCATCTTTACCGAACTCGCTGCTCCCGCTCACACAATACAAATCCAGATCACCATCCTTGTCTGCATCAAATAGTAGGATACCAACATCTTCTGACGCTTTCACGGCAAGCGAATCGACATGAAACTTCCCATCGGCCTCCTGTTGATAGATCATGGCGCTATGATGAGCGGTACCACCCACGATAAAATCATCCAGGCCGTCACCGCTAATATCTCCCACGGCAAGTTGTGGACCTTGTTGAGAGAATTTGTGGGGTAACGTAGCCTGCCCAAATTTGTAGTCTGCGTAAGCCTCTTCAGGCATCACCGTGGCGATCGCAGATTCTTCTTTTTCCAACCACGTTGAATTAGGCTTCGGACGTTGATACGTCAATCCAGCTTGATCGTGGGAGGCCGTAATACGTGTATTGGCGCTTACATTTCGCATGACCTGCATTTGCCCTCTCGGCCACACGACGATAACGGAGTCAACTTTTTTCGATCCTAACCCAAAGTGCATTACGGGATCGACGCTGGAGAGATAACCCCGTTGCAACTGTTGTTCACCGTAACTGAGTTGTCCATCCCCATACACCCAGATCCGGGTGCCAATTCCCTGAAGATTTCCCTGGGGCCCCTTCAATTGTAGTTGCAAGAATTTTGCGTCAACCCGGGTATTGTCGGCAATCGTGTTCTGGTATAACCGGGCCACTCCGTTAAGGTTATTGAGTATCAGATCAAGGTCTCCATCATTGTCAAAGTCCGAGTAAGCTGCCCCATTGGAATACGTGGGGTCGGAAAGACCCCAGAAGTCTCCCACACTTTCAAATTGAAAGTCACCTTTGTTCCGGAATAGAAAATCAGGTTTAAATACGCCACCAAGTTCCTTAAGGGCTTTCGCCGCATTTTTCACCTTTAAAGAATCTGTCCCAAACATGGTTACATCCTGATTATACGTTACAAAGTCGAGGTCCGTAATATCTTTCAGATAGCCATTGGAGATAAAAATGTCGCGAAGGCCATCATTGTCAAAATCGGCGATAAGCGGTGACCAACTCCAATCGGTGGCATAAATTCCACTTTGATACCCGATATCACTAAAGGTGTTATTTCCATTATTGCGCTGGAGTACATTTCGAATATACTGAGGGCGATAATTCAACTTCAAACTCTTCATAAAGCGCTCATAACCCATCCAGGAGAACATCGTCTTTTGCCTGAGGTTATCGTCGGGCATCATGTCTACCACCACCAAGTCATTCAGCGCGTCATTGTTGAGGTCGGCCATATCCGTACCCATTCCGTTAAACTCCTGGTGATTCATCCAGGTTGAAATTTCGTTTCTGAACGTTCCATCTTGTTGATTCACGTATAATTGATCGGATGAGAGAAAATCATTTGCACAATAGATGTCGGGCCAACCGTCCTGATTAAAATCGTTTACGATGACTCCAAGGCCCCACCCCTCTTCAAGAATACCTGCCTTCGCCGATACATCGGTAAAGTGAACGGTTCCGTCTTCAAGCGTATCTTGCCGGCACAGTTTATCAACACTTTTGCCACTTCCATCGGTGCGCTGGCCAATGGGTGAATTACGATGGTAAGACTCCAGGGAATTCGTCAGCAGGAACATATCCAGATCGCTGTCCAGATCGTAATCAAAAAACACCGCTTGCGTTGAATAGCTTGAATCAGCAAGTCCAAGCGGCGCAGCCAGATCTTTAAACTGGGGAATCCCTTTTTCATCCAATCCTTGGTTGACAAAAAAGATATTGGGCACTTTTTTGTCCTTGTTTGGATGAACCGTGGAAACATAAATATCCAGTAGCCCGTCCTGGTTAATATCAACAATGGAGACGCCTGTACACCAAAGGCTTGTCTTGACGCCAGCAGCATCGGATACATCCTCGAAAGTCAAATTGCCCTTATTCAGATAAAGGGCAGAACTATTGATGTTCCCGGCAAAGAAGATATCTGCGCGGCCATCGTTGTTAAAATCTGCCACACCTAAACCTGCACCATTATACAGGTATTCGAACTTCAGGGCATTCAACGTATCATTCTCCCGTAACACATTTGAAAAGTGTATACCTGAATCATCCGGTTCGACCAATTGAAATAGTTTACGATCTTGTCCGCATCCATTGAATAGAAATAAAACGGCGACAACCGTGGTAAGTGCGAATATTTTCATTTATGAGGACATGTTTGTCAAAAAAGTAATCCCGGAATTGAAACATTCCGGGATTATCAAATTAGATGGGGTCTATCTTAAATTAATTCGTGTATCCAGGGTTTTGAGATGCTGATGTGAATTTGGGGTTAGTGTTGAATTCGTCTTGAGGAATGGGGAGGAGCTCATATTTATTTGCTTGAAAATAGCTAATAGGGTCTGGTCCCTTGATCTTTCCATTTGCTCTCCAACGAAGAATATCAATATTTCTGATCTCCTCTCCAGCGAACTCTACGAATCTTTCGTGCTGAATAGCCTTAAGGATCTCATCTTTGTTCGTCACCGGAAATCCGGCATTATCCATAGTGGCTGTGCCATAATTCGGCATGCTCACGCTGGCACGGTTTCTAATCTGGTTAAGGTAGCCGATAGCACCTGCTGATGTGCCGAGTTCGTTCTCGCACTCCGCGAGCAACATCAACACATCGGCATATCTCCAGAGTCTGTAGTTAATACCATCGTTTACATTGAAGCCGCCTGGGTCAGCCTTATACATGATGGAGTACTTTTTCCATCTGACCTTCAATTGATTTCCCTCGTAAAGAGTCGTATTGTCACCCGCAATGTTAATGGTGGTCTTGCCATCACCGCCACTGGTTACCAACGTCCTGGATCCACCGGCATACGTATCTCCCGGGAACCAGAAAGAGTCCGTGAGTCTGGGATCATCATCTTCATATTCGGCGATCAGTTTGTCTGATGGAATCAGGTTTGCCCACCCGACTGCAGAATATTCCTGGGAACGAACCCAACTGTCATTTGTCGTGCCGTTACCTGATGCATCCCAGCCGTAGCCTGTATCCAAAAATCCAACTTCAAAGACCGACTCGCTGTTATACTCCGTTTCGTCCTTGAAATTGTCGAAGTAATTGGTAACAAGGCTATAAATACCGAGGTTCTTTACAGCCTCCAGAGCGGTTTTTGCTGCTGTGTAGTCGCCTTTGCAAAGATTAATTTTTCCGGCTAAGGTTAGTGCTGCACCTTTCGATGCACGTCCCAAGTCAGCAGTGGCGTAAGTCGCGGGCAAAACAGCACTTGCTGCATTTGCGTCTGCGAGGGCAAAATCGAATGTTTCAGCTTGCGTTGACCTTGGCAAGGCATCACCGAAATTCGCTGCAGGATGGTCATAAAGCGGAACGCCACCCCACAAAGCACCCAACGTATAATAAGCAAAGCCTCTCAAAAACTTGGCCTCGCCAATATACCTGTCTAATAAAGGTTGGTCGCCTGCCGACACTTTTAGCAACCCGCCATTTGTGATCACAGCATTAGCCCGGTGCACGATGGTGAACAGACCTTTATAGACATCCGTCATTACCGAATTTGTATAGGTGTGAGATCCATTCAGCAACTGCGCTCTTGGAACTTCCAATTGTCCGCCACCAGCTTTCATTTCATCTGATCTGAGATCATGAACAAAGAAGTATTCTCTTCCTACCATTTGGTTGCCTTGCAACACCGCATATATCGCATTCACAGAAGTCCCGACCTGATCTAATGATTTATAGAAAACATCGTTCGTGATCTGATTCGGATTTTTGGTGTCCAACAATTTCTCATTGCATGAAATGACAATCGTCGACACTAAAACAATGGTTAATATTAAAACCTTTTTCATATTCATATGGATTAAAATCCTAATTGTACACCACCTATGAACGTTCTCGGCTGCGGGAACTGTCCATAATCAATACCATTGACTAAGAAGCGGTTATTGTCACCAAAATTGTTGATGTTTCGGTTACCCACTTCAGGATCGTATCCTTTGTACTTCGTTACCGTCACCAAATTCTGAGCGGTGACGTAAATCCTGAATCTCTTGATCGCTCCGTTCGTGAAACCTAAAAGCGAAGCAGGTAAGGTGTAACCAAGGTTCAGATTCTTGATACGAAGGTATGAACCGTCCTCCAGGAATCGATCGCTTGGTCTGGCGTTTGAATTTGGATCACCGCTTACGGCTCTTGGAATATTTGTGTTGGTATTAGAAGGCGTCCAGGCATTCATTACTTCAGTACCCGAATTGAACAACCTTTGCATACCCTCGGTTATTACTCTGGTACCGTTATAGATTTTGTTGCCATGAACACCTTGAATAAACATCGTCAAATCAAAGCCTTTGAACGTAGCGGACAGGTTTAATCCGTACGTAAACTTCGGCAGAAAGCTTCCCATGTCCTTCATTTTGCCTGTAAACCGGATATCTCCAGGCCGGGTGTATTTGCCCGAGTTAGCCGGATCTCTCCACGTGGCAAGATCTACGGTGCCATCGGCCATTATCGGGAGGACCAGGTTGTCTTGTGTGGGTTTGCCTTCCCCGTTGACAATCTCTCCCTCATTTTGGAATATGCCATTCGTTTCAGAAAGGTAAAAATGCTGGATGCTGGATCCTGCGATCGTTCGGGTAATGTTACCTGCTCCATAATCCTGGCTACCTCCGGCGAAGAATGCTTGATTCGCAGTATAGAGTGCTTGTATCTCATTTTTAATGATAGAAACATTTCCGGAAGCATTAAAGGTGAAATCCTTCGCCACCTTGTTGTAACCGAGTGTTAATTCAACTCCCGAATTTTTCATTTTTGCGGCGTTCAAGTCTGTAGGAACCAGAATGCCCGTCGAAATCGGAGGTGAGGTGCCCAAAATCAGGTGATCCGTATCCTTTATGAAATACTCGGCTGTAAACGTGAATTGATTATTGAACATTCCCAGATCAAGCCCGATGTTTTTCATCGTCGAGATTTCCCATCCATAATTAGGATTCGGGAGTTTGTCATAGTATGATCCCTGTTGGAGAACATTATTAAACGGATAAAACGTATTGGTGTAGATCGGGGAAACATAACTGTATGCCGAGTTAGGTTTAGCTCCAACCTTGCCATAACTTGCTCTCAATTTAAGATCGCTGACTTGGGGGATGCCTTGCATGAAACCTTCTTCGCTCAGCTTCCAACCCACAGATGCTCCAGGGAAGTTGCCCCATTTATGATCGGGCGCAAATCCTGAAAAACCATCCCGGCGCATGGAAACACTCAGCAGATATTTTCCTTTGAAATCATAATTCACACGACCCAGGAAGGAAAGCAAATACATTTCCCAGCTTTGATTATCGACCGTCAGGTTCGTTCCTCCGGTCAAATTATTGATGTCATTTGTCGCTAGTTTTCCACTGGTATTCAGGTAATTGTTCTTCTCATCCTGTCTCTCGGCAACGACAACCGCATTTATACCATGGGCACCGAATGTTTTATCATACGTCAACTGGTTGGAGTAATAGAGAGAATAATAGCTGTTCCTATTGTCTGTCAAATTGTGCGTAGTTCTGCCCTGATACCCGCCGTCGCTGAAAATTGGATCATTTTGTAAAGCGCGGTCTTGCGAGGAATTCACACCGAACGTGAACTTGTATTTAAGTGCATCGGTGATCTTAAACTGCAGGAATGTATTACTCAGGATGTAAAGATTATGATTCTTTCTTAGATCCATCTGTGCCAACCGAACAGGGTTTTCCGGGTCGGAACCGTCAGCCGATGTAGTTCCATTATAACCACCCGGATTATTCGGATTGTGGACCGTGATATAGGGAACGGAGCGGAGCATGTGCATCACCATCGTTCTTCCACCACTCTCCAACTGATTTTGATTGTTGCTTTGCGTAACCTGTAAGTTCTCGCCAATCGTGAATCGGTTGCTGATCTTTGTCTCCACGCTAAGTCTTCCATTGTATCTGTCAAAAGAAGTTCCCAGCATGATGCCGTCTTGTTTGAACCTCCCGAACGATAAGTACATCTTCGTCTTTTCGGTTGACCCTGAAACAGAAGCCTGAACTTGCGAAATAGGCGCCGCACGGAACATCTCATTTTGCCAATCGGTGTTCGTTTGCGCAAATGTTTGGGTTGTTCCTGCATAAATTGGCTGATCCATACTGGAGAATCGTGAAGGCGGGTTGCCTCCTGCGCCCGTTGCCAGCGCCGTGCCATAAGCAAGGTATTGATCGCGATTTAGCAGATCCAATTTCTTCCAGGCGCTTTGCGTTCCCGTGTAGGCTTCAATATCTACATGGACTTTCTGATCCTTCGATCCGCTCTTGGTGGTAATAATAACGACACCATTCGCCGCACGTGATCCATAGACTGCCGTTGCAGCCGCATCCTTTAAGATTTCAACCGACTCAATATCCTTTGTATCCACACTATTCAGGTTGAAGTTTGGCGCGGGAAAACCATCCACAACGTAGAGAGGATCCGCATTTTGCGTGATCGAACCAATTCCGCGTATCCGGACGATTGCGCTGGTACCAGGACCTCCGTTATTGGTAACCATAACGCCTGGAACCCGTCCTTGCAATGCCGCAGAAACGCTGGGAACAGGCAATGCTGAGATTTCTTTCGAATTGACGGAAGAAATCGCCCCCGTCACCGAAGACTTCGTCTGCGTACCATAACCCACCACAACAATTTCCGTCAGCGTAGACACGTCTGGTACCAGGGAAACGTTTATTGCGGTCCGGTCCCCTACGGCGATCTCCTGCGTAACATATCCAATAAAGCTGAAGATCAGTGTGGCATTGCCACTGGCCAGGGTAATGCGGTACTTACCGTCGGCGTCGGTGGTCGCTCCGTTCGTTGTGCCCTTTACCACGACATTTACTCCAGGAATGGGAGCGTTTGTGTCGTCAAGTACCTGTCCTGATACACTCAATTCCTGAAATACCAAGGAGGACTTTGCTTCAACTGTGTTTACGTTAACATGACACAGTATAACTACCGCGGATAAAAGCGGCAAGAGCTTAAACTTTAGCCTTAGCAGTCGCCTGAGGCTTGAAAAATTCGAGTAGATTTCACTCATAACTTTCTTTTGGGTTGATTAAGAATAGGTTTCGTTGAAACGCTCATCCAATAACTGTTACTGCATGAGTTTGAACCGGGAAGTACGATCCCGGTTCAGTGCTACATGGATCTTCCTTCTGGCTTTTTAAGGTTTAGGGTTTTAAATTTTTTCACGTTATATGCGTGACTGGGAATGTTGCAAGCTTGAACGCATGGATCAGGTTTTCAAGATTCACCGCACACGTTTGCTAAAGTCCGATTTGAGCCCCACTCATACGTATCAAAAAATGAACATTCGCTTGAAACTTTGAAACGGAGCCGGTTTTTGAGCGATAATTGCGAGGAATTGACAGATTAAGGAATCTGATCTCAGCATAGGCGCATTTATCCAAGAAAGCGAATGCGTGGACCTGCCTTAAAAAATATGAATTGGGTTGTGCTAAGAAGAGAATCGTGACGCGTTACGAGTGACTGGATACATCACTTGACCGCAATCAACAAGCGATAAGCGCCTGACAATAATGTGTGTGCGCAAACAATAAAGTAGATACAGAAATTGCTTGATCTAAGCGTGGTCGAGATATTCTGACGGAGTTTTGCCGTATTCCTCCTTAAAACAACGCGTGAAATAAGACGCTGAATTGAATCCCACTTCAAAGGCAATTTCTGATAAGGTGAGTTTATGTCCATCCATCAGTTTGATGGCCTGTTTCATTCGTACCATTTTGATGAATTCAACGATAGACTTTCCGGTCAGCGCTTTGATTTTCCTGTAAACCTGCATCCTGCTCAAGTTGAAAACAGCCGCCATGGAATCGACGCTGAGTTGCGAATCCTGCAAGTTGCCCGCGACATAGTCAATAGCCTTTTGCAGAAATGCCTGGTCTAAAGAATTCGTCGTCGCTTTTCCGGGGGTCAAATAAACGTCGTGACTGAATCGCGCATACAACTTTCGCCGGGAGTTGATCATCTGGCGGACGTGTTCGATCAGGCACCGCATGTTGAATGGCTTTGACAAGTACAAATCAGCTCCGTTCTTTATCCCGTTGATCTGGTCTTCTATGGTTGCTTTTGCGGTAAGGAGGACAAAAGGAATATGGCTCGTGTTCAAGTCGGACTTAATGGCATTGCAAAACTCTATGCCATCTTTTTTCGGCATCATGATATCGCTGATGATAAGATCCGGATTTTCACTTAACGCGACTTCCAAGCCCTCCTCTCCGTCTCTTGCCTCAAGCACTGAAAATTCCCTTTGCAGCTCGGCAACGAGGTATGCTCTTAACTCGAAATTATCCTCCACAATCAATATTTCCGGCTTGTCCATACCGTTGCCAAAATCCTGATGTTCCTCAGCCGTTGGTGGGATCGCAACTTCTTCGTGATCTTTAATATAGATGACGTCCGGAATGGCTACCACGTTCCCATCCAATTCGTAAGCATTCGAGCAGATGGGCAGTAAAATGGTAAAGACGGTTGCCTGATCAGGCGTACTTTCTACCGTGATGGTCCCGCGGTGAAGTTCGACGAGCGCCTTGGTCAATGACAGCCCAATTCCCGTTCCTGGAGTCGAAATTTTTGCGGAGGACTTCGCTTGATAGAATTTTTCAAAAATGCGGGGAAGTTCCTCCGGTAGTATTCCAATCCCATTGTCTTCTATCATTAACTCTACACATCGACAAAGCGTACCATCGGAAATAACCGAATGGCTGGTCTTTATTTGCAACTTGATCTCCCCTCCATCGGCGGTAAATTTGAAAGCATTTGAAAGAATGTTGAAGATTACGCTCTCCAATTTATCACGGTCAAACCATCCCATAATGACGGGCTCCTCGCAGCTTACGGAAAAGTGTATTCTCCGCTTCGTCGCCATTTCATTGAAAGCGGAACAGGATTCTGCAATGAACTGAACTACCTCACTGTGTTGAACTTTCAATTTAAGATTTCCGACCTCAAGCTTGTTAAAATCCAAAAATTCGTTGACCAGTCTTTTCATTCTGTCGGCGTTCTTATAGGCCGCAAAAATCCTTTCCCGAAACACAGACGGAACTTCGTTAGATCCCATTAAACTTTCGAGCGGAATTAAAACCAAACTTAAGGGCGTTCTGAACTCATGCGCGATGTTCGTAAAAAATTGCGTCTTCGACTCGCTCAATTCATGTTCCTGCTCGCGTTTCAGTTTCTCGATGGTGATCTCGTTTCTCATCTTCAATCTCTCCACCCTGATCTTGATCAGCGCATAAATAAACACCATACCAATCGAAATGTAGATACAAAACGCCCACCACGTTTTCCAAAAAACCGGACGAATGGTTATCGCTAGTTCCAATGGCTTATCCACCCAGACACCGTCTCGATTTGCGGCCTTGACGACAAACACATAGGTGTCCGGATCGAGGTTGGTGTAAGTAGCACTACGGCTAAGTCTCGTACAATTCCAGTCCTTGTCAAATCCTTCAAGCTTATAGTAGTAAGTATAGTTTGCTGACGGGCTGTACCCAAGGGCAACAAAGTCAATCACGAACGACCTCTGATCGTAAGACAGGTCCAGTTTCGAAGTTAGGCTGATGTGTTTTTTCAGCGGCGAATCAGCGCCAGGTTTGATTGATTGATTATTGATTTTCAGATCAGCTAAAACGACTGTTCCGGAGGCGGATGTTGTGCGGATGCTGTCGGGGAAGAAACTGTCGAAGCCATTGCTGCTTCCAAACAAAAATTTTCCGGTTGATGTCTGCAGCGCAGCCTTGGGCAGAAAATTATTTGACTTCAATCCATCGTCGCGCGTGTAATTTATAAAAGTGTTTGTCCTTGTATCAAATTTAGAAAGCCCCGTGTTGCCACCTGACCAGACATTGCCATGCTTGTCGATCAGAATAGACCGGATAGCATTGTCGGTGGTTCCCCTCGCCATCTCATAAGACAAGAATTGTGTACTGTTCTTTTTCTTAAGCTTTAAACCTTCTGTTGTTCCAATCCATAAATCGTGGCTGTTCTTATCTTCCACGATGGCCTGAATCTGCGACCCTTTAATGCTCCCCATCCTGTTTTCAAAAATGTGCTGCCGGCATGTAAATGAATTTCCTGACTTCCTCTTTAGCTCATATAACCCGTATAACGTTCCGATCCAGAATGTTCCTTCCGAGTCTTCAACAATATCTGAAATATAGGCCGTGTTCGGAATATGCGTAGGCTGATCGTATTCTGTTGCACTGACAAACTTGTCAGTTTTTTTATCGTAGAAGAAAAGCCCACTTCCCCACGTTCCTGCCCAAACCGTTCCCATCTTGTCTTCGTACAGGCAAAAAACCTGATCATTACCGAATCCTTTTGATCGAAGAGAATAGTAAACCAATTGATTGCTCTGCGGATTTATCCGGATAACTCCCTTACCGGCAGTGCCGAGCCACAATTGGTCATCTCTGCAAGAAATTACGGAGGTCACATCCTTGTTGTTCAATTGGCGATTGATCTGAACGGCAGATTCAACCTGGTTACTATTAAAATCAATTTTGCCAAGACCATGACCATAGAAGGCCATCCACAGGTTTCCCTGGCTGTCTTCAGCAAAACTCCTTACTTCATTATTTTCGAAAGCGTTTCTTCCCAATGATTTTTCCTTTGTCTCGAACTTCTTCCGGGTATTGTCCAGCACGAATACACCATCACTGAAGGTCCCGATCCAGATCAGCCCGAGATCGTCAGCATAAATGGAGTGAATCGAATTCGTGGGTAAGCGTTTTGGATTACCTTCTTCGCCAAGCAAACGATGAACGTTATTGGTTTTCAGGTCAATCCGATTAAACCCCGAACTCTCACCCCCTACCAGGATATTTCCGTTGTGATCGATACTTAACGCAAGGATGGCATTTGAACTATTGCCCAGTGCGTCGCGTGACAATAGTTCCTCGAAGGCGTAATGCCTGCCCTTCGAGATCAAACGGGTGATCTGGCCCGTTGTGGTTGCTATCAATATGTCGCCGGACTTTTCCGGAACGATCGTACCGATGTGAGCATTCGAAAACCGCTGAAGCGCTCCCAAAGGAAGACGCCTATTCGTTCTCACATCATATAACAAGAGTCCCCCCCTGCTACCGCACCACATCGTATCTCCCCGCTTTACCAGTACCGTTATAAAATTAGTTGACGGTATCACGCCGTCTTGGGGAGGATCGGTAATGTAGGAGAACTCCATTTTTGCAGGATCATATATATTGATACCGCCCTCATGCGTGCCGATCCAAAGCCGGCCCTGCGAATCGAATTCGAGATCAGTAATGTATCGGTTATTCAGATAATTGTGATTCGCTTTAATGGAATCAACGGTTATGAAATTATCCAATTCACGATTGTAGATGCACAATCCCTGCGCCGTGCCTACCCATAGGCGTTTGTCGTCACCTTCCAAAATAGTGTTAATCGTACTATTCGCAACGGAGGTCCGGTCATCCGGGTCGTGAACATATCGATAAGCATTGCTGCCATCGTACCGGATCAACGCATCGTCCGTTCCAAACCACATGTAGCCCTTGCTGTCTTTGTAAACACACCGGATAGAAGCATTGGACAATGCCTCGGGGGCAACGGGGATGAAGGAAGGCGATAACTCCTGACCAGACGCTGAAAGCGCGCATGCAAGAAGGGCCATCACCAATGGATATAAAAACATGGTGACGCTTACCACCTTCAAGAAAGAGATGCATTTCTGAAATTTTTTGCTGCTCTTTTTTACCATGAGAAAGCTCTTTTTTGGTTGCATCAATGAACCATTTAAATGCACGAAGCCAACTTCATTCAACTTTAAAACCAGCGAAACTTATAGTCAATTTGACTATAAGCAGGACCGTAAGAACGGCCATGTAGGCGGTGTTGCTTTGCCGTTCTACATGGATTGCAAACGATTGTGTAAAAATAAATGTATTCTTTACATTTACAAGCACCTAGCCCAATAACAAGATTTTTTTTAGCGGTTGATCAATTCAACGTGCCGTTTTAAGCGTTTAAACACGTATCCACAGTTCTTTCAAGAGCTCCCGGCGGCGAAGAATGCATCGGTACGTGATGCCACAAAATCATTGCTCTTTATCGAATCGTGTTTCTCTGCCCGCCGGCGGCTTGGTTCATTTTACATCATTTGATCTTTTCCGGCGTCAGCATATACACACCGCCGGCTCGGGTATCTATATCATACAATTTTGTTTCAGAAAGTTGAGGTAATTGTACCGTCGCCGATGCAGAGATTAGCGGCGACGGGGTTTGCTCAACACGGAAGAACGGATTTTGATTTTCGCCAGTGGGTTGTTTCACGATCCTCCCTTTGGTCAGCTTCATATCATTAGGCACCCGGATCCGGAGATTTCCCCCGAGGTTCGACTTAATAATGGCTTTCACCAGCTTGCCATCTTGCCACTGGAGTTCAACTATTTCAAAACCGCCGCGTGCGAGCAGCCCATTGACCTTACCCTTTCTCCACACCTCCGGCAAAGCCGGGAGCAGATGAATTTCGCCAGTGGCACTTTGTACCAACATCTCTGCAATTCCAGACGTGCAGCCAAAATTGCCATCAATCTGAAAGGGAGGGTGCGCGTCGAACAAATTATTGTAGGTGCCTCCTCCGCCTTCGTTAGTACCCACCGGCGTAAGCTGATTCTGAATAAGCTTATAAGCATGGTTTCCGTCCAACATGCGAGCCCACCAGTTCACTTTCCAACCCATGCTCCACCCAGTAGAAATATCTCCCCGTTGAATTAATGTATTCCTTGCCGCCGAGGACAATTGTGGGGTGCGGTAGGGCGAGATCTGATTCGATGGGAACAATCCGTACAAGTGAGAGATGTGACGGTGTTTGTCATCGGGGTCGTCGATATCATCCAGCCATTCCTGCAATTGGCCGTGCTGACCGATATGCATGGGTGGCAAACGTTCACGCATTCGCCGCAGCGTATCGGCAAATGATCTATCGCGATCTAAAATTTCGGCAGCACGTATTGCCGTACTAAAAACATCGAATACGATCTGGTTGTCCATGGTGGTTCCAGCGTCGAGCGAAGATCCTTCATGTGCTTTCGGTGCATTCTCCGGTGACATGCCCGGATTGACCACCAGCCAATGGTAGCGCGGATGCTCCACCAGGAAATCCACATAAAAAAGCGCAGCGCCTTTCAATACCGGGTATGCTGATCCGAGAAATTTTACATCTCCGTGGTAGAGATAATGCTCCCATAAATGCTGGCTGGTCCATCCACCGCCGGCCGTCCATGCGCCCCAGAAAGCACCGTCAACCGCTCCTGTCGTACGCCAGATGTCGGTGTTGTGATGCGCCATCCATCCCCGGGAGCCATACATCACGCGTGCCGTTTGCTGGCCCGACTCCGCCAGTTCGCTGACCATCTTTAAGAAGGGCTCATGCAGTTCAGCAAGATTGGTTTTTTCCGCCGGCCAGTAATTCATTTCGGCATTGATGTTGATCGTGTACTTGCTATCCCACGGTGGCCTCATTCGACTATTCCATATGCCCTGCAGGTTGGCGGGCTGACCACCCGGTTGTGAAGAAGAAATCAACAGGTAGCGTCCATATTGAAAGTAAAGCGTCACTAAATCAGGATCGGGTTCCGCGTTGAAGCGTTTCAATCGCTCGTCTGTCGGGAGTTTGGCTGACGCGGTTGTACCAAGGTCGAGTTTTACACGGTCAAAATATTTCTGGTATGCTTTCACGTGTGCGTTCTTCATCGCTTCATAGGGCTTCGGAAATGCCTGGTCCATGGCGTTCACCGCTCTCTCTTTTTCATTGGCCGTGATGTCGTGATAATTATTGAAGTTCGTGGCAATCGAGATGTACACAGTCACAGCGTCAGCCGCCTTCACGACCACGGAGGTATCCATAGTCGTCAATGTTCCACCCTCCGGCTTGAACCGCACCAGTCCCAAAAATTTTACTTTGCCTTCAACGCCTTCATGATCAATCGTGGTACCCTGAATGGTCAACTCTCCCTTGGGCGATGTCGTCATCGTAGCCTTAGGCTGCTGTGTCGATAATGAAGCCACGAACGAAACGCTTTTGCTTTGGTTTGCGGTCAGGCGTATGACGATGACCCGATCAACCAGCGAAGCGAACGTCTCGCGGGTATAGACAACATTTCCGACCCGGTAACGCGTAATGCTCTTGGCGTTTTCGATGTCGAGCTCCCGGTAGTAGTCCGCATAATCGGTATGACCATCAAATCGCAAATGCAGATTCGCCACGGGTTCAAACATTTGACCGTGTGATTTTTTGCTGATGATGGATTTGTCTGCAAGCTTTTCAGCCTCCTTTTGTTTGCCATCGAGAATGAGTTGCCTGATTTCCGGCAATGAAGCCAAAGCGTCGGGGTTATCATTTCGGTTGGGACTACCGCTCCAAACCGTATGCTCGTTCAGTTGAATGATCTCTTCATTCACATTCCCATATACCATGGCACCCAACCGACCGTTGCCAATGGGCAGTGCATTCTCCCATGTATCACCAGCGGGTTTGTTATACCATAATCTCAACCCGGTCTGCTGAGAAGCGGCCGGGATAATGATGGCTTGAAGAAGGATGACGAAGAATAATCTCATAATGGCTTTACTTTCTATTCTCATATTGACGTCACTTATTTGAACAACACCTGAGCGAAGTTATACAGATTGTTTCGCCACACCGGCCAGGTATGCCCACCCGGATATTCGCTGTAGGCATATTTGATTCCCATCTCATCAAATTTTTGCATCATGATCTTGCAGTTATCGTGTGCGATATCCTCCTTCCCTCCCATCGCGATCCAAAAGCTCTTCACGTTGCGATTAATGGAAGCTGCGTTGTTTTTCATAAAGTCGTATTGCGGTTGAGAAAGATTGGGTTGGTTGGCCCACCACCCGGAACTGAAGACGCCCAGGTATGAAAACATGTCTGTGTTCCTCACACCGGTGTGGAGCGTTTGTAATCCCCCCATCGACAAGCCTGCGAGGGCACGGCCATTGGGATCTTTTGTCACGCGAAAATTATTTTCCACAAACGGGATCACGGCCTGCTTCAATTCGTTTTCAAACATGCGCAACGACTGCTCACCAAAATTGGCAATGCCCCCGGTACCCATGTTACCATCTACCATTACGACGATCATAGGCTTCGCTTTATTTTCAGCGATGAGATTGTCCAGGATCAGGTCTGTTTTTCCCTGCGTTGCCCAACCGCGTTCGTCCTCGCCGCCGCCGTGGAGAATATACAACACGGGATATTTCCCACTTGCGTTCACATCGTATCCTGGCGGTGTGTACACATACATTTTGCGCCAGGTGCCGGTAACTGTCGAGTAATACCGCTTCATTCGAACATCCCCATGCGGAACATTTTTCTCGGCATAGAAATCATCACCTTCAAATGGCATTTCAAATCCGCTTGCCATGCGACCCATTCCATAAAAGGTTTCGCTGGCCGGATCTGCAACAGCAACACCGTCGATGATCAATGAGTAGTAATGAAACCCCGGTGATATGGAGTCGGTGGTAACCTCCCACATTCCGCTCGCATCCTTCACCATATCATACTTCTTGGCGAGATCAATTTGTACGTTCTGAGCCTCCGGAGCCTTTACCCGGAATAGTGCTCGGCTTCCACCGACTATACGCGGGTACCGGGCCGACCGCACATTCGTAGATACCGCGGCGCCCAGCACGGTGTAACGCGGAAAGCGATCAGGATTAACGGGCTTGAATAGCAGCTGCGAAAACATGTACAAGTCATTCTTCCAGACCTTAAAATCGTGACCTCCTGGCTCTACGTAGAAGATGTGGGGCACATGGCTTTGCTGTAAGTAATCATGGGTACGCTGACTGAACAGCATGAGGTTGTCGTCCAGTCCGCATGAGATCCAGAGCAGTTTCAGTTTCGATTTGGCAACAGCAGGGTCAGGAACAAGGGCGTCCGGCGCTTTTGTATTCGGCGCCGAGGAGAAGCCTCCCACCCAGGCGAAGGTATCAAGATTGCCCAGGCCAAAATTGAGCGACTGCCCACCTCCCATCGACAACCCGGCAACGGCCCGCTGCACCCTGTCTTTGTAGACGGGATAATTCTTTTCAATAAACGGGATCAGATCGTTCAACAGATCCTTTTCGAACGTAGCGAATGCTTTTACTTTTAAACTGTCAAAGACATTTCCGGTTGCCCGGTCGTCCTTCATGGCTCTTCCATTGGGCAGCACAACGATCATCGGCTCCAGTTTGTTCTGCGCGTACAGGTTATCCAGGATGATTTGTGGTGCACCGCCATTCAGCCACTCTTTCTCATCTCCTCCGATCCCGTGTAAAAGGTATAACACGGGATACTTTTTCTTCTTGGAATAGCCCGGCGGTGTATAGATGAGGGTCTTTCGCGTAACCCCCACGGTCTTCGAGGGATACCTCACGGTATCGATCTTTCCATGAGGAGCATTGGCTTGAAATACATCAAAGCCAGCAGGTGCTTGCAGGTTTGATGGCTGAGCATGTGTAACAGAGTGAAGGGTCGTAAAGATCAAGAGGATCAGCATCAGACTTTTCATAGTGCGTATTGACAATGTTTGGTCGGTCATTTTGGGTATTGGTTCTTAAAACTTTTTTTGCAAACTGCCTGCAAGGAAAAGCTTGTTCCTTCTTGAGTTCACAGATTTCAATTACAGGAGGTCAAAAACTTACCACTTTGCTGTAGGCGTTCTTCCTTTTAAGATTCTGATCAAACAACAATGGATAATCCTTTCTGCCCCGAACCGGAAAATTATCCAGCCAGGAGCCTCGATCACTTATATTCCAAAAGGTTACACCCGATAAAAACTGCTTATACTTTCTGAACAATTCGAAGCACATGCGATAGGTTTCCGCTTGTTTCTGTTCTTTATTCGGTGTGAATTCCGTGTTGCTATCTTGCGCCGTCTTCGGGCGGGCATTGTGTTCCTTCGGATAGACTGAAATGTCCAGTTCGGTGATCTGAATTTTTAGTCCCGCCCCGGCAAAGCGGGATAAGGTCGCGTCAAGTTGTTCGGCAGAGGGTTCGCTGATGGCCCAGTGGCCCTGCAAACCCACGCCGTGAATCGGCACACCCGCTTGTTTTAATCCTGTCACCAACTTGAATATTTTTTCGCGCTTGACCGGATCGATCTCGTTGTAGTCGTTGTAAAACAGTTGAGCATCCGGGTCGGCTTGATGGGCGTATTGAAATGCTTTTGCGATAAACTCCTCGCCACAGATCTTATACCACGCCGACTTGCGATAGAGTTCACCGGGCGTATCGGAGACGGCCTCATTGACAACATCCCAGGCATAAACCTTCCCCTTATAGCGCGAGACCACGGTCGTAATATGATCCTTCAAACGCTGTAACAATACCTCTTTGGTTACGGTGTCGCCCCTTGCATCCACAAACATCCAACTGGGCGTTTGATTGTGCCAGCATAGCGTGTGGCCACGCACCTTCATCCTGTTGCGCTGTGCAAAAGCGACGATAGAATCGGCATCGGCCCAGAAATACTCCTGCTCTTTGGGATGTATCGGTCCCATTTTCATGGCGTTCTCGGGCGTGAGACTATTGAACTCACGCCTGATCAATGGCGCATCGTCATTAAGCAACGCTCGCGGTGAAACCGCTACGCCCATCGGAAAGTAATCTTTATAATAATCCTTCAATCCTTTGTCATCCGCGGCAAAGGATGACAAAGTCTGGATGGTCCCATCATCGTTATAAGTCAGTTCGGTGACCTTGATGTTGCGCAAATGTGTCTTGCCCGACAACTGCACATCATGATAGAACAGATACCATTTTCCCTTGAATTCAATTATGGAATGATGGTTCGTCCAGCCCGCGACTGGCTTTAACAGTATGCCTTTATAGACAAAGGGACCGTACGGTGAGTCACCCATCGCATAACAAATGTTGTGGGTGTCGCCGGTGGAATACGAGAAATAATACTTGCCTTTGTATTTGTGCATCCAGGCTGCTTCAAAAAATCGCTTATCATTCTGCTTTTCCGTGAACAGTTTCTGGGTTCCATCCACGATGGCAATTTCTCCAACTTCACCGTAAAAACTCTTCATGTCCTTCGACAGTTTTGCTATGCGCGGCAACACGGCTTCTTCATCTGCCTTTCTTAACGCCCCCTTGGCGTTGTATTTATTATCATCCCACCGTTGTAATTGCCCTCCCCAGATGCCGCCGAAATACATGTAAAAGGAACCATCGTCGTCTTTGAATACACAGGGATCAATACTATAGCTTCCGGCAATCGGTTTTTTTTCAGCAACAAAAGGGCCTTCGGGATTCTTGCTGGTCGCCACACCGATGTGAAATACTCCGTCCTTATCCTTTGCCGGAAAGTACAGGTAATAGGTATTGTTGGCATAGGCAGCGTCGGGCGCCCAAAGTTGACGGCCCACCCACGGAATATTTTTAATGTCGAGCGCAACGCCATGGTCGGTCACCTTTCCACCCATGAAGTCCATTGACAATACGTGATAGTCTTTCATATCGAAATGGCCACCTTCGTCATCCTCTGCCGTATTGCTTTCGATGTCGTGTGAGGGATAAATGTATATTCTCCCGTTAAAAACATGTGCCGATGGATCGGCTGTGAATAGGTGACTCACCAACGGGTCGGTTGCAAATTTCTGCGCATTCGCGGTCAACATTGGAACGATCAAGAGCATCGCGAGGCTCACGAGTGTCTTCATATCAAGATATTGGTTATAGCGTGAGTGATCATCATTTTTGTTTGAGAACATTTGAACCCATCTTTTGCTGACTCACATATTCCATCGCTTCATCCGCCCATTGTGAAACTGTTTTAATCCCGACGCCCATTATGCCCGCAACCTCGCGGTTGTTAAAGCCACAACTCAGTATCAGGAAGAGCACCTCCTGGTGAAGGGGTGTAAGCTTTCCAATAGTTTGCTGAACGCCTGGCTCAAAAGTTTGCCTCAAATGCTCGTCACCGGAGACGTGCAGATCCGAGGTAGAAATCGCTTGACGAAGCATTTTTCGAAACTCCGTGAAAAGAGATACCTGAATTGAACGGTCGGCATAAAATTGGCCACGACGCTTGATTTGGACAAATAGCTCCACCAGGGCCTCCTTCACCGCATCACGATCTTTGGAGAATTGCATACCATAACTAAAAAGCTCTTGCACAAACCGGTCATAAATCTGCTGCGCCGAGACCGTCTCGCGTCGGCCAAATAGTTTTTTTCGAACTTCGAGCAAGCTATCCACTATGGGCAGCACCCGACCAGAATAAAATTCTAACGAAGTTGCCATGACTGAAAGGAGTTTATTTCATTAATCCAAATGATCCCCTGCGTCCCGACTGACGGTTGTGTATTCGTTGGACAACAAGCCATATTATAGTCATTTTGACTATAAGCAGAGGCGTGAAAAGCCTACCTATTGATATGTTGTTTCCTAATGGATTCATCGACTAATAGCGCAGCGCAATCGGTTGTGTAAAAATAAATGTATTTCCTACATTTACAAGGCCCTTAGGTTTGGGCTACTAATCCTTCTGTAATAAATAACTCTCTATCAACATCTTAGTGGCCTTAAACGCGTTTCAAAATTGGCCAAAACCTCGTTTCCATTTTTACGAATCTTGAAAAAGACAACGATGTTCAGACTCGCCGCCTTTCAAGAATTCACTTGAATTTTTTAGATGGGAGTTCGTATACGGATTGATACTTAAGCGGAGTATTTCACTCGCTGTCTATCAGGATTGAGAGACTTCTGTATCGGAAAATAGACGCCCGAAGATCGTGAGCGACTCGCCCTACCGTAAGACCTTTTCAAAAAGCAACTGATAATCCCGCAGCGAGTCTATAGCCACTCCAATCGAGGCTTACCTTATTTCGGGAATTGTCCTGAAGAAACAGTTCGTTGTTGTCAACTAATTTTTGCTTGCCTTTGATGACATTAAGATTAAACCCTGCGCTAAGGTTGGCACTCAGTGGACCAACGATACGTTTAGCGATCATCACACCGGGTTCAATGAAAAGGTTCGCTGATTGAAATTTAACATTGTCAGTGTCTCTTTCATTGTTGAGTTCAGAAAAAATTTCCAGATCATAACGACCAATAGCGGTCCCGAGCTTGCCGGTAAAATATACGGGCCACTTCGTGTGGGTGTTGGCATTTAACAACACGTCGCACCGGGCTGCGGCTGTCCAGGCCCTTGTCAGTTGTTTGCATTTGATTTCCCCTGAATAGTCGCGATAATCCATCTGCCCACCTGTCGACATAAATCCAATGGCGCCACCGATGCTCACCCGGTCGGTTACCTCCCCGGTTAAGGAAAGCTCGTAGAACCAGAAAGCTGGAAACGACTCCATGATCTTCACATCAATCGGAAATTGTGCTTTAAGCTCCAATTGATGTGCCTTCATATCCTGCATGTCGAATCCCGCAAACCCGGTAGAAAAAGATGCGTGAAGTTGCGCGAAGCCATAGCCCGGAAAAATGATTACTACGATGAGAAAAATATGTTTCATCACTTAACTTGAATATAGTTTCCTCTGTATATCAATATGTCGCCAATCATATAGAAGTCGCCGGGCGCGGCGTTGTCTGCAACCGGGATGGCCCTGGTTACTCCCGTTTCGATGTTAACGGTGTATGGGTTCGATGGGGGTGCATTGCGTGTCCAGAACATGTTTTTTGTTCGAACGTCGTACAAACCGTTCCAAGAAAAAGTAGACACAGGAGGATTGATCGATCGGATCAAAGCGAACGTATTGGTGTCGTAGAACTTGATCTGGTTGCCGTCACGAAACATCATTTCATCACTATTATCCTGCCGGAATCCGATAAACGTTCCTGGTCCGCTGAACGATCCAATCAATTGTGACGTGCCGCCCGAAATTTTAAAAACGCGATTGTTGTTCGCCCAGATATATCTGCCATCTTCGGAAATGACGGCGCTCAATTTGGTTGTGGTGCTGCTTTCAGCAAATACGCTCGTGCCTCCTGCGGGATCAACGGCTCTCGTTACATATAGCGGTGGCTTATCGCCTGAAGGTAAATGTATGGGAGGCCGATCGTAGTCAATGCATATGAGTCCATTGCTTGCCACGGAATAGGGCGACGAGTCGAGATAATCATATTCGTAGGATGCTTCCGAACCATCCTCGAGTTTTAATCTGAAAATATTATCAGCCGCAAACGCAGCGGTCGTACTGTAGACGTAGTTGCCCGGGTAGGGCATTCGCCAGCTTGTGCTCCTTAATGTCGCGATCGTCCTTACAGGTTGGAACTGCTCATTTAACTCCACCAGATTATTGTCGGCATCAACAGCAACAAGTCTATTCAAGTAGGCATTGAACCTGATCTTGCCGACGGCTGCAAAAGGCAAAGGCTTACCCAGTTTGCAAGTACTCCAGGTAGAATAAGCCGGGAAGCCTTCCGCTTTTGACCGGACGACAAACCCCACAACGGCCTCTTCGCCAAAACGGATTGACGACAATTTATCGGTGAACGTTGAATCGTTGACATCGGTCAATACGGTGATATCCTTTCCACCACTATGAGCGAATTCATATCCCTTGAACGTTCCGTAAAGTTTGGTCGGCTTCCACTTGTATGTGAATGTAGAATCCGATGTGTTAAAAGAAAAACGAAAGTCGATCGGGTCTACCCGATCGATAGGTGCCGAAGTCACTTTCCCGATTTCACTTACGACTGAAACCGTATAGGTGACCGGCGCGGCGAGCCCGCCCGCGTAACTCTCGTCCCGCCAACTGACGGTCTGTTTGTCCTTGATCTCAAAACTTTGCGTCGCTCCACTCGGCAACTCTCGCGTAATCAAATAAGATTGAAAGTTTGGCTTGGTGTAGGCCGGCCATTGTACGGTGAGAAATCCATCTACAATATCAAGCGTAGGCACGGGTTGGAGAGGCGGACTCAAGTCAACCCTGGCAATCCATTTTAGGGTGATCTTGAATTTTTCGGAACCGACCGCTTCGGCCAGGCTTCCCGTTCCGGACCCCGTGATCAGCTCAAGCGTTAGGGCAAAAGTGCCGTCGCTCAACTGGCGCTTCTCCATCGTAAAGGAGCCGGTCGTACCATTGGATACCTTCTCCCCATCCAGAGAAAGGGTCGCAGATTCAACCTTGCCGTGCGTTCCGCTCAATGAAAAGTTGAACGTCGTGGAGCCAAAGAGATCGATGGTATCTCCCGGGTTGTAGTTTCCAAGATCTACAATCGTAATACTCCCCCCTACTGTAGATGGATCCGGTTTTGCTAAATCCTTGAAATACTCTTCATCAGCATCAAAGACACATGCGGAGAGCAAAAATACTCATCGGCATGACGAGCGCACAAAGGCGAAGGAACAGGCAACGATACATGTCTAAAAAGTTCGCAACATACTTCTTTTTTCCGACCGAAAGTCAGGCAAACGCAGTGACGATCTACTCGGGAACAAAATTGGTGTAGTGAATACTGTACTATTTTGCTACTCGGTCCGATACAACTCACTGTCTATCAACATTGAGAATATTTTGGTTTGGAACTGATTTTTGGAAGACGCTCAAAATCAAGTCGATGCAAAAATCGACAAGGCAAAAATTGGGTGTGCGTTTACCGATCAAATATTAACAAAATAAGCTGTACTCGCGCCTCGGGTAATAGTCCCCTGCTCGTCTAAGCAACAAGGCCACTTTCTTTCCGATCCTCTAAATACAATAAATATTTATTGTTTATCAATAATTATTTATTATGTTTGCAGTAGAATCTTAAATCACAAAATCAGTTATGAAAAGAATTCCAACACTATTTCTTCAGGCCGTCATCGTGCTTATCGGCGTTGTGGTGCTTGCCGCTTTGATTGGGCTTCCCTTAACCGAGGGAAGAGCCGCAAACTTAGACTTGTTAAGCGTTTACGCTGACCCGTTCATCTTGTATGGATACGCAGCATCAAGCGCTTTCTTCGTTGCGCTGTATAAGGCGTTCAAATTGCTGGGATACATCGGACAAAATAAAGTGTTCTCGCCAGACTCTGTTGGGGCTTTGAAGAGTATAAAGTATTGTGCCATTGTATTCAGTATTTTAATAGTACTGGCAGGTCTATACATAAGGATAGCCCATCATAAGGACGATGATCCTGCAGGTTTTCTGGCGATTTGTATGGTGACGACTTTTGCTTCTGTCGTAGTGGCCACGGCTGCAGCCATCTTTGAAAAGATCTTGCAGAATGCGATCGATATGAAATCTGAAAATGACTTAACCATTTAAGCCATGCCAATCATTGTAAACTTAGACGTGATGATGGCAAAACGAAAGATCTCTCTGAACGAACTTTCCGAAAGAGTAGATTTGACATTATCCAACCTCTCTATCTTAAAGACAGGCAAGGCGAAAGCCATTCGTTTTAGCACCTTAGACGCCATTTGCAAAGCATTAGATTGCCAACCGGGTGACATTTTGGAATATGTAAATGACAAAAAAAGAACAACGAACCGTTAACAGAAGGTATAAGTCCAGTCTACGGAAGCCTACGCGGACAGGCATTGTCTTCGGAGTAAGTTTGGTCATGTGGGACAGCGCCGGCAGGTTGCGTTGACAAGTCGATTTGATTATTGATTGCCCCGCGTTGCACGCAGCCTAAACAAGTCTTTGGCGTTGGCAACTACTTTACGTTTTCTTTCCGACAAACGGCAAGCAGGCCGTGTCAAACTACATAAACTATCGTTTTGAAAATAGCGATCGAGTGGTGACATTTGAATTATCAGCTTTCGAGCTAAGCTGTTAATCGATCTACATCAACCTAAAAAATCAAACATGAAATTAAGCATCATCCTCTCAACTTTACTTATGGTCACGTGTTTTGCGTCATTCGGTCAAGAAAAGCAATCTTCAAAATCTAAAAACTCCAAATTGACTGCCGTGGAAAAGGGATTGGTTAAAGTTTCTGTCATGTACCCGTTCGAGGAAGGCAAGACCTTCAACATGGAGTATTATGAAACGAAGCACATGCCTATGGTCGCGGCCTTTCTAGGTTCAAATCTGGTAAAATATACCATTGAAAAAGGACTTGCCAGTGGTATTCCTAACCAACCCTTGCCGTATATGGCTATCGGGACTTTCTATGTGAAAAGCCTAAGCGACTATCAGGCGGCCATTGCTCCGAACAGAGACGCCATCAGAGCTGACTTCGTGAATTACACGAATGCGACTCCCGTAATTTTGGTGAGTGAGGTAGTGAAATAGTGAGGGAACTCCCCCATTTTCAATAAAAAAAAACAGAGTGAGTGTGAGCGTAAGAGCGAACATACTCACTCTTTTTTTTCTTCGCACTCACACTCCCTCCCCATTATTTAGCCGTCTGAAAATTATCGCCAACCTAATCCAGGAGCTACGTGCTTTAAAATAGAAGACAGCACGTGAACATTGTAATCCACCCCTAACGTATTGGGTATCGTCAAAAGCAGTGTGTCTGCTTCCTTGATCGCTTCGTCTCCAGCCAATTCCTTGATGAGTTGATCCGGTTCCGCCGCATAGCTTCTTCCGAAAATAGCGCGTTTGTCGCTTTCAATAAAACCGATTTGATCGGTGCTTTTGGTGTCCTGTCCAAAGAAATACCGGTCTTGATCCGAGACCAATGCAAAAATAGATCTGCTTACCGAAATCCTTGGCTCGCGCTGGTGCCCTGCTTTTTTCCAGGCTTCTTTGTACAACCTGATCTGCTCTGCTTGTTGCACATGGAAAGGTTTGCCGCTTTCATCAAATTTCAGGGTGGAACTTTGCAGGTGCATTCCGTTTTCGGCTGCCCAGACCGCCGTAGCATTCGAGGCCGCACCCCACCAGATCCGGTCGCGCAATCCCGCCGAATGAGGTTCTACGCGTAACAAACCCGGCGGATTCGGGAACATCGGGTATGGGTTGGGTTGGGCGAATCCCACACCTCTTAACTTATCCAAAAATTCTAATGCTTTACGCCGGCCCATGTCCGCATCGGTTTCTCCGGCTTTGGGTTCATAACCAAAATACCGCCATCCATCGATCACCTGTTCCGGCGAACCTCTGCTGATCCCCAGTTGCAACCTACCCCTGGAAATGAGATCAGCCGATCCGGCATCTTCTACCATATACAGCGGATTCTCATAACGCATATCGATCACGCCGGTTCCAATCTCTATCTTGTTTGTTTTGGCACCGATAGCGGACAATAAAGGAAATGGAGATCCCAGCTGGGCCGCGAAATGATGCACCCGGAAATAGGCGCCATCCAACCCCAGTTCTTCGGCAGCAACCGCCAGATCAATTGACTGAAGCAATGTGTCGCTCGCGGTACGGGCTTGATAGCCCTGGCGATTCGCCCAATGTCCGAACGATAAAAATCCTATTTTCTTCATAAACTTTCTTTCTTAGGCTTAAAATAGCCCCGCAAAGATAAAAATTACGGGCATAAAGTGGGTGTCCCCATCAATACAGTGGGTGCGCTGTTTAATGCTGGGGCCACAGAAACGGAACTGAGAAATGTGGTTATAAATTTGGGCTGGAAAGGGCTGAACGTCCGTAGCCGTACCAACGGTGGAGCTGGCGTTCCCTCCTGCTATATCCCGGTTCAATGACTTGCAAAGAAACAGGCAAAGGAATATACTGCATCAAAAATAATACACATGGACGCTATCCATTTTAATGGCGATTGGGAATACGAAATAGAACTCATTGCTTTTGCGGGTTTTCAAATCATAAATGGGCGGTATCGTTCAGGAGATTCGGATATACTCAGCGATGGGAAAATGACCTTAAGAATTGAAGACGATTTGACAGACAATCCAGATCCTTATCCTGAACAGTTTGAAGCCATAGGTTATATCTTTCAAAATCAGGAAAAAATACGGGATGTCATCATTAACAGAACACTTCAGGAGTTACCTGAGATCATTGAGATCTACGGATTGCAGCGGGACCCCGCCTATGCCAATCTCACGGCAGAGCGCATCCGGCAGTTGATCGACCTCGGTACCATTGATGTGAAGATCGTTAGCAAGAACGGTACTTCTTACTATGAAATCACGGGCGGATGCCATTGGGACGATGACCACGGTCTGAGCTTTTTAATGCATAACGACCGCGTAGTTGCCTTCGGAGGTATTGACGGAAACGGCTATTGGGACGCCGTCAAAGATAATGGAACTTATGCCGAAGTATCCAAACCCAAGCAAGAAAAGGCGGTGCCAAAAAAATATAGTGCCCATCCAAAATACAATACCCTCAAGCCTTCTCATCAATCCGCCAATGAAACCTTTGAGCACAGTCTCATCTCCGGTAACCATAATGAATTATTTAAGGAACTGGTCGTAAAAGGAGAGATTGATATCAATGGGAAGTGGGAAAGCCAGAATAAGACTTTTCTCGAAGCAGCCTGTTGGTTTAACAATAACGAGATCGTGGCGTTCCTCCTTGAAAAGGGAGCGCATATCCGCTGGGCCCTACACCAATGTGTAAAGTACAATAACAATTCGGTTGCCCTAGAACTGATTCTGCAGGCTGGTGGAGATATTAACCAGCGGGATGCTGGCGGGGATACTATTTTGAATATAAAAGCGCAACAACTGGCGCGACTGTATGATTGCGGGAACAGAAGTATCGCTTATAAGCCGGGAAGTTCGGCAGAACGTGACGACATGATAAGCCGCGAAAAAAAAGCAATAAAAGCTTTGATAGACAAAGGAGCTGACCCCAATATAGCAAACGTCCATGGATATAACGCATATTCAATGGCTCGCAATCTCGCTGATGAAAACCGTGTAGAAATACTCGATTTTCTAAACCGTTGCCTGCGGTAACAGCATCCGAAAGAAATCCAATTTCATGGTAAAACCTATTAAAGTTAGCGGTCGCTCTTTATTTTCTCGGTCCGTACTGTGGCGCAACCACTCCGGATTCAAGCGCACCTAGATCCGGTGCTTTGCCCGTATATCCATCGGTGATCGTCGGCAGCAGGCATCCGGCATCGACCGCCTTGGAAGCGGGTTTTAGTCTGAAGTCGTAACCTGCCACCGGGTACACATGTCCCTTTCGTCGCGGATCGGGCAGCGGAACATTCTCGAAGATCACTTTTTCGAGTTCTACTCCGTGTACTTCGTATCCGGTCTTCTTCGTGAATTCGCGGAGTGTTTTAAATTCTACCCACCCAAGCTCTTTTTCATCGGCGTGGTTCAGTGAATCGTGCAGCGGGTACCGCCAGCGGTAGTTGGTTTGGTTTTCGGGTTTCTTGCGGTAGCCATCATAATCCAATGTGGTGTAGTTGGTGAACGTGGTGCCGCTCAGCGAAGGCCTCACATCATCCGGGCCGATGAACAAGTTGTTCCGGAAATGTCCGTTGGAGAAAGCGCTGATCGTGGCTTCTGCAACAAATGTGTTTTGATAGGTATAGATACCGGAAGGCCGGACCATATATTTTAACGCGTTGCCCGGTATGTTATAGCAGATGTTACGGATGAAGTAGACCGGCCCGCCGAAAACAGGTTGTGCGCTTAATGCTGAATGATAGGCATTGAACCCGCGGTTCTCGAATACGCGGATGTTATGAGAGCCTCCATCGGCCTCGATGAAGTCGTCGGCGACGTTGAAGATATCGTTGCGATAAAAATCGATGGAAACACATTTCTTTGCGCCCTCGGGCAGGCCATGGGTATCGACGCAGATCCCATCGTGAAAGTAAGCAATGGAGTTGTGGCAGACCACGTGCCCCTGTCCATATACCTTGATGGCAAAATACGATGTTAACGGCGCCGGCTTCTCGAATCCATACCACCCGATGAGCGTATCCCGCTCATGCCGGCCGACCATGATGTTATCGGCAATATAAAAATCCCGGGAGTCGGCGTTATAGGTCATTACGGCAATGCCGATGTCTTCCATTTTGCAATGCTTAACGGTCAATCCGCTACAGCCCATCACTCTTTTCAATCCCCCGTAGAATGCGACATCTGTATTCCGGATGGTGAGCCCTTCGAAGTAATGGTAATCGGCGGCCATCACGTCGAAGAGGCGGTAGGAACCATCCCCGTCGAAAATAACTTCTCCGTCGCCGGCAGCTTTAATGGCAATCGGTTTTTCGGCGGTGCCTTTTTGTGTGAGCACATAGGCGCCGTCGAAATCGAGCGCCAGGGAGTCGGCGTACTTGAGCCGGTGTGCTTTGTAAAGGCCGGCATGCACCAGGATCACATCGCCTGGCTGTACACGTGGCTCAGGAACATTCCACCAGTCGCCGGTATTGCCGATACCGTAATAGGCTTCGTTCAACCCTGTAAACGCAGGACTTTGTTTTGTTCCCTTATAACCCGGGGGATAGACGTGATAGACTTGCCCCAGTGCATAGGGCTTGGGTTCTGTTTTGGTCTGAACGAATACGGTTTGCGTGGACTGCCCTTCGATGCCATCCGGATCAGACAACTGGAAACGGCATTCGTATACCGTTCCCGGCTCAAGATTGAAAAGACTTCCGGCAAACAGGTTGGGTGTAGTATAGACCCACGGCTGATCATGGCCATAGATCTTTTCTCCGCCCACACGCAACAAGGGTAGTCCGTTCCGCCACTCACCCGTATCTTTTTTGCGATAGGAAACTGACACGGTGGCGTTCCGGTTCTCATCGCCGGAGATGACCCACTCAAAACCTGCACACAACAAGGTGGGCGGCTCAATGATGAACTCCGCGGTCTTGGTTTGATTCCTGACGAGCGATTTGTCGAGCCCTTGCCCTGTGGCAACGCCCGTGATACCTACGGCAAAAATCAAAAGGATATTTTTGGTGTGTCTCATCACACAAACGGCAAATCTCCGAAATCGCCGGTGTAGACCATCAGGTCGCTTTGAAACAAGGGTTATGAACACGTGCATAACGTAAGATAACAGAAAGCGGGAAACGGGCCTATAGAAATTACGCGAGGGTTTATTCTTGCAGGAACACGATCGCCGAAGATCCCAGATGCTTTCCAGCAACATCGGAAGAGCACCATTAAATTATAAAAAGACAAATCACGTCCCAATGTGATGGATTACGCTATTTTTGTCCCCGATTCTTTTCACCGGGAAACGTACGTATGGATTTTTCATCAGTAAGACTTGTAGCCTCCGATATGGATGGCACCCTTCTCAACACCAAACACGAATTAAGTCCCGATTTCTTTACGGTATTCAATCGAATGCGTTCGAAGGATATTTTATTCTCTGCCGCCAGCGGAAGGCAATACCAGAATCTTTATAACTGTTTTCCGGGCATCCAGGACGACATCATTTTCATCGCCGAGAATGGCAGTTATGTGATGCATCAGGGCAAAGAACTTCACCTCCAGCAAATGGATCGGGATCTTACCCGCGAGATCCTGAAGCGCATAAAAGCACTTCCGAACCTACTGACGATCCTTTGCGGTAAGGAGAGCGCCTACATCGACAACGACGATCCCGCCTTTGTTGCGCGTCTGTCCATGTATTATGACGCATACGCCATCGTAGACAACATCGCAGACGTCGATGATGATGAATTTCTCAAGATCGCCATCTGCGATTTATCCGGCGCCGAGCAAAATAGCTATTCTCACTTTTTAGAATATCAGGATGACCTGCAGGTAAAAGTGTCTGGCAACGTATGGATCGACCTTTCACATAAGCTGGCTCACAAGGGAAGGGCGCTCGATATCGTGCAGAAAAAATTTGGGGTCGCCCGTGAACACACCATGGTATTCGGCGACTACCTCAACGATGTTGAAATGATGGGCGAAGCACACTTTAGCTTTGCTATGGAAAATGCCCACCCCGAAGTGAAGCACGCCGCGAAGTTTATGACCCGCAGCAACGACGATCGTGGTGTGCTGAGTATACTGGAACAACTGTAGGCCAATGAATTTTAGAGCCCTTTTGTCCTCTACTTGATATAGAGACTAGCGATCCTTATTCAATGGCCTTCATGAATTTGGCGGGGATTCCTCCGACGATGCTGTTATCAGGGACATCTTTATTTACTACCGCTCCGGCCGCAACGATAGCGTTTTCTCCAACAGTAACGCCAGGCAGTATTGTCGCACCCGCCCCTATCCACGCATTTCGTTTGATCAAGATTGACTTCAAATCAAGGTATTTTCTTTTCGAAGGATCAACCGGATGATTCTCGGTGATCAGATTAACTTTCGGTCCGATCAGCACATCATCTTCAATGGTTATTCCACCGAGATCGAGAAATGTGCAGGCATGATTGATAAAAATCCCTTTGCCAAGCTTGATATGTTTTCCAAAGTTTGTGTAGAACGGTACAAAGACCGTTGTACTCTGGTCGATTGGGGTGTTGATGAGCTCACTCAACCTGGCGCGCATTTCGTCAATGGTTGTGGAAGCGTTAAGTGCTGGTGACAATTTCTGCGCGCGAAAAACAACTTCCCAAGCGTCGCCCATTTCATCATTCCGGATGATGCCCCCGGCAAGCATTCTCTCAAAAATATCTGGGTTGTTCGACATCGCTTATCATGTTTTGGTTTATGTTAAACTTCGGTGGGTCTTCATGAAAGGTGTGACCGGAAAATCCCTTGCCTAAGCGAAGACGCAAAGTAGCTTTCAGATCGACCTGCTCTAACTTATTTTTTTCCAAGCAGCAAACGCACCTGCGCTCCCCAGCCGCCAATCATCAAATCCAGTACACCATCACCGTTCACATCTCCCACAGCAATGCCCCAGCCACGCGATACCGTTGTGCCTGGGATTACCTTACTGGTTACATTGGTAAATACGCCCTTGCCATCATTCTGCAAGGCCTGTACCTGGGCAGCTTCAAAGGGTGGTGTTTTAATTGCACTTAGAATAATATCCGCGTAACCGTCGTGGTTAAAATCTACAATCGCACCCGAATAGCTGGATAATTTCTGTGCTGGAATTCTTTTGGCTGTTTCATCCTTAAAATTTCCCTTGCCGTCATTGATCAGCAAACGGGCTGTAGGATCCTTATCCCATTGGCCACCGTTGTTGGTAAGGTTAACAAATAGAATATCCGCATGCCCGTCCCGGTTCGCATCAAACACCAGCACATCGCGGGTATGCAACGGCACCAGCAGTTCAAGTTTTTCCGGGTGCTCTGTAAACTTTCCCTTGCCGTCGTTAAAAAACAGACGATTCGGGGGCACCTCATTGCCAACTACCAAATCCAGCGTACCATCACCATTTAAATCAGCCAGTTTTACGGCCTGGGTTTGATCTTCGCTGGCGGGTAGACCGTCGGTGGTGTGATCAATAAAGTACCCAGGTTTTTCCAGGTTGTTGATCCATAAAAAATCCTGTGCTTTGGAACCGGAATTGCCTACAACAATATCGGGGAGTCCATCGCCGTTCACATCCCCCACGTCCAGGCCATTCGCTTCGCTTTTGGCCGGGAGGCGGTCGCTTACGTCAATGAAAGTACCGTCGCCTTTGCCGAGGTAATACTCGTGTGTCTGGTCGTCTTCTGCTACAAAAATAATGTCGGCTATACGATCGTTGTTGAAATCGGCTATCCGCACATGTTCTGAATCGTGTTTCTCCTCTGCAAAAGCACCTTTTTTCCAGGTAAATTTTCCTTTACCATCGTTGAGGTATAAGCGGTTGGGTTCCGATTCCAGCGCCAGGATCGCATCCAGGTCACGATCACCATCCACATCCAGGAAAACCACATTCAGCGCATGCTCTTTACCGTCAAGGGGTACTTGCGTTGCTGTGACATCTTTGAACCAGGCCGTTTCATTTTGTTGTGCGTGTATGGCCAATGGCGCCGCACAGAACAGGCAGCCACCCAACCCTGTTAAAAACCGATTTCTAAACATTCTATGGATTGTAATTTGAGGTTAGTCAATAGTCTCATAAGTCTGTCCCCAATCTTTCTTGAAGGCTGGTTCTTTAAATCGATTATCCAGGTCTATTCCGTCACTCATCACCAAACATTTATTTCTGGTACTCAATTTTTGTAATACGCCAGACAAACTCGCCCGCACCGGTTTTCACTACGACTTCATCGCCCACTTCTTTTTTCATCAGCGCGTGTGCCATCGGTGAGTCTATGGAGATGTAATCTTTGGTATCAAAGATCTCATCATAGCCGACTATACGGAAGCGTTTCTTTCCGCCTCGGTCATTTTCAACTTCTACCCAAGCACCAAACATGACCTTGCCTTCCTGGAACGGTGAATAGTTCACGACCTTCAAATCGTCGATACATTTGCGTAGATAGAGCACGCGCCGGTCAATTTCGCGCAGGCGCTTTTTGTTGTAATGATAATCCGCATTTTCAGAACGATCTCCAAGGCTTGCGGCCCAGGATACCTTTTGCGTGGTGTCGGGCCGTTCAACGCGCCACAAATGATCCAACTCTGCTTTTAGTTTTTCTAAACCTTCTGGAGTAATTAAGGGCGTTTTCATGGTTACGTCATCACAGAGCACTAACAAATCGAAACATCTAAATAAAACCCATCAAATACAAGCTAGCCGTGAATTATCGGAACAATGCTTTGTGTTGTTTCGATCATCGTCGCTTGGGCGGAGAAGGTAATTGTCCTTTTCTATTCCCTTGAAAATCCTTAAGTTTGGTTTTACCAAAACCACGCCTGCATTGGAAATACTGGAAACACTACGGAACGAGCTCACCGGCTTCTTTTCCATAGACGGACTCGTCGAGATCATTCGCTCCGGCGACTACCATTCGCTGCGCACCTGGAAGGGAATTCAAACCGCTCTTTCGCCGCTCATTCCGTTCATCGTGATCATTGAGATCTTGCTGGCCTTTGCCCATAAGAATTTCAACCGGGCAGAGTATAAGATCCCATTCTTTATTTACATATTCAACCGCATTATTGGGAAGTTTATTTCGTTTGGTGTCGTCGCCTTTTGTATCGGTTTGTTCTCGCCCTATGCGTTGCTGCCGGTTTCCCTTACCTGGTACTGGTTCATCTATGGTTACATCGTCTGGGAGTTTGCACACTTCATCTATCACTTTCTTGCCCATAAGGTGAGGTTGTTCTGGTGCCTGCATTCGTCCCACCACGCCCCGGAACAAATGAACCTGTCGGTTACGTATGCTCACTTTTTCCTGGAAGGCCCGTACGCCGACTTTATCCGGACCTCCATTTGTATCCTGGCGGGCGTCCCCCCGGTCATGCTGTTTGCCATCATGTTCGTTGACGGCACATGGGGTGGATTTATTCATGTCGGTGAGAACTTCATGAAGAACGCGCGTTTTGGTTTCCTGGGTAAATTCATCCTCACCCCCTCCCACCACCGCGTACACCACGCACGCAACCCGCTGTACATGGACACCAACTTCTGCAACCTGCTGAACATCTGGGACCGGGTCTTCAAGACCTATCAGCCCGAACAGGATCACATCGCGATCCAGTATGGTATCACGCGGAGTATCAATGCGGGGAATTTTTTCGATGTATACTTTGGCGAATTTTACTATCTGGCGAAAGACGTCGCCCGGGCTCCCGGGATAAAGAATAAATTCCTATACCTGATCATGCCACCGGGTTGGAATCACACGGGCAATCATATGCTGGCGAAAGACCTCCGGCAGCAATATTTGAAGACGCATGCGGGAAAGCCGTCGATGGATTCACCGCCTGACGGCGACCGGCGCAAAAGCGCATAGGCCAGTGTTTTACGTTGAGCTTCATACGGCGCGTAATGCACCCTTTCCCTTGCTTGACCCTGCTCAACGTCCCATTCATCTCATCTGCCAACTGCTTATAATTTACCCCCGCTCCTTCCAGGTCAGCATATCAAGGTAACCGATGGCCAGCACCAGAAAACATCCAACAACAGAATGCATCAAAGCTTTATCACCTGATCCGCTGGGCAGTCCGGGATTCTTGAAGTACACCAGGAAAGGGTGCATATAAGGGTAATAGTCGATCAACTCCCACTGGCGGATCATGAACCCTGTCGTGAACAGCGCAAGCCCTATGCCCATTGGGATGATAAAGTTTTTAAACCTGAGGCTCAGCACATATTGTATCGCGGTCATGGACAAAATTGAGGTGAACATCTTAGCCGTCATCCCTACTAAGCTGCCCCAAGGGATGTCGCGATTTAAAAATTCATATCCTGAATTGAGGAGTCCTGTAACATATCCGGATAAGACAACGAAGATGTTGAACAGTACGAAACATTTCGCGATGATCAGCAGGATGGTCAGCACCTTGGAGAAATAGATGTCCGCAAAACTGCGTGGTGATGCAAATAACTGCTTCCATCCGTGGTTCCGATACTCGATCTGGACAACCAGGCTCGTCACACAAATGATATACATCGTCAGGAAAAAGCCTGCAGCGATCTGCCAGTTATGGTCGAGCCATGTACCCCAGGGATCCTGCTGAAATTTCGGCAGAAAGTAGTCCGGTTTGGCAAGGGTCTTAATGATGTTGATCACGGGGATGAATGCCGCCCCTCCCAGGGTAAGCCAGAGTGCAGCCGAATTTCCACATTTAATAATTTCGCTGCGGGTGTTGGCGATAAAGCTCTGTTTCATGTGGTGAGATGAAAGAAGGTTTCTTCGAAATTTTCGTGAACGAGGCCGATGTTGTAAATGCCTACACCAGACGCGACGAGATGTCTGGTCAACTCAGGGACTTGTTCCCTGGCGATATGCTTCACAAGAACGAATGTCTCATCCAGGCATATTGTCTCAAAACGCTCTTGCAATGCGGACATCGCCTTCTGTACATCTGCTGTTTCCAGACGCAACACCGTGTTCTGGGACCGCCGGATCATCAATTCGCTTTTTGTACCCTGAAACTGAAGCTTGCCACCCCTTAATACTCCGAAATGCGTAGCCACTTTTTCGACTTCGCTCAGCAAGTGGCTTGACAGCAGGATCGTTTTTCCATAGGTTCCGCTCAGCTCCTGGATCAGGACGCGCATGTCAACAATACCCTGTGGATCAAGACCGTTTGTAGGCTCGTCCAGGATCAATACCTCCGGATCGTTCAGCAGTGCAAGCGCGATCGATAACCGTTGCTTCATGCCCAGCGAATACGCCCGCACCAACTTGTTGCCGGCATCGAGAATATCTGTGATCTTCAGCACCTCTTCGATGCGCGAACGCTCCCGACCATAGGTCAGCCGGTATACTTCAAGGTTCTGCCGTCCGGTAAGATGCTCATACAACGAAGGCTGTTCGATAAAGGACCCGATCTGCGAGAGTATCTTTCTTCGATCGGCAAAGAAGTCTCTGCCAAAAATCCGGATGCTTCCTGCCTGGCTGCGGAGCAAACCAAGCAATAACCGCAGTGTCGTGGTCTTACCCGCGCCATTCGGCCCGACGAAACAATACACACTACCGCGCGGTACTTGTAGGTTGATGTCAAATAATGTTTGTTCTGACGCCTTGGCGAAGGTGTAGCTCAGTCTGCGTGTCTCAATGATCCATGGTTCTTCCATGTATCCGTGACGTATGAATTACCGGATTGTTACGGACAAAAAGCAAAAATAAACCCGGATATGACCAATCTTCGGGCCCGGCGGTGAATCCCCGTAAGTGGGATATATTTGTTCGCCCGGTTTCTGTATCAACTGATTCCCAGCCTGTTGCGATTTTTAATGTTTCCGGATTAGATTTTTTTGTAACGGCTGCGCTATGCCATTCAACGCCAGCGCTAGATAAAATCGAGGTTAAAGTATGAAAAAAGCGAAACTAAAATTACAACGTAAGGTGTAGGTGCCATCCTGCACTTTTTAGCCTTGCAGAGGTCTTAATTTTGAGGTAAACTTTATTGTACGTTATACATGAAAAAAAACCACAAAACATTATCGTTTCTTGGCAAATGCATGCTCATCAGTTCAATTCTTTGGATTCAATCCTGTAGTAAGGATGATGAAGTTGTACCACAGAACGTAGACTCTCAAATCACATTTTCAAACATTACGGCGGCGATGGAGGTGTGGAATAATGTTCCCATTTCGCTGACGGTGTCGGACGATATGGGAATTGCTTCCGTAGAATATCTCGTGGACGGCGTTTCGATCGCCAAGCTGACCCAGTCGCCTTTTACAGACGCGACCTGGGATGCCAGCCAGGCCAGCGACGGCGTGCACACTGTTAAAGTAATTGTTACCGATGGGCAGGGAAACAAAACTGAGAAGGAAGTTACCGTAACGGTGAAGAATACCCTGCTGACCGTTGATATCGCAGCCAATCAATTGGACAGCAATGAGCGCGGTTTTGTTTTCCTTTCCGATGAAAATGGCAATCTCATTGCCTCTACGGAATACACCAACAGCAATGATATTGTATTGAAATCGCCGACCTTTATGGGAACGAAGTTCTTTCTCACCGAAGTACTGATGAAGAATTACAGCGGACAAAACGAGGTAAGACTGTGGACGTACGCCGAAATTGGAAGAGGACAAGCCTGGAAAGTTTTGGATGATAGAGACACCGATGACGATACGAATGTCGGGGAGGCGAGCCTTACCTTGACAAACGCGGTAACCAACTCCATTTATGATATCTATTCCAATGCGCGGGAGCAGACGGAGCTGGACGACTCCCGCACCACCGGATCGATCCACCTGGGGACGACGCCGAGTAAGTTGTACGTTACACGTCGCACCCAAGACAGTGGCACGCCCCTTGGATATGCGCTCTTCCCCAATGTGGTGGTTGGCAATAATACACTTAATCTAAACCAGGTCAACCAGCCGTTGTCGAAACTGACCGCTACGCTGCCGGAAGGGGCATCGTACGCTTCTGTCTACGTGAAGGCCTATCCGACACTTAATGACTACACCCACCCCTATGCGTTGGGAACCTTTTCCAATGGCGGTAGCAACAGCGGCGTCGAGTCCTTTGATATTTACTATCCGGGAACGGCCTTTGCAGCTTACTATTCTATCATAGAAATGGGCGGTGATGATCTCAGCTATTACAGCGGAAGCCATACCAATATTTTCTCCGTTACCGAGATCACCAACACCGTTTCGTTTGGTTTTGCCAATGAAAAGCTCACGTATAGCGCTGCCGGTGATTTTGTTTTTATCTCGACATTTTTTGAATCGGCAGATTCGGAGTGGTATTTGATCCTTCCGGAAGGAAGCAATAAAGTGGTGCCGGCCTTAAAACTACCCGATCCGTTGAAGGCTTTCGATATCCCCGCTTTTGGTTCACCCGAATCCTATCAAGTTTATAAGTATGATGGCGTCGATAATTATAACGCCTTGAAATCGTTTATCAGCACCTCGTCCTACAGCCTCGACGAGTTGTATGACGATGGCAAGAATTTTACGGAAATTACCTATTGGAATCTTCCTGCCAACGGCCGGTCGAAGAAGTCGAACAAAAAGCATTCGTTGAGCACTGCCCTTAGAAAATAGCTTCGTGTGCTGATAGCCCCACGCTTCCTACGCGATTGAAGATGGGCAAGCAAGTCTGCGACGGTGAGAACCTATGAAAAGGATCTCACCGTCGCACTCGTTTTTGGGTATAGCGTTTCGTGCCAACGGCTCGTACATACGGCGAAAGATTTAGATGAGAAGGAATAATAGTTAAGTCGCCGTTGCAACCGCGGGACCATGTTGATTCTCCAACCATTAAAACGCAATCGCCCCCTTGGATTGTCGCTTTAACACCCCGCGGGCCCGGAAAGGGCGCGGTACCTTTGGGAAACAATATTTAAATCATGCGAAAATTGATCATGAAGATGTCGATCTCGATCGACGGTTTTGTCAGCGGTGCCAAGGGCGAGAAAGATTGGGTCTTCAAGACCGGGGATGAGGAGTCATTGGCCTGGAGTGTCGAGCAAGTCCGGCAGGCAGGGCTGCTGATCATGGGCAGGACGACGTTTGAGGTTATCGCCCCCTACTGGCCGACGGCGACGGGGCCTTTTGCCGCGCCGATGAACGAGATCCCTAAGGCTGTTTTTTCAAAAAAAGGATTTACGATCCCGCCGCCCGCCGGACAGACACCGGCCGCAGCTTCCTGGGCCGAGACGCGGGTTTTCGACGGCGATCTTGCCGAAGCGATCACGAAACTCAAAGCCGAACCGGGGAAACCGATCGTAGCCATTGGCGGCGCGGGATTTATGCAGAGCCTCATCACAACGGAGCTCATCGATGAATACCACCTGGCCACCCATCCCGTCGCATTGGGCTCAGGCGTGCCCATCTTCGCGGGGCTTGCCATGCCGCTTTACCTGAAGCTGATGGGTGTAAAGGCTTTCCCGGGAGGGGCCGTAGTACACACGTACGGCAAATAAGCCGGTCGTTGGGTCCGGCACCAGCAGCGTAAATCCAGAAAAAGTCTTTGAGCGGAATAGTTATATCCTCCGTTTTCTCCTGACATACACTTGTCAGATGGAGTCTGGTATATTGGGGGTATGAATAAGAAAATGGAAAACGCCTTTCAGTCAAAAAAGGTGGCGGCCGTATTTGAAAAAACGCCCCCAGCGATCCGAAAAAGGCTCCTTTTGTTAAGGAAACTCATATTCGACGTGGCCTCGAAAACCTCCGGCGTCGGCCCCCTCGAGGAAACCCTGAAATGGGATTCCCCCAGCTACCTCACCAGTGAAACGCAAAGCGGGACGACCATCCGGATCGATCGCGTTGGCTCACAGGAAGGAATGTATGGCATATTTGTTCACTGCCAGAGCAACGTGGTGAAGGAGTTCAAGCAAAAAGTAAGTACACCGTTAACCTTCGACAGCACGCGGGGAATTCTCCTCGACGCAAAGGACGACATTCCCGAAGAGGTCAGCTATTTCATCTACCTGGCCCTCACCTATCATTTGCGCAAGAAGAAAGGATCAGTGAAAGAGATCTGGGACCGGGGATGGGTATGTTAGATTTAACCCTTAATAATACTCAACCCTCCTTATCTGCACCTGGAAAGGCTTGTTGTCCGCCAGCATGATTCGCTCCGTCCAGTTGCCTTGTGCATCGTATGAGATATAGCGATAGCTCTCATTGAACAAAGCATTCTTCTGTCTCAGCAGATCGTTGTGTTCATTGTATTCGTAAGAATCGAAAGGTTGTCCTTCCCTGAATGTCCGTACCGGGCGCCCGTCCCGGTATTCGTACGTGAATGTTTCGGTCCATGCGCGAGATGCGTCGAAATGTTTCTGTATTTCCTTAACGCACAGATCATTACGGTACATCAGGGTTCGCTCGCTGCTGTAGTTGAGCCGTCCGTCTTTATACTCGGCTAGTAGCCAATACACGAGGTTACCCGACGCATCGAACTGTTCATCCTGGACCACCTTCCCGTTTTCAAAGGTGATCTTCCGTTGCAGCGCTCCGGATGGAAAGTAATTGTATCGATACACCAGGATTCCGTTATTGCCGGCTACTTTCACGCGACGTCCGTTCACATAGGAGACCTTTGCCGACCGCTCCGCCACCACAAGCGTGTCGCCAGACGTAACAATATTCAAAACTTTCTCCCTGCGCTGATCGCCGTACTGAAGATATCCGCCCACCAGCATCCCGTCCTTGTCATAGGTGTAAACCTCTCGCGACGTCACCTTCCCCTCGTCGCTCCAGTGAATGACACTGTCGGTCTGGTACAAACGGTGGCTGCGATACCAAGTCTTGCAGACAACGATATCTTCAACCCGATAGCTCCACTCTTCCGTGATGATTCCATTGCTTGCAAACAGAAGTGTGTACACGGCTGTGCCCCGGATCAGCTTACCCCGATGCGTGGAGCCATCGCCCCCTACTTCGAGCGGATAAACATATTGCGTAAGGCTCCGGATATGGCCCTTGAGGTTCCGCAGCCGGTTGGGCGTCATGCCGTCGAAGTGGTCCGTCTTATTGTAGTTCAGCGTCAGGTAATCGATGGCTGCCGGTTGAGAATTTGATTGTAGCAACGACACGGCTAAAGTTGCCACCGCGATGATAACAGTCCTTGCGAACATAAAACAGCATTTGACGGCCAATGATACTGTTTTTTAAGGGGACTTTAAAATTTTTAGTCAACTCGCGCAACTCGCTACGATCAACATGCACCTTGCCGGCTCAGGTACGTCTTATTTCCCTGAATATTTTCAGGAAAAGCTCCCTGTATTCATTCAATTCTTCTTCTCTCTCCTTCGACCAGACAAATCGCATCTCTACTTTTTCAGATATGTCCGTAAGCTCGAAATATTTTATGTTCAGGTTCACTCCTTTCACGGCCGACTTTGCAATGATGGTCACTCCCAGGCCTTCGCTCACCATTCTTAAATTTGTTGATGCATTGGGTGATTGAAAAACTACCCGGGGCGCAAACCCATTTTTCTGAAAAATTCCGGATAACAGATCGTGGTACACCTGTCCATCTTCCCGCGCGGGTAAGATCCAATCGGCATTCGCCAATGTCTTCAGGTCTACCTTTTTCTTGAGGTTTACTTTCAAATTCTTGGGCATCACCACAACAAAATTTTCTTTGTACAGCATCGCCGATCCAATGCCGTCGGGTCCGACTTCGTTGGGTACGATTCCAAACTGAAGTTCGCGATCCAGGATCTTCGCAAAGATCAGGTTGCACGAGTTTTCTAAAAGTCCAATTTTCAAGTGAGGGTATGACGTGGTGATCGTCTTTAGAAAATAAGGCAACACGGAGTACATGGCCGAACTCACATGCCCAATCATGATTTCTCCGGCTTCCCCCCGGTGGATCTGGCCAGCCTTCTTTTGCGCCTGTCCTAAGTGCTTAAGGATTCGGGTGACTTCATTTTTAAAGAACACACCTGCAGCCGTAAGCCTGATCTGTTTTTTTGTTCGATCAAATAACTCAGCGCCAATCTCCTCTTCCAGGTTTTTTATCTGGCGGCTCAACGCAGGCTGTGCGATATACATGCTGCTGCTGGCCTTGTGAAAATTCAATACTTCCGCCACGGCAAGGAAGTTTTTTAGCTGATCGGTGGTCATTCTATTGATGCATTATTGTTATCGATTAATGCAAATTAAGTATTTTTAGTTATCATACAATTTAGCTTGCTTTGGGTATCGAAAGAAATTTAGTAGACATCGTCATACACGTCACAAATGATCATCCAAGCGTCACTACAACATGCCGGAGTACTTCATGAACTGGGTGCGGAAACCTTTTATAAAGCCCACCAAGACAGCGCCCCGGCACATGAACTCGCTACGTACATGAAGAAAGCATACAACCTGGATGCTATCAAAAAGGAACTGGCCAATCCTGTCAATATCTATCACATCATCGAGCATGAAGCTACTGCAGCCGGGTTTTCCAAAATGGCGCTTACGATGAACCATCCGGCCATTGCGTTGGAGCGTGTTTCAAAAATGGATCAAATCTATCTGCTGGATTCTTTTCACGGTCTGAAGCTGGGCGCTAAACTCCTGCGTCATAATATCGACTATTCAAAATCCCGCGGACAAAATGGAATGTGGTTGGTGGTGTGGGTCGGGAATACTACCGCCATCTCCTTTTACGAGAAGTTCGGCTTTCGGATTGTCGTCACCGATCAATTTCATCTTACCGACACGCACCTCAGCCCCTGCTATATCATGCTGTTGGAATATGCAAACAACAACGTCCAGTAATGCATTAGGTTATTATGCTGAACCTTTAACCATCATCCCATGACCAACGCTTTAGGTTTTCTGGCGCTTACCTTGAATCTGACATCCATGACGATGAAAGACATTCTGTATTTGAGGACGTTATCGCTCGTGGCAAACGCCATTTATATCCTCTATGGTTTCCTCGTAGGCGCAGCACCCATTGTAACCGGGAGTTTTATCGCTGTCGTCATTCATTCCGTGAGTATCTATAGACTTAAGCACCCAAAGCCAATGGCGCTGTCAAAAAAATTGGACTAATCGCATCTCATACTATCCCATTATTCCCCCATGAACAAAAACGAATTGAAACTCCGGATGGAAACGGTCTTTGACCATTTCATTCATGCCCTTCAGCAACACGATGATGTCAATAGGAAACGGGCTGATGGTGGCTGGTCGGTAGGCCAGATTGCCAACCACATCCTAAAAGGGACGGACACGAATTTAGGTTCCACTAAAAAGACAGAACGCGCATACGATAAAAATGCCGATGCGATCAAGGCGCTGTTTCTGGATTTTGGGAAGAAGTTCACCAACGCACCCGATATTGAACCTGACGCAAAGCACTATACAAAAGAGGACCTGATCGTCTCCTTACGTGCATCGCGGGACGAAGTCTTCCGGATGATCGACCAGGAAGATCTAACCGAGACTTGTGTTGATTGGGAGTTGCCCGTCTGGGGGAACCTGACAAAATACGAATGCGCGATTCTCTATGAAAACCACATCATAAGACACACGAAGCAGGTGATTGATTTTAACAAAGTGACGGCAGAAAAGTTTTAATAACAAAGCGTAATCACAACACCATGGCAAAACACATAATATTCTTTCACGGGAGCGGATCGGAAGAGGGCTATGATACGGATGCAAAACTTGTCGATTCCCTTAAATTGAAGCTAGGTTCTGGATATTCCGTTCACTATCCGCTACTGGTTAACAATGGAACACCGGACCTGGGGAGGCGCGAGCAGATCAGCAAGGAAATTTCCGCCAGTAAAGATGGCGTTATCCTGGTCGGCCACTCTTTCGGAGCTTCCATGCTACTGGCATGTCTTTCTGAACTGGAGATCAAAAGAAAGATCGCGGGTATTTTTCTTATCGGCACACCTTTTTGGAGCGGTGACCAAGATTGGGTTCAGGCGTTTAAACTCCAGCCAAATTTTGCCAAAAAAATCGACCAGAAAATTCCTTTGTTCCTTTATCAGTGTCTCGATGATGAAGAAGTCCCGTTTGGTCATTTCACTATTTATAAGCAGCAACTTCCCTGGGCTTCCTTCCGCGAAATTCCCGTTGGCGGGCATCAACTTAACAACGACCTCACCCTTGTCGCCAACGATATTAAGTCCCTATGAAAATAGAAGCGTATGCGGTAAAACAACCTGGTGGCAAAGCCGAGCCTTTTGCTTACGAAAGACGACTGGATAAAAATGAAGTGTTGGTAAAGATCTCCCATTGCGCGATCGCTACCGGCGACGTTCAGATGATGAACAACGCATGGGGCGATTCAAAATTTCCGCTGGTGGCCGGCCATGAAATTATCGGCACCATTGAACAAAGGGGTTCCGCTGTAGAACATCTGAAAAATGGAGATCGCGTTGGTGTAGGCTACCAGCTCGCGGCTTGTTTCCATTGTGAATTCTGTTGGGATGGCAACGAGCAATTTTGTCCCGAACAGAAAGTGATCGCCGTTGACTTCCCGGGTGGGCTTGCAAAGCATATTATTGTCGATGGAAGATTTGCCTTCAAGATCCCAAGAGAGCTCGATTCCGCAAAGGCAGCGCCGCTGTTGTCTTCAGGCCTGACGGTGTACGCTGCCATCGTGCGCGCGAACTTGCCTGAAAATTCCAAAACAGCCGTCCTGGGCATTGGTGGTCTCGGTCACCTGGCGATCCAATTTCTTCATAAGATGGGCCACGATGTTTCCGCATTTTCCCGCAGTCGTGAAAAAAGTGAGATGATCCGCACGCTCGGAGGTGAATTTGTGGATAGTTCAAACCTCAGTGCCAACACAGCGCTCACCAGGAAATTCGACTTTATCCTTTCCACATTAAATGTGAATTTTGATTTGAATGCCTATTTACAAATGCTGTCCCCTCAGGGCAAGCTTTGTGTCGTGGCGCAACCTTTGAATAAACTGCCGCTCAATATGGGATTGCTGTATGATTATGCCCAGCGGACGATCTATGGCAACTACACCGGGAGTCGCAAAGATATGACAAACATGTTGGCGTTTTCCGCGAAGCACAACATCCAGAGCATGGTAGAGGTCATGGCATTTTCCCAACTCAATGAAGCCATTGATCTCGTAAAAAAAGGAAAGGTTCCGATGAAAATGGTTTTACAAAATACAGATTGAAAATGCAGCCGCAGGAGAAAATAATAACGTGTTATAATGCTACAGCCGAAAGCTATGCAGCCACCCGCCTGGATGAGCTCTCTAAAAAACATTTTGATCGTTTGATCTTGAATGAGTTTGCACGGCTCCATAAAAATGCAGGTACCTGTGCTGACTTTGGTTGCGGACCTGGACAAACCACGAAATTTTTGTTTGACGCGGGGCTGGAGGACATCGTGGGTATTGATATTTCGCCGGGAATGGTGAATGTGGCCCGGGGCATTTTTCCATATCTCCGGTTCGAGACGGGGGACCTTCTTGGCCTACCCTACCCTGCAGATCACTTTGCGTCGGCGGTAGCCTTTTATGCCATTGTGCACTTTGACTATGATCAGATCGCCGAGGCCTTTAGAGAAGTAAATCGCGTTTTGAAAAAAGGTGCACATTTTCTATTCTCGTTTCATGTGGGAGAAGAGACGGTGCATTTTGATAAGGCAAACGATATTGATGTTGATATTGATTTGCACTTCTTGCAAACGGACCGTATACTAAACCTGCTTCGCGACAGTCATTTCAGAATAATTGATGCCGTGGAACGTCTCCCCTATCCGGATGCCGAGTATGCCACCAGACGGGCTTATGTGTGGGCTGAAAAGATATAGTTTGAGCAAATCGTCCAAGGAACGCATCTACCCTCTTCGTGGCATCTGTATTGATCCGCGGCACGCCATGATCCGATTTTCTTATGGCATAGGTCACATACGACTCTGTGGCCTATATCATCTTGTTGTTAACCGCATAAGAAAGCGCCTCTACAATCGTACCTACATTCAAACGATCGAAAATCTGCCTCCGGTAGTACTTCACGGTGTCGGGGGTGACCGATACTTTCTCTGCGATCTCATGGATTGACAGCCCTTGGGCGTGCAGATGCAGGACTTCAATTTCCCTTTTTGTAAGTTTGGGCTTTTCGGATTTACGCCAGGTTTTATCTTTTAAATCTAACTTCCAGAGGGCATCAGAGCCCTGCTTGTGTATGCAAATATTGCCCGGAGTTTTATGATGCGAAATAGATACTATACACATTGCCTTCCACATCTTCTTTTCCCGGGTAAGAAATAATGGCGTAAGTTTATGATTGATCAGGACCTTCTTGCCATCGCGATGGAGCAGGTGAAAATCGTACGTTATGCTGTATTGTATTTTTTCTTCGCCGGGTAAATTTTTAAAGAAATCAAATCCAGCTTCATTTATAACATGCAATAACGTCAAATCATCCTCAGGGACATTCTTGAAATAGAACTCATAACCGAGCGCCATTACTTCCGCAGGGGAATATCCGCATAAGAATAACGGATTTTCTGAAACGTATTCAAAAGCCATCGTTTCATAGTTGATGACATATACGCTTTCGTAGGTTAACCGGGCAAAAGCCTTTACGGCTTCCAAATAGTCATTCTGATGAAGGCGTTCATCGTCTGGTATTTTTCCCAGGTGATTCTTGGTGAGCAAGGTTGAGCTCCTATTATTTTTCATTCAAAACGGGGGAATTCAGAACAAATCTACACTAAAGTGTAGGCTTTGAAAACCGTTTTGTGCGGACTTTTGCGGATGAAGGCGTCTTTAAACGGAAATAGGATGCCCAGCCCAACTAACCTTATAACGCGATGAACTGTAGGAATTGCAATACGGCAATGACTGGCAATTTTTGCTCTCACTGTGGTCGACCCTTACAAATTGACAGAGTTGATTGGCATTATATCGTGCATGAAATTCAGCATGTCTTACATTTCGAGAAGGGTATCGTGTATACGGTGAAGGAACTCCTGCGTAAACCCGGACCAAGTGTTCATGCGTTTATCACCGTTGACAGAAGCAGGCTTGTGAAACCGGTACTGTTTCTCGTAGTAACCTCGCTGATCTATTCAACCATAGAACATTTCTTCCATATTGAACAAGGGTACATTGACATGAATGACACAAAAAATTCAGCCGTCAGTTTAATTTCCAACTGGGTTCAGAATCATTACGGCTATGCGAATATCATCATGGGCGTATTCATCGCCTTCTGGCTAAAACTCATTTATAGGGCGCACTACAATTTCTTTGAGATCTTAATTCTGTTATGCTTCGTCATGGGGATGGCGATGTTGATACTATCCGTTTTTGCGATTTTCGAAGGGTTAACGGGACTACACACCATGAAGCTATCGGGCGTTGTTGGAGTGCTCTATTGTTCCTGGGCCATCGGGCATTTTTTTGATAGAAAGCGAGTGGTCAGCTATTTAAAGGCACTTGCTTCCTACCTGTTAGGGATGGTCACATTTTCTGTTTCCGTGATCCTTTTAGGGCTTCTGGTCGATTTTATAAAACATTGAAGTGATGTTCAGGTGGATCGCACGCGCAGAATTTCCCGTTACAAATAAGACACCCACCATCGCTTGGTTTTTGTTTTGTAATGGCCATACCAACGGCACGGGTAATAGAGCGCGGCCATGAGCAGCAGCCATACAAAATAAGCCCGCAGCAAACCCGGGTGATATTCCGCGGGCCAATCCTTAGCCGGTGTAAAAGACAGGTTAACTCCCTTGCCGAATGCGAAGTAGGTCCACAAAAAGGATGTAACACTGATGAGTGCCAGGTGCGCTATAAAATAGAACAACGGCACCCGGCCATAGGTAATCAGAACTTGTTTAGCCCTGGCGGGAATTCGCTCGGCTTGTGTCAATAGTATGCATGCCACACCGAGGGTTACAGACAGGAATAAAAGTGATGGCGGAGATTTTGATACTTTGAGAAATGAAAGCAAAGTAAAAATCCCACCGCGTTCCTGAATGCTCCAGGGCGACGGGTCTCCGTAGAGGTTTAAAAACCTCAACACAAAAAAAAGGACCAGTGCTAAACCACCACTGCTTAGCAATAATTTATTCCGCGTTTCTGCCGGAGAGAAAAACCACGGACCGATAACATACCCCAGCAGCATCACACCAACCCAGGGAACAATCGTATAAGCGACTAAAATTGGCGGCTCGCCTATGAAGAACGGAGAGTTATGCAAAAAGGCCAACACCATGTTATCGGGCGATACTTTTTCCAGCATGGGCAGGGCATTGTGGCCGGCAATCATCGCCAACGCAAGACCTATCTGCAGCCAACGCGGCAGCCAGATGAGGGCCGCGAGCAGGATCATTGAACACCCGATCGTCCAGATAACTTCTAGCAGCGTTAGTTGATAGCCTTGTGTCAGTATAAAACTGATGATCAAAATCTCCACCGCGATCAGCCATAGCCCACGGGTGAAGAGATATACGCTTGTTTTTTTTAGATCCCCCTCCTTTTTGGAGTAGAGATAAATACTGATCCCTGAAAGGAAAATGAAAGTCGGAGCACACAGATGGGTGATCCAACGCGTGAAGAACAAAAGTACGGAGGTTTGCGTCACATCGTCCGGGCGATAGGCCGTGTAGCTAAAAAAATCGCGAACATGATCCAAGGCCATAATGATCATGATCAATCCCCTCACGATGTCGATGGATTCGAGACGATGGCTATTCTGGGAGCTTTCGATTGATTTTAGCATGCGCGAAGATAGTTGTTGCGGACCAAAAAGTGGTGCCATGGATTGGGGGATACATCGCCTGGAAAACAGACTATTCGACAAAAATAAATTTCGTCCATATATTTTGATTCGTCAAAACAAATTATATATTCGTTTTCGATAGCCATGCCGGTGGATGACATAACCCTTTTGATGTCCTTTTACCCGAAGATCTATTTTGCCTGCCATACACGGCACGTAAACGATCCGGTGAAAGGCGTGAAACTCACTGCCCATCAGGGTAGCGTGCTCGATCATTTGGATGGCGATGAGCCCCTGTCCTTGCAGGAGCTGGCGTTGCATTTAGGCGTGACTCCCTCAACGATGTCTATAGCGATTGAACGGCTGGTGAAACTCGGTTATGTGAAGCGCGAGAAGGATAAAACAGACTCCCGAAAGGTGCGACTGCTGTTAACTACACACGGACTGAAAGTCAAGCGAAGCAAGTCGGTGCTGGACCCTAAACTTGTCGAGTCGGTGCTGGCCAGACTCACCAAAGAGGAGCGCGCTGCTGCACTCCATGGACTTGGGCTGCTGGCATCCGCGGCGGAAATGGAGATGAAGAGCAAGAGTTTTGAAAAGGCGTGGGCAAAACGGAGCGACAAAAGAAAAAATCAATAAGTTATGAAGTGGATCATCATCATCTTATTTGCGATCGTAGTCGTTGTTGCCATCATTTTTTTGATCGGCTATTTCATGCCCATAAAACATCAGGCTACGGTGAGGCAAACGTTTAACGCCGTGGCGCCTTTGCAGCTCTGGCAAGTCATTACAACACCCAAGGACTATGCCCAATGGCGAAGGGACCTAAAAAACCTGGAAGTGATCGACGACCTGCACTGGAAAGAAACCTCGGAACACGGCGATGTCATCGCGTACGAGGGGCAAGTGATCAAAGAAACAGAAGTATTCATGACGAAGATCGCGACAAAGGGCTTGCCGTTTGGAGGCACCTGGACCTTTACGTTGAAGGCTGTTGACGGAGGCACCGAATTGACCATCACCGAAAATGGCGAAGTATATAATCCGCTCTTCCGGTTCATGTCCAAATTTGTTTTTGGACATGACGCGACGCTTAAAACGTATCTGAAAAACCTAAACCATCATTTAACAAAATAGGCGGTGGTGTTTTGAAATCTCCTTCGGGATCTTTGGTTTTTTCGAAGCGACACATTCCCCGCAAGCCATTTTTCTCGCACTCCTACCCTGCCGGATGGATGTCGTCCATCCGAAACTAGCCATTCACCCTTTCCCATTCTTGATCCTGATCAACATCCCATGCATCTCATCTGTCAACACATACAATTTTCCGCCCGGACTTTGTACCACTTTCCTCAATCTTTTTCTGTCATCGACAAACAACTCTTCAGCGCTTTTGATCCTATCGCCTTCGACCGTCATTCGCCACAGACTGCCCCGGGATAGACCAGCAACGAGCAGGTTGTTCTTCCACGCTGAAAATTCGTCGCCGGTATAGAACAACAATCCCGTGGGTGCCGCGGTGTGGAGCCATGACCATACCGGATCGGTGAATGTATCGTTGATCACCGGCGGCACATATTCACTGTGTCGGTACTTACCCGTGGTTTTAACAGGCCACCCATAGTTGGCGCGTGGCGTTAGAATATTTAGCTCATCTCCCTGAATCGTGCCGTGCTCGCTGAACCATATTTTGTTTGTAAGAGGATTATACGTAATGCCTTGTGCGGCCCGGATGCCCATAGCATATAATCCTGGAACAGCGCCCGGTCCGAAGTCGGGATTATCTTTGGGGATCGATCCGTCCGGATTGATGCGATAGATCTTACCCCGTTTGTCCTGGACGTTTTGCGCGATCGGCAAAGCGGGCTCATTTTTTTCATTGAACAGTCTTTCGCCAATGGTAAAATAAAGTTTACCATCGCCTCCGAAAGTCATTCCGCCGCCGTAGTGATGGCGTTCGAACGTATAAGGCGTTGCCACGAAAAGCGTCTGTATTTTTGTCAGCGAATTGTTTTCCAGCACTCCCCGGATAATTTTAGTGGCATTTCCCTTATCGTTTTGAGCGGCGTACGAAATGTATATGTATTTATTTTTGCTGAAGTCGGGGTCCAGGAGCACTTCAAACTTTCCCGTGTTGTCGCCGGGATGATAGAACTCAATGCTATCCGCCATATCGGAAGGAAATCCACTGATCCTGGTCCTTTCCTTATTGAGTAGGTTCACTTTGATCAAATCACCTTCCTTCTCGGCGATCAGCACTTCATCCTCCGACAAAAAGGCCATGCTCCACGGACGCCTTAATTCATCGACCACAATTTCCTTCTCCGGGCTGGGGCCAGGTTTCTCAACCATTTTATGCGGCGCGCTCGAAGAGATCTTATCAACAATGAACCATTGTTCGTCGACTTTCATCAGATTGAAATAGTCCGTGAATTTGTCCCTGGCGGTAATGATCTCTGTTTTTGCGCTGCCCGTGTTTCCCGTGATGTCGAGCGCTACAATTTGCGTGATCAGGTCTTTGTTCCTGGGGTGCAAGCGGTAAAGGCTCAGATACTTTGCCCGGTCCATCACCGTGAACTTGCCATCCCTGAAAAACTTTAATTGGCAGGAGTAGTGCATCGCCCGGCCGAGTTTGGCCGTGTCGCCGGTCGCCCATCCGTCGAAGTAAATTTGTATCAAGCCTTCCGCCACCATCCTTTCTGACGGTTGTGCGGTTTGACTGTAGGAAAGAACACTGCAGCTTACCATCAGAAATATGATCACTGCCGAAATCTTTGAGTATCTCATTTGCGGGGTTAGTTAACCCTGCAAATATGGGCCGTGAGGCATTTCAGGTGGTAGCGTTGCCTCGATTCCGTAGTACGGTTCTATAAAACCGTACTAAAAATGGGTTATACCATGATTTTTGGATGGTGAGTCTACATCATACCCTTACCGTGCCTTGCTGATACATCGCGGGGGTCATGCCCTTCAGCTTTTTGAATGCGGAAAAGAACGTCGATTTTGAGTTAAAGCCCACTTCCTCACCGATTGCTTCGATGGTTAAATTTTCGGCGGTCGACAAAATTCTGCAGGCTTCCTCGATCCGATACTCGTTGATGTAGAGCGTGAAGCTCTTACCCAGACTATCATTCAAAAGTTGCGAGAGTTGATGCGGTGATGCATTGATCTCCTGGGCAAGGTCGTGGAGCTTCAGGTTGGGATTTTTGAAGACCTTTTCTTCCGTCATGACCCGCTCCAGCCTGCTGAGCATCCGTTGTGCATCATCCGCTCCAATTTTCTTATTGGCATATTTGACCTGGACAGACGAAAACAGATCATCACGTCTTCTTCGGTGCAATAAAACGAGTCCACCCGCATATAACACAACCGAAAAAATGATGGCACCGCTGATGTACACGCCTTTCGAATGCCCCAACAAGGCCCACAGGTAGCAAATGAAAATCATCAGATTGATCGTCAACGTCGTGATTAGCCATATTTCAAAAGGCTTCCATGGGGATGGCTGCCCGATCTTTTTGATCACGTCTTTGAGCTCAACCACCGAGAGCAGCAGGCAGATGCCCCATTGTGTATAGATCAATTGAACAATGTATTTGTTCCACACTTCGGGATGTTGCTGATACGGAAAGATCAAGCCGACTGAGATAATGATGATCGACAACAACAAAATGCCCCCGATCCACCGGCGAGGCACTTTTTTGATCTGTTCTTTTTCGGACCGTATGTAATACCATACGAATGGGCCGATAAACCAGCACGCAGAAAGACCAATCTGCAAATAGATCTTGAGTAAGCTGGAATTGAAATAAAAAAGAACCGATTTCCCAATTCTGAGGCTGAGGGCTATGAATAAAGCACCGAGGAAGTAGTGGGATATTTTTCCTCTCCGTGAAAAGAAGAGAAAGTAGATCCCCAGCACTAAACCGTTAAATGCCCCTAGGGCACTAATAAAAAACAACGCTCCGTTACCCATGCCATTCGATTTTTTGATCCTGAATTTGACCGGGCAATCCCAATCAAACCGGTAGTTAAAATCAGCATTTTTAGTGATTCTTCAGGGTATGTGAGGAAATTATTGTGCTGCTGCATACGCCACTCGGGCATAACTCCCTGACTATCAGTTTTCGAAAGAACTAATGGTCGCTGAAGGACGAAAAGAATTCACAAACATCAAAAAAAAGCCCGGTGACAAAATTCTCACCGGGCTCTTGCTTAGTCTCTTACTTTTGCTGACCAAAGAAGTTGATAAGTTCTTTAGCATAAAGATCCGGTACTTCCAACGCTGCAAAGTGGCCACCTTTTTTCATCACCGAGAAGCTTGCGACGTTGGCCATTCGTTCGGCCCATGCTCTGGGAAACTGAGCTTCCTTAGGAAAGAGCGAGATTCCCGTGGGCACTTCAACCCGCTGCGAAGATTTTAAACCTCCCATATAACTGGCCCGTGCGTTTTCGGCGTAAACCCTGATGGAGGAATTGATCGACTGACTAACCCAATAGATCATGACGTTGGTGATCAACTCATCTTTTGTTAAACAATTCTCAATATTTCCATCGTGGTCGCTCCAGGCATAAAACTTCTCCATCATCCACGACGCGAGTCCCACGGGGCTGTCATTCAACGCGTAGCCCAGGGTCTGTGGTCTTGTGGACTGGATCATGTTGAATGCTCCTTCGGTAAAGAACCATTGCTGGATCTGCTGCCCGAAAGCTTGTTCTTCCGGGGTCATGGTGCTCCAGTCTTCGGTGCCGTTGGGATAACCAACATCGGTCAAATGAATGGCTTTTATGGTTTCCGGGTATTGTACCGCCATTGACTTGGTGACGACTGTTCCCATATCGCCTCCCGCGGCAAAATAGTTGGTGTAGCCCAGCACTTTTGTCATCAACTGGTTAAACAAATCCGCCACACGATCGACATTCAACGCCGTTTGTTGTGAAAAACCAAAGCCCGGTATCGAGGGAATGACAACATCGAAAGAAGCGTTGAGCAATGGAATAACTTTGAGAAAGCGATAGAAGGAGTCGGGCCATCCGTGGGTAAGTATAAGGGGTGAGGTCCCCTGCCCTTTTCCTTTGACATGTATATAGTGAATGGTCACACCATCGATATCAACTTTAAACTGCGGGTGTTTGTTGATCTCGGCTTCGTGCTTTCGCCAGTCATATTCATTTTGCCAGTACGTCACCAGGTCGCGCAAAAAGTCGGGGTTGGTACCATAGCTCCAGCCGGCATTTTCTGGTTCGTCCGTCCAACGGGTCTGCTTTAACCGTGTTGATAAATCGTTCAATACTTCCTGGGGCACTTCGATCTTAAAAGGTTTCATAGCTGTTTTTGTTTTTTGATAGATCAAAGCTAGGCACAGGGTTCCCCCTGCCATTGTAAAAAATTTACCTGGGAAAGACACGGGATTTAAGGATGTAACTACCTCATAATCAATGCAAATCAGGAAGGAAGCTTTAAAATCATATCGGACACCAGGCTGTTTTCCGCTATGGCCGCTTGGGAATTCACATAGTCGGTGGGACTGATCCCGGAGAAATGCGAGAAATCTTTGATGAGGTGAGCCTGATCATAATAGCCATAGCGATGAACAACCGAAAACCAATCGATCTTATTTTGTTGGTTTTGAACCTCTTTGATCACCAACTGGAAACGGTACAAGCGTTGAAGATATTTTGGGGAAAAGCCCGCATGTTTTTTAAGCAAGTGAATCACATGCTTTTGCGAGTAGCCGGACTTGTGAATTAACCAATCGATCGGCTTGTCAATGTTCTCATCAATAAACCGCACGATCTCATGTTCGGTACTATGATCCATCCGGTATTGTAAAAAGTAGTTTTCAATTAGGGCAAACATTTCCGAACTGCCGGAAGCATTGATAATCCTTTCATACAAGTGACTGAATGAGCGACCCAGCAGCGCCTCTGCTTCTATGCCCACATGATCAATAGCCGTTATCGGTATTTTGGTGAGGCAAAAAAAGCCCCCGGTGGTAAACCGGACACTGATGATCGTAGAATCCGTGTTGTTCTTGTAGAGGATGGCCTGTTTCTGCAATCCGGAAATCCACGCCCGCTTCACTTCATGTTTTTTTTGAAGGTTTCCTTCGGGATAAATGGTGTTGACGGTCTTATCATTCAGTTCGATCACCAGATTCACTCCACCATCCGGCAATTCTTTCAAATATGGAATGGGTAAAGATCCTTTCACATAAACCATGTGTTCGATAAAATTCGATAAAGGAAACTTCGGAGTGTGTTTGTGCACCTGCATACTTAACTTTTTGTACTTCAAAAAATCAGTTTAAGGAGTTACAATGTACGGAACTATCCGTTCAACCTTTGTTAAATTTTTGCGACAACGGGGGATCATACTTCGTTAACAGAACAGGCAATCCATCCCAAGCCAGGAACGACTCTTCCATCGGATCTAACCGGCCGTCTATCCCTTCCTGGGCGGCGTCTGGCGGATCAGGAAACACAAACCTGCCGGAACCGTAATCCTATACTATGAAATCACTCTCCCTCCTGATCCTGGTCTGTTGTGGCTTCATCACCTGGGGCCAGGCAAAAAAAAGTAGTATCCCTGCCAACTTTGTGAGGGACTACTACCAAGCCTATTCCAACACGCCCACCGCCGGACGGCTTTCGCCATTTTACGCGGATTCGGTTACTATTGACGACCCCACCTACGACTGGGTCGGAAAAACGAAGGAGCGCATTTTCCGGAATTTCGATCAGAACAACATCAACAATCACTATACGTGGAGAGTCGATCAGCAAATTGTACGGGGAGATACACTCGTAACCGAAGGCTTATTGGCCGCCCGGTATGCAGACGCTCCGTATGAGATGAGGTTTGTGAACATCTTTCATTTTAAAGATGGCAAGATCATCAAACAATATGACTACTACGACAACAAGGACTGGTATGCCGTAGTAGACGCCCACAACAAAAAGCGAAATCGGGAGACGGACGAAGCCACGTTAAGAAACCTGAAGCAAGTACAATGGCCAAAAGCCTACCGGGAGCAGGACACAGTGCTGCTCGACCGCATCCTGGCCGACGAATTTCAAATGATCGACTCCGATGGCGTTCCGTCCACCAAGAAGGACCAACTCGCCTACATCAAAACCCACAAGCCGACCTACCTCTCCTTCGAATTCAAGATCGAAAGGCTTGACCTCTTCGAAAACAATACCGCCGTTGTTTCGGGCACGGGCACCATCCGGGCGAAAGACAAGAAGGGATGGTATGATGTGCTCTATCAATCCTCCAATGTGCTCATCAAGCGAAACGGCGAATGGCGGGCGATCTCGTCGCATACCTCGGGGGACAAGATCGTGCGGAAGTAATTCTTATGCCGTCTTGCGACAAAGTTCTTTTCATATCTTTGGCAGCAAACCTGAGATAAAATGAAAACGATGACCTGTAAGCAATTGGGCGGAGCCTGCGCCCAGACCTTTACGGCAAACACCTTTGATGAGATCGCCATGATGGTGAGCAAGCACGCCCGTGAAAAGGTCCAGCAAGGAGATGCCGCGCATATTGAGGCGATGAATGCCATGCGAGCCAGCATGACTTCCCAAGACGCCATGACGGCCTGGATGGATGAAAAGCGGGAAATATTCAATAACACACCGGACGACAACGGATAAGGATCCCCTGTTATTTTGATCCCGGTTTTTTCCTCTCAGCCCTCACTCTCCCCTATCCATCTGTCGCGATATTTAGCAGTATCGCTATCGGTTTCCACATGCTTCCATAACAGTGCCGGCATTTCTTTTAAACTCAATGACCTAGGTTGAAGGAAAATCGCTATTGAACAAAGACTTTTTTTGGCAGCAAGCTGGAAATTTGAGTTATATTATATACATTTATAAATAATATAACCACCGAAGGAAATGATACGACTTGCTTCTTTCTTGATTGCCCTATTCATGGTGACGGCCAGCACCTGGGCACAAACGCCGGCATTTGACGCTGAAAAATATGTTCCTTCTTATGCCCTTACCATTCCACAGGGATGGGGTGTAGAGCGCATGGGTGTGCCGATAGACTTTGCTCCATCGATTCCTTACAAAGGCGTGGAAGATCTGCGCTTTGCTCCAGGTTGGTCGAACCCAAAAGCCAATGACTATTGGACGTATGCTTTTTTATGGCATCTCGAAGGCCGTCCGGAAAGTAATCCACAGACCATTGAAAAAAATCTAACAGCTTATTATAATGGACTGATTGGTCGGAACATTGAGAAACGAAAAATACCAAAAGAAAAGCTGGTACAAGTCAAGGTCAAGATAAAGCAAGCCGCCACCGACAAAGGAGATCTGCAAACCTACTCCGGCACCATCGATATGCTGGACTATATGGCGCAACTGCCGATAACACTGAATTGTGTCGTTCATATAAAGTTGTGTCCCCTGGAACAGAACAATACGTTCATGTTCTATGAAATATCACCCCGGCCGGCTGACAACAGCATCTGGAAAGAACTCAATAATTTGTGGACAACCTTTGAGTGTAGTAAGGCAACATCAAAATAGGTTTGCATGTGACCTCAATGAGAGGTCTAGCCTTTACGATCAATTTGCTGTTCGATACTCCATCGGCGACATGCCAACACGCTGCTTAAACAATCGCGTAAAGTGCTGTGGGTATTTGTATCCCATTTCGTAGGCTATTTCACTGATCGATTTACTCCGATCGAAGATCCTTTCTTTCGCCAGGTCGATCACTTTCGCTTGAATATAGTCCAAGGCCGATTTGCCTGTTTCCTTCTTGAGCATATCACCAAAATAATTGGACGATAGATTTAATTCTCCTGCACAATAGGCAACGGTGGGGAGCCCGAGCGTTTTGGGCAAATCGGATTCGAAGTATGCTTTGAGCAAAGATTCAAATCGCGTCAAAACATCCTTGTTCGCCGACTCGCGTGTCACAAACTGGCGTTCATAGAAACGAACGCAGTAATTTAGGAACAGTTCGATGTTACTGATGATCAGATTTCTGCTGTGCTTGTCGATGCTGCGCTCCAGTTCCTCCCTGATCTTTCGGAAACAGTCGAGTACGATCTGCCTTTCCCTTTCCGAAATATGCAACGCTTCTGTTGCGTCGTAAGAGAAGAATCCATACTCATCCATTTTTCGCCCCAGAGACGTTCCCTTTATTAGATCCGGGTGAAATACCAAGGCCCACCCGCTCGGCTGGACGGTGACGTCATCGGGCAAATCAAACCCAAACACTTGTCCCGGCGCCATGAATAACAAGGTCTCTTCCTGGTAGTCATATTTGTTTCTTCCGTATTGAAACTCTTCACACCGGAAATCCTTTAGGAAGATGACATAGATTTCCGTCAGGTACCGGTTGGCGGTGATGGGTTTGGATTTGGACTGATCCAGAACACTTACCAAGGGGTGCAATGTCTCCTGCCCCCTGCGCGAATTAAATTGAGCGACGCTGGTCAATTTCTCTATTTCCTTTTCCATAAGCCTTAGATGTGAGTCAAAAATACGAGAATTGTGCTCCAATCAGGCCATGCCCACTCCCGACCCGTAAAACTGGTATATCAATCCGTAAAACGGGTAAGCGTAGCCTTAAAAAAATAAGGGAAATTTGTGCAACACATTCAGTACCCGAATCGCATCCGTGCAGCCACTTGTATTTCGGGAAAATCTGTCGGATAAACCTATGCGTTATGAAAGCACTTGGAATAATCTCATTACTTCTCAGTCTGATATCGCTTCAAAGCAGTGGTCAGACCGCCAAATCCTTTGACCCCGCCGCCCTGCCAAAAGGGAACAAAGCCCCTGAATCATATTTCAAAGGTAATGTCTGGGTATATCCCCTAGCACAAGACTCACTGGCCTACTGGTCGATTGCCAAGGTCACTTTCGAAGCAGGCGCACATAGCAACTGGCACACCCATTCCGGGAAACAAGTGCTCGTGATCACCGAAGGAACCGGCTATCTTAAAGAGCATGGCAAATCATTACAAATACTAAAAAAAGGAGACGTCGTTACGATCCAACCCGGTGTGAAACACTGGCATGGTGCGACACCCGAAAGTGGTTTTGTTCAAGTGGTCATGAATCCGGAAATAAAGAACGGGGTCGTGACTTGGCTCGAACGGGTATCGGATGAAGAATATCAAAGCAAAGAATAAAGCGTTAAAGAACACAGACTCTTGAGAAATCAATAGCTGAGAAGGAAATCATAAATCATTAGAAATTACGCGCATGCAAAAAAAACTAACATCGGGCAAACGCAGTCTTCAATGCTTCGCGGTACTTGCGTTGGCATTTTTTTGTGGTTGTAAGCCCCGCGTTGACCAGGAGCGAACATGGGCCGTCTATAAGGCAGACGCTAACAGCTCCAACTACTCGCCACTGGATCAAATTAATGTCTCCAATGTCAGTCAACTAAAATCCGCGTGGACGTTTTCCATCAAGGATAAAATACCGGGAACCCGGCCCAGCCAGTGCAATCCAATTATTGTGGACGGTGTGTTATACGCGACATCGGCGGGTCAATCGGCTTATGCTGTGGATGCAGAAACCGGAGAGAAACGTTGGTCTTTCGATCCGTTCAACGGCGATGAGGGTGCCGAAGTAAATCGCGGCCTCACCTACTGGGAAAGCGGAGATGACCAACGCATACTATTTACAGCCAACAATACCCTGTTTGCACTGGATTCGCACACGGGCAAGCCGATCGCCTCCTTCGGAAAAAATGGAAAAGTGGATCTTCGTGTTGGCCTTCGCGATACCTCTGAAAATATTTTTGTAACCGCTACTTCCCCCGGCATCATCTACAAGGATCTTATCATTATGGGTTGCCGGGTTCCAGACGTCTATGGCGCTCAACCCGGCTACATCAGGGCATACCATTGCAAAACCGGTGAACTTGTCTGGACATTTCACACCATACCATTACCCGGCGAACCCGGTTATGAAACGTGGCCGAAAGATGCTTATAAAGTGGTGGGTGGCGCCAACAATTGGTCAGGAATGAGTCTGGACCTCCAGAGAGGCATGGTGTTTCTCGCGTTGGGTTCGCCCTCATACGATTTTTATGGTACGGACCGCAAAGGCACAAACCTCTATGGCAACTGCGTGCTGACCCTTGATGCATCCACGGGAAAACATGTGTGGCATTTTCAAACGGTGCATCACGACCTCTGGGATTACGATTTGCCTGCGCCACCAAACCTCGTGACCCTAAACCGTGATGGAAAGGCTATCGACGCTGTTGCCCAAATCACCAAACAGGGGTTTGTCTTTGTCTTCAACAGGGAAACCGGCGAGCCCTTATTTCCAATCGAGGAGAAAAAGGTGCCCGCATCAAATCTTCCCGGTGAAGAAGCATCTCCCACACAACCTTTTCCGGTCAAGCCGAAGCCTTTCGCCCGTCAGCGGATCACGGAAGCTGACTTGACGAATTATTCAAAAGCCAATCATGATTCACTGGTAAAAAAATTCAGATCACTGCGCTATGAAGGCTTGTACACCCCTCCCGATTTGAAAGGAACGCTGCAATTGCCGGGCACACGCGGTGGTGGAGAATGGGGCGGAGCAGCCTTTGATCCCGTTACTAATTTTCTATACATAAAATCAAACGATGCCCCGGACATTCAGACCATAACCAAAGGCGATCCAAAGCTTGCGTCAACCGAACATCCGACACCAAAAAAAGCGGTTAGTCAGTTGGAAACGATCGATCGATATGCAAGCGCTGACCAGTACCTTAACATCACCGGCTACATAACCTGGAAAGATCCGAGTGGCAATCCAGCCATCACGCCACCCTGGGGAACGCTAAGCGCGCTGAATTTGTCAACCGGCGAGTACGCCTGGCAGATACCGTTGGGTAACGACGATGCCCGGCAAGAGACAGGAGGACCAGAAACGGGCCAGGAAGGCAAAGCAGGTCCCGTCGTCACCGCCGGAGGCTTGATCTTCATCAGTGGAACAGATGACAAAAAGTTGCGAGCGCTTGACAAATCCACCGGCAAGCTACTTTGGAAAACAACGTTGCCCGCTTTAGCCAACGCAACGGCATGCACCTATCAAGTCAAAGGCAAGCAGTACATAGCGATCTCGGTCGGTGGGACACCCGATAATCCGTCTGGCTATATCATGGCATTTGCTTTACCCGACTAGCAAATAAATATTTTCAAGATGATCTCAAGATTACTAACCACCCTCCTATTCGCCGTCATGTTTTACAGCAATGTTTCCGCGCAGGATGAAAATAAGCAAATGGTCCGCCTGGCCAGACTAATTATCGATGCCAAGCAGTTGAAGCAGTACATAGCGATTTTGAAGGAAGAAGCTGAAGAGTCCGTGCGAATAGAACCCGGAGTGCTCACCTTGTTTGCTGTTCAAGAAAAGGATAATCCAACCCATTTCACGATCCTGGAAATCTACGCTGACTCTGCTGCCTACCGGTCGCATTTACAAACTCCACACTTTATTCGCTATAAAACGAGCACAAAGGACATGGTTAAGTCTCTCGAACTTGTTGAAACCACACCCCTGATTCCCAACATGAAAATCAAAGTGGATAGTGCAGCGATAAAGAAAAAAAAGCACTAAGCCAAGCTGCAAAAGCAAAGTCCTTTGATAAGAAAGCTTTTGCCTCTTCATCTAACATCACCGATAAAGGAGATTTGCAAATCTACTCCGGCACCATCGATCGACAACATTTGGAAAGTGCTTCAGAATTTGTGGATGACATTTGAGTGTAGAAAAGCAGCGTCAAAATAGGTTTGTAAAGGATTAAGGTCGCCGCTCCGATGCATACGGGCGCAGCGCATTAGAGACCTACTTTTAGCGCTGCGGCACGTAGAAACGTCTGCTGGTCGTGGCTGGAGGGCGATGCGGGATTCACAGAGACCTGGAACATTTCCCGGCACTGCCGCACCGTTTCCGCGTGGCCGGAACTCCCGCTGCAATAGGAGAGAATGATTCGGTCGGTCAGAAAGGATTGGAAGCTATTCACGGCGATGTGGTTCGTCGTATCTTTTGTTAGGAAGACCTGGAACCGGCTTTCAAGCAGCCCTTCTCTTTGATAAAATTCTTCGATATTGCGGATATTCCTGAGCGCTGGTAGTTTCGGTGCGAGTAGGTCCCATCTGTTTTCGATATCGGACAAAGCCTGCCCGTACGCGCGTTTCGTATTTACTTTGGCAATATACATCCTAACGAGCGCGGGGCCGCGTACCGGGCTTTTATCGTATTGATTGACCTTAAGCCACACCTCGGTGAACTGTTGACTTTCGAAGGTCAGTGACGAACTGAAGGCATTCAACGCGAATCCACTGCGAACAATCAGAATTCCGTCCTCGAGTTCTTTGGAAAAAATCTTGTCGGAGCCCACGTTCGTTTTTCTGGACTCCTTTTTAAAGCCAGAGGGTTTTACTTTTTGATACGTCACATCATAGACCGCTTTATCACTCTCTTTCCTGTCGATTTGAAAATTGCGGTCAAGAAGGTCGTCGTCTGTGAAATACGTATCGATATTCTTATTCAGAACAAGCTCCTCTCGATTGGGAACATCTGCCTTTAGTACGTACTTGCGCAATAATTCCAGCGCGATGTTGTAGTCATGCTGCCCGGACTTGTAATCTTTATTTTTTCTAAGGGCTGCGTCCTCTCCCGGCGACACCTGGTAATATTCGTACTCTTCCTTCAAAGGCGCTCCGAAGTCCAGCAGATCGCCCTGATACTGGGCGATATGACCCAGTTGCGTGACCTTCTTCCGTTGCACTTCGCCCTGATCAACCCAAACGATGAAAGTAGCGTTAGCCACACTTTCATGAAAAATAAAAAGCATTTGTGCGCCTGGAAACAGGTCCAGCAGCTTCGAGCGCAACGGAACGGCACCGATCCATATATTGCTTAGTGCATTCGAACTGATGATCGTGCAGTTATTCCATTCGCCCACAGCCACCTCTTCTTTCAGAATTGCATTAGCAAGCGTGATATTGGGCGGGCCTATCTTTAGCCTGTCATGGCTTGACCACGCTTTGTTCAGTTCGAGTTTGTCTAATAATTCACCGGCCGTAAGCCCAAGCGTTTGATTGATATAGATTGTGCTATCGTAGGTTGCCATTCAGCAGTTTGATTTGCGAGATATTTTATAGGTAACGTGGCATCACGAGCTGCGCAAGATCTTCTCCATCTTTCTACCTTTCGCCAACTCGTCTACCAACTTATCCAAATACCTGGCCTGCTGCGTCAATGGATCCTCGATTTCCTCCACGCGATACCCGCAGATGACCCCCGTGATGAGGCGTGCGTTGGGGTTTAGCGAAGCACGCTGGAAGAACGTTTCAAACGTTACCTTTTCTTTTATGAGCTCCTGCAGCTTCTTGTTATCGAAGCCTGTTAGCCACGTGATGACCTGATGCAGTTCCGCTTTGGTTCTGCCCTTCTTCTCTACCTTTGCAATATACAACGGATAGACTGCAGCGAAGGTCATTTTTGCGATACGTTGATTGTGGGTGTCCGAAGTGTTCATACCTTAAATTCTAGCGTGTTGTGTTTGTATTTGTAGAGAAACGCTATCATCGATGGAGAAGTTATTTCGATTGGCCCTTCTTATACAACTCCGTCTGTTTCTTTAACAGGAAGTTGTGGATGGCTTCCACGTCGGCTTCACTCAGCGAATTGCTAAAACTTGCCATTCCATTTTGCGATAGAATCCCTTTTAATAAAATATCATTAAACAATAAGTGCTTGGCTTCGGGTAATTTGGACAAGTCGGGATGCTGTGATAAATGACGGTCGCCAAACTTGCCGTGGCATATATCGCAATAGAAATTATAGAGATAAGTTCCACGCTCAATAAGGTCTTCCCGTATTTTCATCGTAGCCGGTGGCGCGGGTGTTTCCACTAATTTCCGTTTGGGGGGCAGCGGTGTTTCTCCTCCTCCCAGTTTAAACGCTATGATCCGGGCTTTGTTTTCATATTGATAGATGACCCCATCCGGCAAATAGCCGCTCGTCTCGGCGCCTCCGTAGGCAGCCATCACGGCAACATATTGTTCGCCGTCTATGCTATAGGTTGTGGGGGCAGCCATGATTCCATTACCCGTAAAAATAGATTTCAGCTTCTCTCCGGTTTTCGCGTTGTGTACATTGAAATAGCCAGTCCGGGTTCCCTGGAATACTAATTCAGGCGTCGACATGGTTCCTCCGTCGGGACCACCGTCCGGAAACTTCCAGGCAACTTTTTGGGTGATGGGATTCCAGGCCAATAAATTCTCTGCGCGAACGGTGTCTTCCGCGCTTTTCACCTGGTCAAGAACGTGCTTTCGAAATTTATACATCTCGGCATAATCCAGGTTTGTATTGTCCACATCGGGCAGCCATTCGTAGGTGTCGAAGGTTTTGAACACCTGGGGCACGGAGCGCTCCGGTATGTAAACCAAACCGGTGTTTGGATTGTAGGACATCGGTTGCCACACATGTCCCCCACCCAGATACGGCACCACAAGTTTTGGTTTGTCCTTGTACCATTGTCCCTGTTCTGTTAATACCGGTCTTCCCGTCTTCAAGTCAACATGACTGGCCCAATTGACCCGGGTGTATTTTTCCGCCGAAATAAGTTCTCCCGTGGCGCGATCCAACACATAGAAAAAACCATTCTTGGGCGCCTGCATCAAAACTTTCCGGGGCTTGCCGGCGAGTTCAACATCGGCCAACACAATATTTTGAGTAGCGGTATAATCCCAGATCTCTCCCGGGGTGGTTTGATAATGCCAAACCAATTTTCCCGTGTCAGGATTGATGGCGAGTATGCAAGCCAGAAATAGATTGTCGCCGCCGGAAGGGCTTCTAAACCAGATCGGGTATGGGGCTGCATTGCCCGTTCCCACATAAAGCAAATTAAGTTCAGGGTCGTAAGCCGATTCGCCCCACACCGTTCCTCCGCCTCCACTTTGCCAATGCGATTTTGGATCCCAGGTCTTAGCGGCCATTTCCATTTCAGCGCTTTCGTGTCCGTTCGCCGGATCGCCGGGTACGATGAAGAAGCGCCATTTTTGTTCCCCGGTTTTCAGATCGTAGGCGGTAATATAACCGCGCACGCCAAACTCAGAACCGGAATTGCCGATCATCACGATATGGCCCGCCACTTGCGGGGGGCTGGTGATCGTGTAGGCCTTCGTTCTGTCGGTAAACGTATCGACGTTCCAGAGTACTTTACCATCCTGCGCATCGAGGCAAACGAGAAATCCGTCGAGCGTGCCCACATAAACTTTTCCTTCCCAAACGGCGACACCACGGTTCACCACATCGCAACACGAACGGCGAACGTAAGCAGGATCTACTTTGGGTTTGAATGTCCAAAGCTCTTTTCCGGTTTTAGCATCCAACGCATAGACGGCTCCCCATGACCCAGCGGTATACATGATCCCATCCGCGACAATGGGTGTGGCCTCGAGACCTCGCGGCACATTGCCGATGTGTGAACGGGCATCATACTCCCAGGCAAACCCCAAGTCCTTTACATTTCCTGAATTGATCTGATCCAGCGGAGAGTAATGCTGCATGTCTTGATTGCCGCCGGTGGTCAACCAATCGGCGGCCTGGCGGTTTTGTAGACGATCCTGATCAATCCACCCTTTGGGTTTTTCGTTTTGGCAACTGAAGATGATAACGAAAAGCAACAGGAAGTACCATTTGTTTTTCACAGGCGTGGAGTTGAGTTTAGTGAAGATAATATAATATCTGAAGTTTATCCAAATTTGCGGATCGCGATGGCAGCGCTATCGATTGAGTACCGTTCCACTCACCTCCCTGCCCTCCTATTTCTACGCTCCGATCATTTTGTACCATTCTTTTAATTTCATTAACTTCAAAAAAATTCAACTCCTTCATCATGGCAACATACCAACTCATCGTCAACGGTGAAAACCGTGAGGTGGAAGCCGTTCCCAATACGCCTCTCCTTTGGGTCCTTCGCGATAACCTCAGTCTTACAGGAACAAAATACGGCTGTGGCATGGCCCAATGCGGAGCCTGCACAGTACACCTCGATGGTACTGCGGTCCGGTCATGCTCGACGCCGGTTTCCACGATCGGAAATAAGAAAGTGACCACCATCGAAGGGATCTCGTCCGAAGAAAAAGTTCACCCGGTGCAGCAAGCCTGGATGGATGAGAATGTTCCCCAATGCGGGTATTGCCAAAGCGGTCAGATCATGTCGGCCGTTGCACTGCTGTCAAAAAATCCAGCACCGAACGACAAGGATATTGAAACCGCCATGTCGGGCAATATTTGCCGGTGCGGCACCTACGAACGGATCCGGAAAGCCATTAAGCGGGCCTCTAACACAGCAGCAAAATGAAAACAGAAATAAACGAGTCCAAAATATTTAAAGTCAGCCGCCGCGACTTTTTGAAATCCACTTCCATGAGCATGTCGGGATTGTTGCTGGGCCTCAGCTTCAGTTGTTCGGACACCTCCAAAAAACTCACGGGCAATCCTGACTTTGTATTTTCGCCAAGCCTGTTCATCAGCCTCAACGGCAATGGCGATGTTACGCTCATTGCCCACCGGTCTGAAATGGGAACAGGGATACGGACCAGTCTTCCCCTGGTCATGGCCGATGAAATGGAGGCCGACTGGAGCCGGGTGAAGGTGGTGCAGGCGGTCGGCGATGAGAAATACGGCGATCAAAATACAGACGGTTCCTATAGCGTGCGCATGTTTTTCACGCCCCTGCGGAAGGCGGGTGCCACGGTGCGCCTATTGCTGGAACAGGCTGCCGCAAAAGAGTGGGGCGTTGACGTATCGGAGTGCAAGGCACAAAATCACGAGGTAGTTCATACCTCCGGAAAATCGCTTGGCTTCGGATACCTCGCGGAGAAAGCCGCGGCATTGCCCATCCCCGAAGAAAGCAAGATCACGCTGAAATCGCCAAAAGATTTCAAGTACATATCAAAACAAAGTTCCATTGTTGATTTGAAGGCCATTGTCACGGGCAAAGCAAAGTTCGGTTTCGACAACAATCATCTTCCGAACACAAAAATTGCCGTGATCAAGCGCAACCCTGAACCCGGCGCGGGGCTGAAGTCTTTTAAAGCCGATAAGGCGATGGAAGTGCCGGGCGTCATAAAAATTTTCACGTTGGACCCGCCGGGCTTTCCTACCACATTAAATAAACCCCTCGGCGGCGTCGTGGTCGTTGCCGAAAACACCTGGGCCGCGTTGGAAGGCCGCAAAGCGCTCGACGTTACCTGGAACAAAGGCACGAACGCAGACTACAACTCCCACACCTACAATGGCGACATGCTGCAACGCGCCAAGACAAAAGGGAAAGTAAGAAGAGAAAACGGACAAGTCGAGAGTGCCCTGAAGAACGCAAAAAAAGTAATCGAAGTCGACTATATGGTCCCGCTGCTTTCGCATGCTCCGATGGAAACACCTTGTGCATTGGCCCACGTACACGACAACGTATGCGAGGTCTGGGCTCCCGTGCAGGATCCACAAGGGGCGAGGAAAGCGTTGGCAGAAGCCTTGAAGCTGGATCCAAAAGCAGTGACGGTTAACGTTACGCTTCTAGGCGGCGCCTTTGGCCGCAAGTCAAAACCGGATTTCGTGGTGGAAGCCGCCCTGATCTCCAAAACGATGGGCACTCCCGTAAAAATATTGTGGACACGGGAAGACGACATTCAGCATGATTTCTATCACTTCCCGGCGGCCCAGCATTTGAAAGTGGGCATCGATGAAAACAGCAAAGTCACCTCCTGGCTGCACCGGTCTGTGTTCCCTCCCATTGACGGAACCTCGGACAGCAAGGCCAAAGAGGCCAGCGGTGCGGAGTTGAGCATGGGGATGATCGACATGCCCTATGCCATCGACAACGTCTGCTGCGAAACCCAGCAAGCCACCGTCAAGACACGCATTGGGTGGCTGAGGTCTGTCGCCAACATCCATCATGCCTACGCGGTAGGCTGTACGTTGGACGAGGTGGCGCATGCCCGGGGTGTTGATCCGATTCAAAACACCCTCGACCTGCTCGGAAGCGACCGCTCCATCGACTTCAGTGCGCTTACGTCAGAGTTCTGGAATTACGGCGAAAAACTGGAAGACTTCCCCTGGAGCACGGCACGCTTTCGAAAGGTGATTGAAACGGCAAAGGAAAAATCAAATTGGGGAAAAACTCTTCCCAAAGGAAGTGGCCAGGGCTTCGCTGCGCATAGAAGTTTTCTCACCTATGTGGCTTGCGTAGTCGAGGTCACCGTTGATGCCAATAACAAGATCAGGATCCCCAAGGTAGACTATGTGGTGGACTGTGGCATTCCGGTGAACCCGGAGCGGATCAAAGCACAGTTTGAGGGAGGCGCAGCGTTTGCCGCGAGTCTTGCCTTGAAAAGTGAAATTACGGTAACCGGGGGAGCCGTTCAGCAATCCAATTTCCATAACTACCAGGTTGCCCGAATGACGGATGCACCCTTCGAGACCGCCGTTCATCTTATAGAAAGCAACGAGAAGCCTACCGGCGTAGGCGAGCCGCCCGTGCCTCCCCTCATACCGGCACTCTGCAATGCTATTTTTGCAGCAACCGGAAAACGGATCAGGCAGTTACCGGTAAGGCTAGCCTAATAAATTAATCGTGGATTCCCCATACGGCCAGATCATTCGGTAACGGATGATCTGGCCGTGCGGGAAGTCGCTCTATACAGGACCTGCGAAACAGATCTCGCACAGATCACGCCCAAACAATAAGCTCCATTCTGCGCTGCACTCGCTCGTTGCCTCCTGCTTTCGAAAAGCCGGGCCTAAAATCTCAATCTGCTATCCCTATATTCCGTCAAAAGCGTCGCTGCCTGGCGTTTGAAATTATCATAAATCACTGAAAAACAGAGTATTACAACAATAGCCAACATAAAGCCCAACCACCCGGCTAGAATCAACACCGGAGTAATAATTGTCAATACTTTGATTTTTTAGTTGAAAAAACTCTCACTAACCTTATGGTTGGCTTTTATCATACCCCTATGAACCAGGAACCTACCAGTCCGTTCGTTACCAAAGTCTTGTTGCGACAATCGATCGGCTCTGTGCGATTGGTGATCGCGTTGTTTACCGTTACCGCCGCCGTGACCAAACTGCTTTATGATCGCTTTCTACCGGGCCTCACCGATTTGGATGAAGTGCGCTGGACGATCATCGGACTGGGATCCCTAGCTTTTGTTGCTACCTATTTCAGGTTTAAGCGAGGCATCGTGCTTTCCTACTTTTCCCTTTTCCTGTATCTGTCTACGCTCTTTTATGTCATCGCGTTTGTGCTGATCAATCGATTCGATCCCAATGCCGTTATTATTTTGATCTTGGTGGTGGGCGCCAGTTCGGTCATTATCAACAGTCTGTTCTACTACGGGGTACAGAGTGTTATCATCGTGCTGGCCTCTATGTTTGCGTATCCGGGTACGGATTTGAGCAATGGGAATTTGATGGCTTTCTTAAATTTGATCATCGCCCTCGGTGTCTTCGGCATTGTGATCACCGTCCGGCTGAAACTTATTTCGAGTGTAAAAAAATCGCATTCCAATCTCGAAAAGCTCAACGTCCTTTCCATTGTTGCGAACAAGGCGGGTGAAATTGTTTTTGTCAGTCCTTCCGTACAAAATCTTCTGGGCTACGACCCGAAAGAGTTGGTGAAGGACGGTTGGTGGAGTTCACAGAATTTGCGGGACGGATGGATCAGCCGCGATTACATTTTGAATTATCCGAACATTCTTCCAAAGGAGATCGCGTCGATGGAAACCAGTCTATCTACAAAAGATGGAAAGAAGGTATGGTTCAGTTGGGTGAATTCGATGTTGCCCAATGGGAACTATGTGGGGGTTGCTTTGGACATTACGAAGTATAAGAATAGCTGATTAGACAAATTAAAACCCTCGCCCTAACAAACTGCTTTTTTTAACCTAACCAGAATGATGTCCCCCTTTAGACTGACTGTAATTTTTCTATTGACGAGTGCTTCCGTTATGGCACAATCGCCTCGTTACGCCACTAAACATTTGTTGAGCACGAACGACGGGACCTTCAAGGATTTTAATGCCGCCAAGAAAAACGGAAAGGTCGTTTCCTATCTTGAAACAAACGCGGTGCTGTGGGATATTGACGATGACAACACGACCGTCATAAAAATTTCGGGTCCAACGCTCTTGTGTTTTGAAGGCACGTGGAAAAACGGCAAAAAGGAAGGGCAGGTTAATGTGTATGTGATCGATAGCGTCAATCGTCAGCGCCGTTACAAGATCTGGGAACAACAATATCAGAATGATCACCTGAATGGCGAGTGGCGGGAGTATACCCTTCGCGGAACCCTGGCGTCTCTACGCACCTTTCAAAACGATAGCTTACAGGGTATTGCCCGCGAGTACTGGATCGACGGCACGATAAAAGACGAACGTGAATATCTTGGCAGTTCGCAGCATTATATAGAACACACCCTTCGCCCAGATGGTACGCTCGAGAAAATCCTGACGATACGAAATGGCCAGCGCAATGGCGTGGGGCGCGAGTATTACCCGGACGGAAAAGTCATGGAAGAAGTGAACTTCAAAGACGATAATTTCCACGGCCCGAGAAAGTATTTTTATCCTAATGGCCAACTCTGGATTGAACAGATCGACAAGGACGGTCTTCAATGGGAGGTGGTCTCCAATTTCACCGAGGACGGCAAACGCCGCGACGCCGGCACCCTCCGGAATGGCAATGGCACCATCATTTTTTACAACGAAAACGGTAGCGTACGCAAGGTCTCCACTTTTTTGAATGGCGTAGAGCAATAGACATCTGGCCGGAAAATTCTTCAACGGCTTGACGGGCAAATCTTTCAAAATAAAAAAAATTCTAAATCATATTTTTCTTATAATCGCACCCAAATTATTTTGATCATTTAAGACATCATGGGAAAAATCATTCGGCCAACCTATCCGGTAGAATTCAGCGTAGGACTTTTAATATTGATCTTTGTTTTATCGTTCTTTTTGTCGTCGCAGCTCTTCGAAACACACTGGCGCGAACTGATGGATGGCACAACAGACGCTTACTTTGGCATGCTGCTCATCAGCATGGCGGTCATCATTATGGTGCTTGTTCTTTGGGAGGAATTCTTGTTCCCGATCAAGATAAAACCAGGAAAAGACGGTGTCGTGTTCAGGAACCACCGGACCAAGCTAAAGACACAACTGCTGATCTACTGTATCATACCGGCGATCTTCGCGTTTGTCTATTTCAATTACGACGTTCATATCGTTCGATTTGTCATCTGGGCAATCCTCTGCACGGTCATCCCGGTCGTGATCAAATTAGTTTCCGGGCTCAATAACTACAACGACTTCCTGAAGTTGACCGACCATGCCATTGAATACAAGAACAACAAGAAATCGGGTGTATTCGACCTGAAGGAAATCCAACGCCTGACGCTCATCCGCGATGAAAGAAATGTCCTTCACAAGGTGCAGGTATCCACTCATCAGGAGAACCTGATTATCGACCTAGACGAAATGGAATTGGAGGCATTCCTTGATTCCATTGATCAATTCATTACAGCGCACTACAAACGTCTGCTGGCTTAGGTTGGGTTGAGTGACTCCCTGCGCTCATTCTCGAATCAGCTACCGGATCGCAAGAGCTTCCGCATCATATTGCAGGATGTGAGTTAGCGCATTCGGCATGTTCATTTACGCTTCTTCTTTTTGGCAAACTGTCCATCGATCATAGCGGCCTCGAACAACAGTGCACGGACCTGATGCTCGTCAATATCGTCCAGCTTTTTAAAATACATCATATAAACCTGTTTACGACCCTCGGCCAGCAACACGCCATCCTCGTTGGCCATCAGACTTCCCTGGTTGAAACCGAGTGCCACTCCTTTCGCCTTTTGCTTTTCAAAATTTGCGTTTGGCTCCCAAGCCATGGAAGGTGGCCAGATAAAACAGATCAGCCGGTTCCGGGTGTAGAACGGCATGACCTGGCCGTCGTATGCCTTCTCCGTGGCTTGTGGAATGCATTCCGTTACCAGTGCGCGGAGCCGCTTCACCAGCACTTGCTCATCGCGCGGAAGGGTCGCGATCATTTGATCGATGTCAACGGTTTTTGTTGGTCCCGGCATGGTAGGTCAAATCTAGTGAGCCATCATGAATATTTTCGATTTGATCATTGGAATTCTGTTGTTACCTTGTTTCTCGAGGGGCTCAACTGCCTGATTGTCAACAAAAAGTGTATGTTGTATCGGGAGTAAAGGAAGGCTCTGATATTATCTATGATTACAACGGGCTTTCGAATCGCGTGGCGTCATGCGCGGAAATTCAAAATTTATTCACTGATCAATATCGGAGGGTTGGCCTTGGGATTTGCTTCTTCCATCGCCATCCTTCATTTTGTGTCCGGCGAATTTTCTTACGACAAGTTTCACCGTCTTTCAGACAACGTTTATCGCCTCAACACGGTAACGCAAACCCCAACGGGGTCGCAAGTGCAGGCCGCCGGCACGCCTTTGCTGGCACCAACACTCATCTCGGATATTCCGGAAGTGGAAGCCGCCGTCAGGTTGCGTCACGCGGATGATGTGTTGATTGAGATCGGTGAAAAGAAATTCTATGAAACGAAAGTATTCTACGCCGACTCAAACTTTTTCAACGTATTGACTTTTCCCCTTGCACAGGGGAACCCTCATACCGCCTTGAAAGAAATAAATACCGCGGTGATCACCACAGCCTTTGCAAAGAAGTATTTCGGAAATCAGGATCCGATAAATAAAACCATTAAGGTAAATGACATCGTTGTGCAGGTCAGCGGCGTAACACTTCCGGCGGGCAAGTCGCATCTCGATTTTGATGTGCTCGTCTCCTTTGAAACGTTTACACCGCCGAAAGGTATACCCATCAGCCTGACCAGTTGGGCCTGGACCTCCTTTCCCACCTATGTCCGCTTGCGCGAAGGAACTGACAAAGCAAGTGTGGAAGCTAAATTTCCAGCATTCATCCGGAAGTACCGATCGCCTGAAGATGCCCGAAAAATCAACTATCAACTGCAACCTGTAAAGGACGTTTACCTGCATTCACGCAACATCCTCGAGCGCGATGGCATTTCTACCAAGGGGGACTACACGTACACGGTCGGCCTGGCGGCCATTGCTGCTCTCATTATGGGTATTGCATGCTTCAATTTTGCTAACCTGTCCACTGCCCTCTCCATTTATCGGGTCAAAGAAACAGGTGTCAAGCGCTCCCTGGGGTCAAGTCGGTCGGAAATTTTTTCTCAGTTCATTTTTGAATCCATCGTTGGCGCAGCGATCAGCCTTTTGCTCGGGATCATCATGCTGCAGGTGGGAATTGCCCAGCTGGAAAATCTGTTTGGCACGGATCTGTCGCTAACGATCTCCACGCATATCAAATGGCTTCCACTTTATATTGTTCTTATTTTCTTTATTGGCAGCCTTGGCGGCCTATATCCTGCCCTTTTTCTATCCCGGTTAAAGCCGCAGCTGGCGCTGAAAGCAACAAACGCTTTTCACCAACGAAGCGGCAAGCTGTCGTTTAAAAAAGTCATTATCGTATTTCAATTCTTCGTGACCGCCCTGTTAATTGCCGGTAGCCTGAGCATTAAAAGGCAAATCGATTTTGTCCGGTCAAAAGACCTGGGCTACAACAAAGACGGAATCATTGTCCTCCACGTTCCCGACGAGCAGATGCGGAAGCTTTATGCGTCGTTGAGAAATAAACTTTCCGCGAATGCCCATGTGCTGGGTGTTTCCGCGAGCCGGGATCTATTTGATGGCCAACAAGGCATTACCGAGGTTGAGGAAATAGGGCGTTCGGAAGATCCCCGCATGATCAGTATGTTCCGGATGTACCCCAATTTTGTGGAAACCATGGGCATAGAAATGGCGCTGGGAAGGACGTTCACCGAGCCGCTTCGCGATAGCAGTTCATTTATCCTGAATGAGGCTGCTGTAGAAATGCTGGGCTGGGACAAAAAAGAGGTGATCGGAAAAAAGATCCGGTCCTACAGCCAAACCGGCGAAGTGATTGGGGTAGTGAAAGATTTTCATTTCACCAGCCTTCACGCGACGATTGCACCGCTGATCATGCTCGTTCCAAAATCGAAGATTGAATATCTATACGTCCGCGTGGCGCCCGGTGATTTAGCGAAAACCCTCCCTTCCCTTGAAGCAGACTGGAAGGCCGTTGCGCCTCATCTTCCATTCGAATTTATCATGTTAGATGAGCACGTTGGGCAGATGTATCGTCAGGATGAAAGACTTTCCCAGCTTATATTGGTCTTCTGTGGGCTGTCTGTTTTCCTTGCTTTTCTTGGACTGTATGGTGTCATTTCATTGATGGCAGAAGCACGGACTAAAGAAATAGGCATCAGAAAAGTGTTAGGCGCTTCCGTGTCGGCGATCACGGCCATGCTGTCGGGAGAATTTATGCTCCTGGTGTTCATCGCGGTTCTGATCGCCCTGCCCACCTCCTACTACTTTTTGGAGCAATGGCTCAACAACTTCGCCTACAGGATCAATATGCCGATCGACATCCTCATGCTTTCCGTGTTGTTATCGGCAGTGCTGGCCGGGCTCGCCGTGAGCTTTAGATCCATAAAAGCGGCCTTGGCAAATCCGATTGATTCCATAAAAAGTGAGTAGAACAAGAAAGCAGACCGTTAACCGGCAATGACAACAAACGCTTTTATCTTAATTTTGCTCTGCATTCAAGGCTAGAACATGATGTGCGCTGGCTAGGGTGTAAACTCAATCCCGAATAGTGGCACGCCGCTTCATTATAAAACAAGAGCACTTAACTCAAAAAAACTAATTATGGAGATCAAGAGATTAGGATCACAACCCTCCGGGAAAGGGCCGGCAGACTGGTTCACCGGCACTGTGCGCATTGACCCTTTGTTCCAACCCAACGAGCACGCGCGGGCCGCTGCGGCCACGGTGACATTCGAGCCTGGCGCGAGAACCGCGTGGCACACACACCCCCTGGGACAAACGTTGATCGTAGTTTCAGGACTTGGGCGGGTGCAACGCGAAGGCGGTCCTGTTGAAGAAATCCGTCCCGGCGATGTGGTGTGGTTTTTACCCGGCGAAAAGCATTGGCATGGAGCCTCTCCTACTCTCGCGATGAGTCACATCGCCGTCCAGGAACAACTGAACGGAAAAGTGGTTGACTGGATGGAAAAAGTCACCGATGAACAATATCAAAAACAATGAACCAGGTTTCGGAGCCTTCAGAAATGCTTGCTCCAACCCATGAAGTCAGATGGCAAAAATATTTATCACCGGATCAGCTGACGGGCTCGGCCAGCTGTCTGCAAACGCACTCGTAAATCAGGGCCACGACGTTGTGCTGCACGCGCGCAATGCAGCACGCGGTCGCGAAGCCTTGAAAAAAGTTGAGGGGGCAAGTCATGTTTTGACGGGAGATCTGTCCAGTATGGAAGAGACAAAAAATCTTGCGGACCAGGTCAATGCCCTAGGCGTCTTCGATGCCGTGATTCACAACGCTGGAGTTTATCAGACCGCGGCGAAGGAGATCTTCGCTATCAACACCATAGCGCCCTATCTGCTTACGTGTCTCATTCAAAAACCGAAGCGCCTGGTTTACTTAAGCTCCGGAATGCATTTACAGGGACGGGCTAATCTCGACAGCTTCAAAACAAACATCAATCGCATAAGCTATTCCGATTCGAAGCTGCATGTTTTAATGCTATGCATGGCAGTAGCCCATGAGTGGACCGGTGTTTATTCGAATGCCGTAGATCCCGGCTGGGTTCCAACGAGGATGGGTGGACAGGGTGCCCCTGACGATCTTGAAAAAGGCTATGAGACGCAGACGTGGCTTGCGGTGAGCGATGATGATCACGCTAAAGTGAACGGTCGCTATCTTTACCATCGAAAGGAAAAACGTCATAATCCCGAGGCAGACGATGTGATGCTGAGGGAAAGATTTCTAAAGGTGTGCCATGAGGTGACCGGCATTCCATTCCCCCGACGGTGACTGGAGTAGGTCACCATCTTGAGCCTGATGATGCTTAGATCAAATGCCGGTCTCTGCAATACCGTGTGATAGCTTCTTCAATCGTCGGCAGATCGCCAAAGAGTTTCTTCTGTCTTTCCGTGTTTCGGCTCACGTACACGCCGGTATTGACCCATTTTACCATTTCCAGCATATCCTTCATGTTATGACTGAACATGGCGAAGATCGGTGCGATCGCCTTAATTACAAAAGCGGGCACCACGGCCTTTGCCAACATCGGCTTTCTGAGCACCTTTTCGAAGGCTGCTGCGAGCGTGTCTCCATTGACCGGTGTAGCCCAACCTACATCAATGGCGGTGTTCACTTCGGACTCGGGTAACGAAGTAGCTGCAATGGCAGCATACCGGGCCAGGTCGGGCGTGTAGATCGTTCCATAATCCACATTATCAAAGAACATGGGAACAATTCCCTTTTTTATTTTGCGAAGCATGAAATCATCGGCCCAGTCGAAAAAAGCACCGGGCCTCAAGGCGACGAAGGGTTGCTGCTTTTCGGCCAGGTATTTTTCCGTCAGGTATTTATTGTGAAAATGTGGCACGGTCACTGCCTTGTCACTCTCCAGAATGGAGATCAGCACAAACCTCGGGATGCCTGCTTCCTTTGCCGCATCCACCAGATTTCGATATCCCATGGTATCGGTTTTTGTACTGTCGCTCTTCGAATGCCGGGTGTAGCCAGCGGCGCTCGCTACGATGGCGTCAAATTTACGTCCTGGTGAAAGCGCTTCCCGCAACGAGGCGTTGTCCATCATGTCCCCGACGACAAAATGCTTAACCCCCATCTCCTCGAGTTTACTTCGCTTGCTCGTGGCTCTTACCATCGCCGTTACCTCAGCACCTCGTTCCAACAAGGCTTTTACGATTTTACTGCCGAGTGAACCCGTGGCACCGGCTACGACTACTTTCTTTGCGCTCATCGTTTTACTATTTATTAACCTAAATTCTTTTCTCCATAGCGGATCAATCGTCGTCCCAATTCAGGGAATCGAAGGCTGGCCGTAAGCCAGATCAAAACTTCTATCAATACAACGCCTGCAACGGATTGCTGGTGTTGCACGTGGGTAGCAATGGCTCCGCCCATATAAGCAATAAGCAAAAGGGCACCTGCCACTCCGGTGCGCGGCACGACAAAGAGGATCACGGATAAAATTTCGATGACCCCTATCATTCGAAACGTGCCGGCTTCTATACCCAATGCGGAGGCCTGCACGAGCCCCGTTTCGTTAAGGGTTAATTTCATGAGGGCGCTCATCGAAAATAGAAAAGCCAAGAGGATGGTAAGAATCCAGCCCGTAATCGCAGTCGCTTTTTGTGATATCATTCTTTTTTTAGATTTGTAACACAAAGCTACAGCGGCACGATGTACATTGGTGATCTGTTACATAAAGGATACCGGTTACAATAAAAATACTGGTTACAAAAAGAATACTGATTACAAAAAGGATAGTAGTTACAAAAAAGATACTGATTACAGAAGAATATTTCCTACAAAAAGAATACTATGGACAAGAAGACTTCAACAAAAAAGCACACGGCAGAATCCTGTAAAAAAGCAAGACTCGCGTTGCGGGACACGCTCGATGTCGTGGGTGGAAAATGGAAGCTCATCCTCATCTCCACACTGCGGGATGGAAAAAAGAGGTTCAGGGAATTGTCGAGAGAAGCAGGAATTACACCGAGGATCTTGTCAAAGGAGCTGCAAGAACTCGAGATGAATGGGCTGGTGAGCCGGACGGTTTGTGACACCCGACCCGTTACGGTCGAGTATGCGCTCACCCCCTATAGCAAAACACTAACCGACGTGATTGTGGCTATGCACAAATGGGGAGAGCAACATCGGAAGAAGATCATCGGGCATGCTTGAAGTAGCCTCTGCGTATATTCTTCCCTGTTGATCTCTTGTTCAACAGGGAACTACGAGCCGCCTTAAAATTGGGAACCCTGAAGTCCTACGGAATCGCAAAAGCAATATACCCCCCTTTGAAATTATTCGCCTGCTCACCATTCACCGACACCACGACGTATTGCTTATTGCCAATGGCATAAGTAGAAGGTATCGAACTGGCCATGCCCGGCAATTGATATTCCCATAGCACTTTCCCTGTCCTCTGATCAAACGCGCGCAGCATGTTGTCGTCTGTCGCGCCAATGAAGATCAGTCCTCCGGCGGTGGCAATTCCGCCGCCGCGGTTGAAGGTGCCGGAATTTGGAATGCCCATCTTTTTGAATCGCAGGTCCTCGCCGAGCGGGACCTGCCACACGATGTTGCCGGTGTTCAGATCGATGGCCGTCAGGGTGCCAAACGGCGGAGCGATGGCGGGATGATTTTCGGGATCCAGGTAAAAGTTGTAGCCATTGAAGCCATACGGTTCATTGTTCTCCGGAATGCCGGCGGTTTCGAACGACTGCTGCGCGACCGTGTCCCTAACATATGCGGCGATGGCAGCGATCTGTTGTTCGGACAGAAATTTAAACGAGGGCATAGGTGGAGCTCCTTTCCGGAGGATGCTGGCGATCTGCGCGCTCTTGTAGTTTTTCGCGCGCGACGTCAGATCGGGACCGGCGCCGCCCTTTTTATCGGCACCGTGACAACTGCTGCAGTAGGTCCTGTATAATATTTCAGGATTGAGCTGGTTGGCCTCTCGGATTTTTTTTAGATCAGTAAGCTTCAGGATCCAGGGCATGTCGATGGCGTTGACAAAGAGTATGTTCGTTTGCGGGTTGACCGCCGCTCCACCCCAGTTGGATCCACCGTGGGCCGTCGGGAGAATGATCGATCCCTCCATGGACGGGGGCTCGTATATGCCGGTCTTGTATTTGTTTTTTGCGATCTCTTCTTTGATCCACGCCGACGAACCCCCAAAGAACTTTTCCTGGTATCCCTGACGCGCGAAAGGCGGATTCACGGGGATGGGTTGTGTGGGCCAGGGTTTCTCTCCCGGCATGCGGCTGACCGTGTCGACCGGTACCTCCTTCACCTCAAATAAAGATTCGCCCGTTTCGCGATCGAACAAAAACAGAAATCCCATCTTCGTGACAAGCGCAACGGCGTCGATCGCTTTTCCATCGCGCTTGACGGTTACCAGATTGGGGGGCGAGCCGTTGTCGCGGTCCCAAAGATCGTGGTGTGTCGTTTGGAAATGCCAGATGCGCTTGCCTGTCTTTGCCTCAAGCGCCAGCAGGCAGTTGGCAAAAAGATTTTGACCGGGGCGGTCCGCTCCATAGAAATCAAAAGAAGGCGACGCCGTCGGTACGAATACGATGCCTCGTTTTTCGTCGAGCGCCATGCCGCCCCAGCAGTTAGCGCCACCGTTGCGCTCGCGGGCGTTGGGGCTCCACGTGTCGGCGCCAAACTCGCCGGGTTTCGGGATCACGTGGAAGACCCATTCCAACTTGCCGGTGTTGATATTGAACGCGCGGATATCGCCGGGTGTCGAGGGGAGTTCATCCGGCACTTTGCATCCCACGATAAAGAGATCGTTATACACTACTCCGGGCGCATTGCTGGAGACGGCCACCTGCGCACGCATCGCATCCGTCACCTCCAGGCCTTCGTAGAAATCCACGCGTCCATTGTGGCCAAAGTCCTTCATGACGGTGCCATTCTCGGCGTTGATGGAATACAGCGTGCCACCGGAAATGAGAAAGATACGGTCAGGGTTACCCGCGTGGTAGGTCATTCCCTTCGACCAGTTGGAGATGTCGGATGAGTCTGGTGCAAATTCCCACAACCGCTTTCCGGTAGCGGCATCCATGGCCACCAGTTTGTTGGAAGGCATCAGGCCGATGACACGGTTGTCCATCATCACGGGATTGAAGTAGACCCCACCTCCATCTGTACTATCTTCAAAACGCCAGGCCTCCTTCAACTGCGTGACATTCGCCGTGTCGATGGCTGTGAGCGCGGAGAACTTGCTGTTGGAAACATCATGACCGAACGTGGGCCAGGTCGAAGCGGTGTTTTGTTTGTCGGGGGAACAAGCCCAAAGGAAGGCCAACGAGAGGCAGCCGCTGAGCAGCCGTTTTATGCGTGAATTCGTCATGGATTTACGATAGCGGTTGTATTGGCGGATAAAAGGAGCTTCAAGGCCGGCGTCAGCACGAGCGCTGTTGTCCATCCGCAAAGATCAAAGTAACAGAGATGGCGGCAGGATGGCTACATCTATTCTTCTCAAAACCGATACTTTTCTAACATCGGTGTAGGTGCCCATGGTTGTCTGCTGGGCGTCCATCCTAACTCAAGGTTCAACCGTAACGATCACCCGTTTATACCGTGTGAGCGCAGGCGAACCTTTATCGGAAACCTTGAGAATAAAGTGAAGGGTTTCGGCCTTCTTCACAACGGGTGCGGTAACGGGGAGACGATACAAATTGGGGGCATAGGGCCTGAAGCTCACGGTACCCCTGTACGTTCCTGCTTCGGGGTAACAAAACCAATAATAACTCATCGAGTCGCCGTCGGGATCTTTCGACCCTTTTGCAGAAAGATAAAATTGCTCTCCTGATTTCACGGTGAGTTTGTCGCCATGGTCAAGCTTGGGTATGGGCGGGTGATTGCAGGCGGTGAAATCTTTTGAGGTCCAGCAGATCCTGGCGGCAAAATCGTTTTGATATTCTTCCCGCCATCGCCAGATCGTTTCCCGGTTGCCGAAGTGGACCTTCTTATCGAGCGCCGAAAGCACGGAGTCGGAAGCGTTCGTCCAGATGGGCCGGGTTTCGGGTTCGTCCTTCGGCCAGTTCGCCCGCTTGAATGGGCCTACGTTCGAATCGGTGAACGCGGGAAGATAATATTCATAGCGTCCACCCCAGCCTCCGAAATTCGGGTGCTCGGGATCGCTCAGGCCATTATCGATCAGGTTCAGAAAAGCCGGTGTGTCTCCTTCCATGCCATAGGCCACGTCGGGATAGGCGGCGCCCAGCGGGCCATGGCCTTGCTGGATATTTTCGGCCAGCCATTTGTTGGAGGTGACCTCCGTGTTGCTTCCCGGCGACGGAAAGGCCATCCCAAGCCAGGTGGCGTTGGTGTAGTTGTATCCGGGTGTGACGACATAAAAAATGTCGGGAAAATTTTTCCGGATCCACGGTCCGCTGTCATCCTGATCTGAAATGGTGTAGACGCGGACTTTTTTGAAGATCCGCGCGGCTTCCGCGGGTTGTTTCTCTTCCTTGATTTTCCACAGCGCCTGCGCGAGCGTGTTGGGGCCGCCCCATACCGAGAACCAAACCGGGTCGTTGTCGGGCCGCTCCAAAATGTTTACGATCCAATCCGATCCGGGCGAATCCTTCCCTTTTCCAACGCCCGCCATACCGTAAACCGGCAGCCCGCTTTTTATCTTCGCCATCAACACATCGGTCATGGGAAAACCGGGGTCGTGTATGGTGAGATAGAGCAGTACCCGCTTGTAGGCCTCCAGGACCCTGGCGATCGATTCGGGAGCAACGGTCAACTTCTGGTGGATCGATGTTGTGGCGATCAATCCTTCAACGTTCCATTGATTCGAATAGAGCAGAAACCGAATCAGCGACTGCGTGTCGTCGGGATCGGCTTCGATGTCGGTCAACACGATCACGTTGGGTTTCTTTGCCGGTTGTTGGCACCAGGCGGTGTCAACTCCAAATAACAACAATAGACTTAGCAGCAGCGTTTGCTTTCTCATAACCTGGGGACTTGATCCCAAAATAAGCAATTTGGGACAGACTATCCTGACCAACAGCACAGTTCCTCGCCGGCTATTTCAATGGTGTTGCGTGACCAAAAAGTCTTTCTGTGATTTCAGACCTTAACCGTCTTCCATTTTCCTTTGGAAAAAAGCCACAGCGTGAAGAGTCCCACGGAAGTTTCTGAAACGAATACGCCCCAGAACACACCGGAATGTGCCCAATTTAGTTTGACGGCCAGCAGGTAGCACAAAGGGATCTGGATCAGCCAGAAAAACACGACGTTGATCTTGGTTGGTGTTTTCGTATCGCCAGCGCCGTTGAAAGCCTGTACGGAAACCATCCACCAGCCGTAGACAAAATAAGAATAGGAAAGGATCCGCAGCCATTCCGCCCCGATACGAATCACCTGGGGGTCATCGCTAAAGATCTTCACTAATGATTCGTTATAAAAAAAGTAAATCGCCGACACGCCCACCAGGAACACCATGTTATACACACCGATCTTCCAAACAGAAGACTCGGCCCGCTCGGCGTGGCCTGCACCCAAGTTCTGGCCGACGAGCGTTGCTGCGGCATTGGATAAGCCCCAAGCGGGCATTAGGGTAAACATCATGATGCGCAGGGCGATCGTGGAACCTGCAACGGCCTCGCTACCCACATCGGAAAGGATCCGCATCAGGAAGATCCACGAGGTCATGCTGACGATCATCTGTCCTACTCCACCCAGGGAAGTTTTTATAATGCCCAGCGCCACTTTTGCATCCCAGTAGACTTGTGAAAGTTTAACCTGGATATGTTTACCACTGCGGAAGAGCGCCCATAGTTGGATGATCACGCCGGTGCCACGGCCGATGCTGGTAGCGATCGCTGCCCCTTGTATGCCCAGCGCAGGGAAAGGTCCCAGGCCATTGATCAGAACGGGGACCAGGACAATGTTAATACCATTGGCGATCCAAAGCACGCGCATGGCGATCGCCGCATCTCCGCCGCCGCGAAAGATCGCGTTGATCACAAACAACAGCACGATGATGGCGTTGCCCCCCAACATCCATTGTGTATAGCGATATCCCTCTTCGATCGCCCACGCATCTCCTCCCATGAGTTTCAACAGATCTTTGGCAAAGAAAAGGCCCGCGATAGAAAAGGGTACCGAACACAACACCGCCAGAAAGATGGATTGAACAGCTGCCTTTCCCGCTTCCTCTCTATTCTTCTCCCCTATTCGTCGCGCAACGATGGCGGTAACCGCCATGGCCAAGCCCATGGCGATGGAATATAATAGAAACAAATAAGTCTCCGTAAGTCCTACAGTAGCTACAGCCGAGGCGCCCAGTTTGCCGACGAAGTAGATGTCCACCACCGCGAACGTAGACTCCATGACGAGCTCCAGGATCATGGGAACGGCCAGCAGCAAGATGGCTCTTTTAAGGGGTATGGACGTGTAGTCCGCCTCCGATCCTGCGATGGCATCTTTGAGTGCAGCCCAGAAAGACTGCGCGGGTTGGTGTGGTAATTCAGCGCTGAGGTTCTTTTGCATTTCCATGGTCGCTCGAAATTAGGTGTTTGTGTTTATACAAACATAACGTCAAAAACCGGGTTGAAGATGGGAAAAATGCGACATTATGTGGGGCGATTGCGTCTGTTCGTCTCAAGAGAGACCATATTCCTTTAGAGCATCTTCCCAAATAAGTTTCTGGTTGTTCAATATCGTCTTCCTTACAATGGAGGTTAGCCGCGATTGGTCGGATAATTGCGCGTCGATTATTTCTTTGAAGGTCTGGGAGTCGACTTCGTCCATCGGTATGGCCTGGTCGTTTAAGTCGCAGCATCCAAATCCATCGAAGGAAATTCTCTTCAGACAAATGCGTTCGTTCTCACCAATATCAAAATCCATAAAAATCGAGCCGTCTAAGCAACCTAAATAGTAATAAGCAGGTCGCGTACGGGGCATGGCGGTTATAAAAAACTCCAGGTCGTCCTTCTTCATCGGTGCGTATGCTATTCGTCCTCTAATCCCTTCCCCTTCAAAATCCTTGGCATATTTTTTTCAATCCTTGCCTCTCGGGTCTTCGATTGTTTAGCAGAGGAGAAATAAAGCAGGTATCCTCTTTGCCTTCCGGGTGTCAGTGCATAAAATGCTTTCTTCAAGGCAGGCGTTCCATCCAAAACATTTTTAAATTCTTCCGGCATCTTAAATTCTGAGGTCTTCTTTAGGGGCGCTTTCACACCGGCTTTTTCCACTTTGATGGCTTCCTTGATATAGCTTTTCAAGACCGGTTCCAGGCCCGTTATTTCCTCAACATCGGTGAACCGGATCTGGCGGGCCACTTGCACATTCTCCGTTTGTTGGATCAGAATACCTTTCGCATCTTTTAGCAAGGCGCCTTTCATGAACAGGAGCGCACAGTATTCCTTAAATCCATGGATGAGAACGATATTATTACCCTCGAACGTGTAGCAAGGACAACCCCACTTCAATTCTTCGGTCAGCCCGCAGTCAAGAACGATCATTCTCAATTTGTCATATTCTTCCTGCCACTTTTTGGCTTTATTAAAAAACCAGTCGACCTTAGGATTCATGTTGCTTTTTGCCATAGATATCATTTTAAATTATAAAGATCTGGCTTGTTTGGTGATCGTTTGTCGCTTCACCTAACGGTACCAGACTTATTCTTCATAAGTGTCCAATTTCCAATTTTTGTCGCCCCTGACCTTTCTCCAGTCCCAATACGTTTCATAAAACTTGTCATGCAACATACCTCCAACGGGCTCTGATCTATCATTGGGTTCTTCATCCACTACCTGTAAACCTGTCCAATCTCCATGGTCATTTTTGGGAGAGCTCGTTCCATCGAATAAGTTCAGCATATTAAATACAACCCCAGCACTGTTGTTTGCGATTATTTTTCTGAGCGCACTTTTTAAATGTTCGTTGTTGCCAAGTTTTCTAAGTTCTTCAATTTCTTGCGCTGTCAATCCCGCGTTTGGAGGGTATGTCAAAAAATCAAAATTCCTCTTATCGAGAATATTTGTAACCAAGTCGTCCGCATACTCCTCAATGTCTTGGTGAGTGTCCAGCAGAAGTATCTTTGCATTTGTGTTTGATAGATGCATTTTGTGCTTTATGTCAACTAAAAAAATCGTTACAATTTATCAAGGATTGATACTCCACAAGCTTAGCTGTGCAAAAAATTCACACCCTCAACGCACCACGGAACCCCCTGGCGGCGTAATAAGACTCCGCGCCATTGTGATATAAGAATACCGTGTCGTAGCGGCGATCACAGAAAACAGCGCCGCCGAGTTTTCTGATCTCAGCCGGTGTTTTTATCCAGCTCGAAGTTTTCGTATCGAAATCCCCAAGTTTCTGCAGTTCGCGATACTGCTCTTCTGTTAAGATCTCGATGCCCCAATCAGCCGCCATCTGAATCGCGCTGTTCCCCGGTTTATGTTCCTTCCGGGATTCAAGGGCTTCATGATCATAACAAATGCTTCTGCGTCCTTTCGGACTTTCCGCGGAGCAATCGTAAAAAATATATTCGCCCGTCTTTTTATCCTGGCCTACAACATCCGGTTCGCCGCCGGTTATTTCCATTTCGTTGAGCGACCAAAGTTTTTCGGCATTTCCGTCCAGCTTTGCTTCTACCTTAGCCCATTCAAGACCCTTATGGCGTTTCATGTTTTTTTCGAAACGGGCTCGTAAGGCCAAGAGTAGTTCTTCACGTTCCTCGGGTGACAATTTCTTTTTAGGGTTCTTCATTTTGCTCATACTTTTATTTTATGGCTGTTGAACAAGCATTCTTCCGGTCGTTTTGGCTTTACTTAAAGATACATCAATCCTGGAAATCACTCTTGTGTATCATAACTGAAATGATGATTCGAAGGGCTTCCGTACAACGGTATCACCGTCAGGATTGATGTAACAACGGGGCGGCTCACCTTGTTTTTAGAATCACCAGGATTTTGGTTGCATCGTAATCCATTGGTTGCCGTCCGGGTCGTTAAAACTAAACCACTTGACTCCTGATCCGGGACCGTATAGGTCATCCTTTATGCCGCCCGCCAGCGTAACGCCTTTCTCCGTAAGTTGCCTGTGGGTCGCTTGAATATCCGGGGTTGAGAGATACAGTTTCATCGTCCCGGGCTTCATGTTCTCGTGGGCCGTTGTGAGGGTGATCGTCATTCCACCACCCGGAAAGTCGAGCGATACCCACCAATGATTATCGCTTTGGCGGTAGTCCGAAGTGATCTTAAAGCCAAGTTTGTCGGCATAGAAATCTTTGGCGGCGACCATATCCTTTACCGCCATGCTGAACATCACAAGTTTATCAAATGCATTCATAACATTATATTTTAAAGTGGTTTCTAAATTAACTAAGCGCGACTTTTCTATCCGCAGGTCTGAAATACCACGACACCGCGGTCAGGACCAGTAACAACATCGGTCCGAAAAATTCTTTGCCCTCACTGCCACTGGCGATGTGAGAAAAGACAGCGCCCGACATCGCAAAAAAGAATCCTGCGTAGGCCCATTCCTTCACGACTGGAAATTTAGGAATGAGCACGGCCACAACACCCAACATTTTCCAGGTTCCCAGAAGGGTTAGAAAATAGACCGGGTACCCGAGGGCCTGTGTTATCTTATCTACCTCTTCTTTCGTTTTCATCAATTGCACAATCCCCGTGGCCACCATTCCCAATGACAGCCAGAGCGTGGCAACCCAATAGATGATTTTGTTTCTCTTTAACATAGTGTTTAGTTTTTAATTGGTTTGTGACTTTAATTTGCTGAGAACGTCTTGGATCCGGTTGTGCGCCATGTTGATGCCTTGCGTGAAGGGCAGCTTCAACATCTGGTCTCTTTGCGCAACCGACTCATAGACAACATGCATGGTGAGTTTGCAAGTGTCTTCCGTGAGCGATTCAAATTCCAGGAACTCCAGTTGGACACCGAATGGCGTGTTCTCCATCTCAAAGGTTCGCGTGATCTTTTGATCCGGAACGAACGCATGAATGGTCCCGTTGAACAGGTGCTTGTTGCCCTTTGGATCGGTGGTCTCAAACTGATAACCACCGTGCTGTTTATTTTCGAGTTTCAGTACCTTTGTTCCCATCCATTGCTCAACAATTTCGGGTTCTACATAGGCTCTGAAAAGCAACTCCAGGGGCAGATCAAATTCCCGGGTGATCACCAGGTCTTGTTTGCCCTCTTCGGCATTGACTTTTGTTTTTTTCTCCATGCTGTTTTATTTATTGGGTTTGTATTTCTTCATGATGGCCTCCAACTTGTTAAACCGGTCATCCCACATCTTTCGGAATGGCTCGATGAAATCGGCTACTTCTTTCATTTTTTTGGCGTTGATGAGATAATAAATTTCCCTTCCGCTTTGCTCTTGTTCAAGCAAGTCGCACTCGGTCAGGATTTGAATGTGTTTGGAAATGGTTTGCCGCGACGATTTGAAATTGTCGGCAATCGCTCCAGGCGTTAGTGCCTGTACCGCAAGCAGTGTGAGAATGGCCCTCCGGGTAGGGTCTGCAATGGCTTGGAATACGTCTCTTCTCGATTTCATTATGCAGTTATTTGACTGCAAATATATGCGCAGCTACTTAACTGCACAATTTTTTCTTGAATTTTTTTTTGAAATCTAAAGGGTCTGAGGACTTTTTCGCAGGACCAGGAGAACGTATCAACGCCCTGCGCAGCAAAAAATATCTATTCAACAATTTGATAATCAATTATTTATAAGGAATCAAATAAAATATCGACGCGTCACCCAAACCCAGGTGCAACCTGCCGGCCGTCTCCGGCGTCTTATACATAAATCACTTATGTATTGATCTATTATGCATTCACCTGAACTGTTAAAAGGAACGCTTCAAACCATCGTGCTGAAAGTCCTCAAAGACCACGGCAAGATGTACGGCTACGAAATTACCCAGCGCGTGAAGGAGCTCTCCGACGGCCACATCCTCCTCACCGAAGGCGCCCTCTACCCTGCCCTACATAAACTGGAAGCCGATGGCTTGCTCAATACTGAAGTGGTGAGCATTGGAAAGCGGATCCGGAAATATTATTCGCTCACATCACCCGGCAAAGTCCAGGCGAAAGAACGCGTTGCCGAGTTTGTCGATTTTATTCAAACGATGGGCAGTGTGTTGCAGATAAAGATGAGCTGATACCCTCACCGTATGGCTGAGCTGACAAAAGACCATATCGACTACATCATCAAGGATCTCCACTACCGGGGCATCGTGCTGGAAGGTTTTGAGGACGAGATCATCGATCACGTCTGCGCGGGGGTGGAAGAACAGATGGGCTCCGGGAAAAAATTCATCGACGCATATGAAGCTACGCTGCGGTCTTTCGGCAATACCGATGGACTGCTGGAAACACAAAAAACAGTCATTCAAATCCGAACAAAAACATCGTCTATGTTCAAGAGCTACTTTCTCCTCGCCCTGCGCAACCACATCAGGAACAAATTCTACACCGCCATCAACGTGGTGGGGCTTGCCATCGGCATTGCCTCGTGTATCGTCATCATGCTTTTTGTGAAGCACGAACTGAGTTATGACAACTTTAACGAAAAGGCCGACCGCATCTATCGCATCAACACCGCACTGCGTTTTGGTGCCGTGCAGAAGCGGCTTGCGTTGGGCGCTGCCCAGTTGGACGACCTTTTCCGTCAGAACTACCCGGAAATAGAGTCCACAACAAAGCTGTGGGATTGGGGGCCGCGCTATGTGCACCTGCCGGAACGCAACGAACGCTTCCAGGAAAAGATCGTGTGGGCCGACAGCACCCTGTTCACGGTCTTCACCATCCCCGTCCTGGAAGGTGACGCCCGGACCGCGCTCACCGAACCGAACACCGTCGCCATCAGCCACACGATGGCGGCGAAATATTTCCCGGATGGAAACGCTGTCGGCAAGCTCCTGATCATCGACGACAATGTGAGCCATCGCGTCACCGCGGTCTTTAAAGACCTTCCTGAGAACAGTCACTTTCACTATGACATGTTCCGGTCCATCGCCGGGCTGCCCGAAGCCAAGAACATGAGTCTCATCGGGGGCGGCTGGATGAACGTCTATCTCTTGCTTCGCGAAGGGGCCGATCCGCATCAGCTCGAATCCAAGTTCCCTGCCTTCATCGAAAAGTACGTAGCGCCACAGTTGGCCGACGCCCTGCAGGGCGATTTCACCATGGACAAATTCAAGTCGCAGGGAAATTCGTGGTCCTACTGGCTTACACCGGTCCGCGACATCCATCTTCATTCCGACCTGGAAGGCGACATCGAAGCCAACGGAAACATCACCTATGTTTACCTGTTTTCCGCCATTGCCCTCTTCATCCTCATTGTGGCCTGCATCAATTTCATGAACCTTTCCACGGCGCGTTCCGCCAACCGCGCGCGTGAAGTGGGCATTCGCAAAGTGATGGGATCGCTGCGCACGCACCTCGTGCGCCAGTTCCTGACCGAATCGTTTGTCCTCACCTTCATTTCGTTTGTGCTGGCCCTGGCCTTTGTCTGGCTGTTTCTGCCGGTGTTCAACAACCTCGCGCTGAAAAAGCTCTCCGTGCCGTTTGATCAGCCCGCTTTTTATGTGGGGTTGGTTGCCGCGCTGGTGATCGTTGGCTTTCTGGCCGGGCTGTATCCTTCGTTCTTCCTCTCTTCCTTCAAACCCGTCAACGTGTTGAAGGGGAAACTTGCGCTGGGCACCAAGAGCGGCATCGTGCGAAGCAGCCTGGTCGTGTTTCAATTTGTGATCTCCATCTTCCTCATCGTGGGAACGATCGCCATCCAAAAGCAACTGTATTACACGCAGAACAAAAAGATCGGATTTCGAAAAGACCAGGTCATCATCGTCCACGGGGCAGACCACCTCAAGAATCACATTCAGGCTTTTAAAGACGAACTCCTTCAAAATACGTCTATCACCGCCGCCACGATCTCCGGTTACTTGCCTGTATCCGGCACGTGGCGCAACAACAATACCTATTGGCCCGAGGGCAAGGTGCCTACCGGCGATGACGTCGAAGATATGGTGTCGATGGAGGGCTGGACCGTAGACTATGACTATGTGAATACCTTGGGCATGACCATCAAGACGGGCCGGAACTTTTCACGCGAGTTCTTATCCGATTCCACCGAAAGCGTGGTGTTGAATGAATCGGCCGTAGAGAAATTTGAGATGGGTCCGAACCCGTTGGGCAAAAAGATCAGCTCCTTTACGGCAAACCGTCCCGATGGCTCGCCCGATCCCAACTCCGTTAAATCATGGACCGTTATCGGCGTAGTGGAAAATTTTCACTTTGCCAACATGCGTGAACACATCGCGCCGCTGGCCTTGTTCCTGCAACGTTCCAACGGCTATGTGGCCTTCCGCTTCAAGAGCAAAAGCACACAGGCCGTACTGGACAATATTGAAGCCCACTGGAAAAAACTTGCGCCGGGAGATGCTTTTGAATACAGTTTCCTGGACGAAGACTATGGAAAAATGTACGACGCCGAAAAAAGACTGGCGAGCATATTCGGCGTCTTTGCTGGTCTGGCGATCATCATTGCCTGCCTGGGCTTGTTTGCATTGGCCGCTTTCACGGCCGAACAGCGCACCAAAGAGATCGGCATACGGAAAACGCTTGGAGCTTCCGTCAACAGCATAGTATTCTTGCTCTCGAGGGAATATGGCAAGCTGGTGCTCATTGCTTTTGTCGTCAGTACGCCCGTAGCGTGGTATGGGGTGCAATGGTGGATACAGAGCTATACTTATCGGGCCACGATTGGTTTCAGTGTCTATGTGCTGGCGGGAGGAATTGCTTTGGTGATTGCGTTGCTGACGATCGGGTATCAGTGTGTACGGGCGGCGATGATGAATCCGGCGCAGTCGTTGAGGAGCGAATAGAATTTGGGGATTCGGTATTCAGTAGCCAGTAGTCAGTAGCCAGTAGTCAGTAGCCAAAATCCAGGGGCCAGGATGATATTGGTGCTTGGTGTTCAGTAGCCGGCAGCCGGTACTAGAAATTTTTCCGTCTCCGCGATCCTCAGGCAACCCGCTACTGGCAACTACTACTAACAAATGATTACTGAGTATTAACTACTGGCTACTGACTCCACACCCTCATGCCCGATCCTTCCACTACCGTTTCATCACCGATTGATTTATGATTTCTTTCAGTCCTTCCTTTTGTTCGGGGCTCAACGCAAGCATTTCGCTGTTTAGGATCGCGATGGCGGTGTTGATCAGGTTGCGTGAATCGATGGTTCCTTTTTCGATGATCTTATCATAGACCGCCATCATTTTATGGATCAGGGCGTTGTGGCCTTCTCCTAATTTTTCGTCGAACAAACGCAGTATTTCATAGCGGAAGTCCAGTCCCAGACTGTTGGGAGGGCCAATCAACATCTCATCGATACTATTATTTAATATCCTCAGTCTTCGTTTGCTTCCTGCCTCCACCATTTTCTGAAGATCCGCCCAGGCTTCCTTGCGATAGGGGAAAATGGTCAGGAGTTCATTGGTGTCCAGGAACTCGAAAAACAGGGAAGCCCTTTCCGCTAAATATTGACCTTCGTCATCCAGGTGCTCCATACAAACGGCAATTTTTATATTGATAATTCGAATTGCAAATCAATCCTGGGTAACGGGAACGGACTTCTGCGATCCTGCCGGCGCGGGCAAAATGGAAGCCGATAGTGCAATCGTGAAAACAGACCCCTCTCCATACGTCGAGCTCACTTCGATCGCGGCGTCAATTTTCTTTGCGGCCTCGCGGGCGATGTAGAGACCAAGGCCTGAACCTTCGGACCGATGACTGCCCCGAAAAAACATATCGAAGATCTTCGCCTTTAGTTCAGGCCTGATTCCTTCACCGTTGTCTTCAATGGAAAACATCAATTTCTCGTCCTTCACCTGTGTAGATAACCGGATGAATGGCTTGCCCGTTTTATTTCTGAATTTGATGGCATTGCTCAAAAGGTTTTGAAGGATCATTTTCAACCGGCTGCGATCGCTGATCACCCATTCGTGTTTTATCGCGGCATCCTCGAATGCAATCTCGTTAAAGCCATCCGCGAACTGCAGGTTTTGAAAAACTTCCTGCGACAGGTCTTTCAGGTTCACGGGTTCGTGTGCCCCTTCCGTTCTTCGGTTCCGGGAGTAATCCAATACCTCCGCCACAAATGCCTCCAGCTTGTAGGCGCTTCTTTCAATCAGATCAAAATGGAGCCGATGCTCGTTTTCCACGGTAGTCAGCCGGCTGATGGATACCAGCCCAAGGATCGATTTCAGTGGAGCGCTCAGGTCGTGCGACACGCTATAGACAAATCGGTCCAATTCGCTGTTCATCTGATTGAGCTCATCGTTCCGCTCATTCAATCGCGCTTCGCTGAGCCTCATGTCCGAAACAAGCCGGCCGGTGATGATCGTGAACACATACAAAAGTGCCGTACCCAATTGTGTTCTCAGCATCTGGCTCTCGGCAAAGTGTGGAAGAAAACCGTGGTGGATGACCGCCGGGACCATGTAGGTGATGATGAGCATATAGGAATTCATCAGCACCGTGGCGCCAAAACCAAAACGCATCGCGACATAGAGCGACAGTATTCCATTCAGAAACCAGTAGTCTATAAAATCCAGGAACAGGTTGATGACCGAGGCCATGACGGCAACCGTGAGAAGTTCCAGCCATTGCATTTTCCGGAGCCGTGAATACTGCGACAGGTGCTCAATTTTTTCGCGATGAAGAAGTAATTCGCGCTTTGCCATCCATGGCGTAAGAAAGTGAAGCAAGGGCAGCGACACGCAGAATGTAGATATGAAGTCTCCGAAACCTGTCGTAATCAGCAGATTCCAATAGTTCTCCTCCGGAGCGTCGCCGGCCAACATGAAAATGCTTTCCAGCATGAACTTGTAGATCACCAGCGGGAACACGATCCCGGTAATCAGGAAGTAGATCATTTGCTTGGTATCGGGCAACCAGATTTTTCCCGAAGCGATCTTTACAAAAAACAACCAGGAAAGGGCGACAAATACAGTTTCCGGCAAACCGTATACGGCCCATAGCTCTACCCGGCTCAGACCCCACAGGCCTGCACAACCGCTTGCATTCAAATAGAATGCAGGCAACACTCTTGGTCCCCACCAATACGCCAACGTTAAGCCAAAGGCCAACGGGAGGTAAAGCAGTGCCGTGCCGGTAGTGATTTTTGCTTCCAACGAGATCAGCGTGCCGAGGAAAAAAATCGGCAACGGTACTACCCAGGTCCACCAGGGCAGTCTTCGATCAGAAGTTCCATTTGACGCCTCTGTTAATGACATACAGCGAGATTGTGGAAATATCTTGTAAAATAAGCGATACAAACGGCCCTTCCGAGGAATTGCAGGAAACTTTAATGCATCCATTCCGCCCTCTCCTGTTATCAATATAATATATTGACAATCAATACAATATTAAGGATTCCGTAAGTATGTATTCAATTTAACATCACCCTCGCATTTTGCCCGATTGACGATGTAAATTAGCACCGAAGCTTTTGGGCGTTGTTTGAAAAATGGACGTTGAAATACACCTGACGAAACAATCCCAAACCGATCTGCTCCCTGATCATGACACCGGATGGCTGTCCATAATTTTAATCTATCTTTCACATCGTATGGTCATCGAAGAAAAAGCACTCAAACATTGGATCGACAATTTTTACGGCTATGGCTCGTGGCAGGCCCCGTTCTGGTTTATTGGCTATGAAGAAGGTGGCGGCGAGGTGCCCGAGGAAGTAGCCGACAAGGTTAACTATTTTGGCAGGGTGCATGCACAAACGGGTGGCGAACTCTGCGACGTCCGCGAGCTCTACCGGCATGTCGCCATCCGGTGGGATGGTCCGAAAAAAAATCTGTTCACCAACCGCCATCAATACCGCTTCGAGAGCAACGCCGTGCAACATGGCGTTTGGAAAAATCTCATCGCCTTTGTGCACGGCTACAAAGCGGAAAAATTACCTGACCTCCTCGCCTACCAGCAACATAACTTTTTATCGCCATCGTCGCACAACGAGGCGTTGATCCAGTTATATCCGCTGCCGAGTCCGCACAATCATGCCTGGTACTATAGCTGGCTCGACATGCCGGAACTTGGGTTTTTAAAAAGCCGTGAATTATATGAGGCACATGTTTATGAACATCGCATGCACAGCATCCTTTCCAACATCAGCACCTACAAGCCCAAGCTGGTCCTGATGTATGGCATGAATAACATCAACACACTCAAAAAAACCATACAAGATTTCTTCCCCGATGCGAAATTCAAAATGGTCAAAGCGATCAAACAACAAATCCCGCAGCATCACCGGGTGGATCTTGAGGGTGTTACCATGTTGATTACCACACAAATCCCGGCCCTGAGGCATAACCGGATTGAGACAGGCTTTGATTGGGAGGAGTTTGGAAAAAGAGTGAGATCTGAAACCCACAGTTGACGCGTGAACAAAACGTGCGCCCGCCGCCGTAACGCAATTGTCCAGCATCACCATCCTAACAATCTTCAGATGTCACTTCCGACCTTTGTCCATCACCCGGACTTCGTTCAACGATAGGCAATAACCATTTCCTTCTTCGCGTGAGCTGCTGAATAAAGCGCGCGGTCACTTTGTCCAAATCTACCCGCGACAATGTCCACTTTACACCCGGGCCCCGGCAGCGTCGAGGAATACATTTGTTATTTATTATTCACGATAAAATTAAACCACAAGAAAAATGAACGGCAAGGACGATACGACAAGCGTGACTGGGAATGCCACCGCTCAGATAAACGACTACGAAAGATTTCTGGATTTGCACCACGGCACAAAGCCATTGGTTATTCCCAATGCCTGGAATGCAAAAAGCGCACAACTCATCGAAAAAAATGGCTTTGACGCCCTGGCAACCTCCAGCGGTGCCATTGCCGATTCTTTGGGTTACGAGGATGGTGAAAAGATCCCGTTCACTGAATTACTGTATATGCTGCAGCGCATAAAATCCCGTACCAGCATCCCCATGTCCGTTGACCTGGAGAGAGGATACACCGATAATTTAGACGACCTGAACGAGCATATTCAAAAACTCATTGACATCGGCGTTGCCGGAATAAACCTGGAAGATTCGCAGGGGGAGGAAATTTATCTGAGAAAATTAAACGGCATTAAGAACTACCTCGAGAAAACCCATCAAAAACTTTTTATCAATGCAAGAACCGATGTTTTTTTATTAAAACTTCCTTCGCCACTCGAAACGACGTTGAGAAGAGCAAAGCTATACGAGGATGCAGGAGCCGATGGACTTTTCGTTACCGCCGTTTCGGACACGAGCCTTATTAAGGAAATCACTTCCTCTACGTCGCTTCCCGTCAATGTCGTGGGCGTGCCGCAGTTGTCGTCTATCGCGACGTTGACGGAATGCGGGGTCAGGAGAATCAGCATGGCTGTTTTTCTTTACCGGGCAACTTATCGACAATTAGAAAACATTACAAAGGACATCGGAACAACCCATTCGCTGGCGCCTTTGTTTTAGATTTTATCGCTTCATCCTATTTAACCCGTTGCCCGATTTTAACTGCATAAAGCCCATTTTACCCCAGGCTTGGTTATATTTAGACAATACATTTGCTTGTAGATTTACAACGAATCGAATATTATGAAAATAGGAATGATCGGAGCCGGCGAGATGGGAGGAACTTTGATACGGCAATACACAAAGGCCGGTCACCGCGTGAAGATGGCCAATGCCAGCGGAATTGAAAAGCTCAAGAGTTTGGCTTTGGAAACGAGAGCTTCAGCGGTTACGTTGACCGATGTTGTCACCGATGTCGATGTGATCGTTATTACGATTCCTTTGATCGGTATCCTGAAGTTACCAAAACAGCTATTTAAAAACGCTCCCACAAGAACGGTCCTTGTTGATACTTGCAACTATTACCCCATCCGCGACGGGATCCTTAAAGACATCGAGGATGGAATGCCGGAGAGCGTTTGGGTGTCGAATCAGCTTCAGCGGCCGGTGGTGAAGGCTTATAACAGCATTCTGTATCGTTCTTTGGTCCATTCCGGTCTTCCCAAGGGCACGCCTTCGCGTTTGGCGCTTCCCGTTTCCGGAGACGATAAGCTATCCAAAGACGTGGTATCTGTTCTGGTTGGCGATAGTGGGTTTGATGCTTTGGATTATGGATCGCTTCAAGACTCCTGGAGACAACAGCCCGGAAGCCCGGCGTATTGCACGGACCTGACGTTGGCTCAATTGAAAAAGTCTATTGAGAGCGCTAGAAAAGAATTATTGCCCGGGGGACGCGAACTGGGGTTGAAATATATTATGACGCATGATCCTGAGCTTTGGACGGATAATGTGAAGCATAACAGGGAAATTTATGAAAGTAATTTGGACGCCTAAATCGGCCGCAGTCTGAAGACTCTTTTTATGATGGGCACAAGTGGGAACACTTTGCGCCAGGCGTCGCAGCGAAGTCTCCCGCCTCGGGGACTTCGCGTTTTTTCAGGACGCCAACACCCAGTCGGAGCTATGTTATGACGTCTGACCAGAACACTGCGCCAGCCTCACAATTTGGGATTGCCTGGCTTGATAGGTTTGTCAAAATTATTGGCACCCTTCACTTTCACCTTTCGCCGAAACACTTTGTCATGACAGGTGATATACAGTGTATCAAAATCGGGACCACCGAAACAAAGATTGGAGACCTGGCCTTTTGATTTGGGAACGGGAAGGATGGCGTTCACACGGCCCAGTTGATCCATCACCTGAATGCCGCTGAGGCTGGTCACGTAGATCCTGCCGTCGCGGTCGCACTTCAATCCGTCGCTCCAGGCATTTTCGTCTTCGTCGCGCACATGCAGCCATCCGTATTTTTGTTTGTGCGACAACGTGCCGTCGGGCTGGATCTGGTATACCCATACCCAGTGCGTGGCTGATTCGGTTACATAAAGTTGCGTTTGATCGGGCGAGAGACAAAGGCCGTTGGCAAATTTCAGTCCTTCGTCCACGATGCTCTTTTCACCCTGGGGTTTGATGAGATACAATTTACTGGGCCGCTCCCTGCCGTCGGGCGACGTGACATAGATGTTCCCGCTAAACGAAAGGGTGATATCATTGCCCGGTGTTTCCGCGGCCACGACCGTATAGCCGCCCGGTGTCTTGTATTGATGGACTTCCTTTGTGGGCGGCTCGGACCATCCGCCGGTGATCGTGAGCATGTCGCCGGCAGCGGAGAACGTTGTGCCGCTTGCTTTTTTTGAATCGGCGAGATACACTTCCGGTTTGCCGTTCGGACCTATCTTATACGTTTTTGCGTTGGGGATGTCTTGAAAAAAAACTTCGCCCTTGGCATTCACCGCGATGCCCTCTGTGAATCCATAGTTCTCGCCCACCAATTCCCAGCCTTTGTCTTCGACTGGAAGAATATCCACCAGAAATTGGTTTTTGCTTTGTCCCCCCCGGATCGGTTTAGGATAATCTCTCCACAGCCATCGCATCGCCTCCGGAAAAACCGATGTGCCCTGAAGGCCATTGTGGCCCCCACTGCCCCAGACGTGGTTGACATCGTAGCCGGCAAAGGTCAACGCCCGCTCCATCGATTCATTGGCTTTCCACCAATCGCCTGCATAGATATTGAGATCGCCGGACCCATCCTGCATAAAGATGCGTAGGGGCTTGGGCTCGTGTTTTCTGACTAAAATATCATAACGGTCCGCCCCGCGCAGCCCAACATAGGTGCCGATGGCACTGAATACTCTTGAAAATTCATCGGGCAACATCCAGGCCACGGTGAAGGCACAAACCGCCCCGCTGCTGGACCCGCCAATAGCCCTGTCGTTGCCATTATGCGAAAGACGTATCGGCCTGCCATCGGTTGCCTTCTGACGCTCGACAAAGGGAAAAACCTCATCCAACAAAAATCGCCCGTACTTGTCTCCCAACCCATCATATTCAAAGCTTCTATTGAAACGATCAAGCGCCTCTTTGTTCTGAGCCAATACTTTTCCCGGCGTAACAAAAACACCGATGGTGACAGGCATTTCGTTTTTGGCAATGAGGTTGTCAAAAACGGTCGGCGCTTTCCACTGGATGCCGTCCTGGTTAACATAAACACAAGCGGGCTTATCGCCTTTGTACTGGGCAGGAATATACAGGCTGATCTCTCGCGTCGTGCCGGGAAATAGCTTGGAGTCCTCAAAGGTGAACTTCAGGATCTCCCCTTTTGGCACGCCGGCGTGTTCCTCCGACGCGGGGTCGACGGGGTAGGTTTCCGGAGTTGACTGTGCGAGTGCCCGTCCCCAAAAAAGGAAGAGCAGGATCAATAATTTTCCTTTCATGCTATAAGCTTTTAAACTTTAAAGAATACACTGCTACAATTTACATAAAAGGAGACCCGGCTCCGCCGAAGGTGAATGGTTGCGCATTTGATGGTGCGTCACCGTGCCACGGCGTTCGCCAGACCGGGAGGCTCTTTCAGTACCCCCCAAGTTATGGGAATTTGCCGCGGTCAGGCCCACAGGGTCCCTGAAACGGGAGACGATGTTACGACATGAATCACTCCTATTGCTTATCTTCATCGTCTTTCAAATAAACCATTTAAGGGCATGGGAAATCTATCAAAAATAGGCCGTATCTTCTATGGCATCGCGATCGCGGAGATGGGCTTTCACACGCTGTATTATCGTGATTTTCCCTATATGCTGATCCCCCCCAAGCATGCCGGAATTCCCGGCTTTGTAGCCCTCGCTTACATCGCGGGAGTCTTGCTGATTTTGGCCGGCGCATGCATCGTCTTTGAAAAGAAAACCAGGTCAGCTTCCCTGGTATTAGGGAGCGTGCTGCTGTTGGTCTTTTGCTTTTACTTCATCCCCTATCAGCTTATGGTTAGTCCAAACGCTATGCATTTTGGAGACTGGGAGAATGCGGCAAAAGAACTGGCATTGTGCGGTGGCGCCTTTGTCATTGCCAGCTGCTATCCGGAAAAAGATGAAAATCCGCTCCTGAGGATTTTAGGCAAGCCCGCACCTTTCGGCACCATTCTCTTTTCGCTGACGATCATCAGTTTTGCCATGGATCATTTTCTGTATGCCAAAGAGGCCGCCGACTATGTTCCCTCGTGGGTACCCGGCCATTTGTTCTGGATCTACTTCACCGGCATGGCACTACTGGCTTCTGGCGTCGGGATCATTCTGAACATAAAACGCAAGCTAGCCGCCACGCTACTGGGTTTCATGATCCTTACCTGGTTTATTATTCTCCATATCCCCCGGGTGATCGTGTCTCCTTTGCCTTACCTGGGAAGCGAAATTACCAGCGCCGGCATAGCGCTTGCCTATAGCGGGATTGCCCTCGTCGTCGCAGGGAAGTCTCCCGGTAAGTAGCGAAGTCTCCCGCGTAAGTAGCGAAGTCTCCCGCCTCGGGGACTTCGCTACTTTGAAACACCCATCACATTAATTTGGAGCTTATCACTTCAGCCGCATAGACCCTGAAGCAGGAGACTATACGGGTACAGACTAGGGTACCACATTGCGTCGCCCATATCCCGGATCTGTCACGGATAGTATGTGTGTTTGAACGCCATCTACCGTCATGTTTTTTTTGTTCACGCCGTTGTTGTTCTCTGATTAATGCTTACTTTAGTTCACGAGCCCATCATGATGTCTGATCGACATTGCTGATGGGCTTGTGTTTTTATTGATCGCATCAGCCTAACCCTTTTACCTATGAGACACGCCGTCGTTATTATCCACGGCATTGGTGAACAAAAACCAATGGACACCTTAAGAGGATTTGTATCGAGTGTGACGCGGAACCAAGGGACCGATGGAAAGAATATTGAGTTTTACAGCAAGCCGGATGAACTTTCCAACCTGTTTGAACTGCGGAGACTGACCACGGCGTCGGCGGAAGACGAGGGCCGGGTAAAAACAGATTTCTTTGAATACTACTGGGCCTACAATGTACGGGACACAAAAGTGCAACAGGTGCTCACCTGGATCTGGCAGATCCTTTTCCGCTGGCCCTGGTCGTTGCCGAAACGCATCCGGCCGTTTCATATCGCCATTTGGTTCATCATCTTTGCTTCTCTCGCGTTGATCCTTTCCGGCTACGACATACCGTTCATGGGCGAAGATCAACCGATGTGGATTGGCGCGATCGGAACATTGCTCACCGCCATGCTGAGTTATTTGTTCACGGGTTATGTGGGTGATGCGGCACGTTACACCTCCCCTTCGCCGGGAAATATTGCCGAGCGCCAAAAGATCCGGAAAGATGGGATTATGCTGCTCAAGTCATTGCATGAATCGAACAAATATGAAAAGATCATTCTCGTCGGACACAGTCTGGGCGCCATCATCGGCTACGATATTATCCGCAATCTCTGGAGTGAATACAATACAAAGTATGTCGACGGTAAATACAAGGATCAATTATTGAAATTTGAAAAAGATTACGCGCAGCCTGAGAACGTTGCATTGAATATCAAGCCATATCAAAGTGCCCAGGAGGATCTGCTTTACCAGCAAAACGACGGAGGCAATCCCTGGCGCATCACACATTTCATCACCCTTGGAAGTCCGTTGACCCACGCCTCATTTCTGCTGGCCAAAAATATCTCCGAATTAAAAGAGCGAATGAAAGAACGGGAGCTCCCCAAATCGCCCCCGGTTTTTGAAGTGATCAAGAACATTAACCGGTTTACTTACCTGCCCGACTTCAAAAAACCCGGAAGAGTTTTACACCACAGCGCTCCTTTCGCATGCACCCAGTGGATCAATGTCTATTATGAAAATGATTATGTCGGAGGCAACCTCTCCGAATATTTTGGCAAGGGAATACGGGAGCACAAAATAAAGATCAAAGGTTCTCCATGGCTCAGGTTTGTCCCCTTCCTTTCACATACCCACTACTGGTCGGACGACGGCAATCTGAAACGGTGTGAAGCATCCTTAGCCATCCTTACCAGCATCATCTGGGACAAGAAAATGCCGGAGAAAGACGAAAAAGAAAAACAGACCGTGCAGCCGGATGCAAATGAACTGGCGGGTCTTGAGTTGTAATAACGATGTTACCATTATGTTATGTTTCGACCCGCTTCATAGATAGAACCTATATGCCAATAAAAACCATCGATTTGATTTATGCCAGGGATGGCGGTAATATTGACTTCAGATTCTAAACAACCCTATCATAAAGCAATGGAAAACAGAACAGCCACAACATCGAAAGTATTGAATGTGAACGACAGCGAAGCCAAGTGCCCGTTTCATGGTGGCGCGCTCCAGCAAACCGCCGGCGGTGGAACGCGGAACCGCGACTGGTGGCCCAACCAGTTGAAGTTGAACATTCTCCGCCAGCAGTCGTCTTTGTCCAACCCGATGGACAAGACATTCAATTACGCAAAAGAATTCAAATCGCTCGACCTGGGTGCCGTGAAGAAAGACATCTTTGCGCTGATGACCACATCGCAAGACTGGTGGCCAGCAGATTATGGTCACTATGGACCTTTCTTCATCCGGATGGCCTGGCACAGCGCGGGCACGTACCGCGTTGGCGATGGTCGTGGCGGCGCGGGAGCAGGACAGCAACGCTTCGCTCCCCTCAACAGCTGGCCCGACAATGCAAACCTCGACAAGGCGCGTTTGCTGCTCTGGCCCATCAAACAGAAATATGGCAAGAAACTTTCGTGGGCCGACCTGATGGTCCTCGCCGGCAACTGCGCGCTCGAGTCCATGGGCTTCAAGACATTCGGTTTTGCGGGTGGACGCGAAGATGTCTGGGAACCACAAGAAGAAGTGTATTGGGGTTCGGAGACCACGTGGCTGGGAGACAAGCGCTACACGGGCGTGCGCGAGCTTGAAAGTCCGCTCGGCGCTGTGCAGATGGGACTCATTTATGTGAATCCACAAGGCCCCAACGGAAACCCCGATCCTGTTGCCGCCGCGCGCGACATTCGCGAGACGTTTGGCCGCATGGCGATGAACGACGAAGAAACGGTCGCACTCATTGCCGGGGGACACACCTTTGGAAAAACCCACGGCGCGGCCGACGCCGACAAATACGTAGCTTCGGAGCCCGCAGGGGCAACCATCGAAGAGCAGAGCACGGGCTGGAAAAATAGTTTCGGCACCGGAAACGGTGTCCACACGATCACCAGCGGTCTGGAGGGCGCATGGACCACCACCCCCACCAAGTGGAGCAACAACTTCTTCGAAAACCTTTTTGGATTCGAATGGGAACTGGCAAAAAGCCCCGCCGGTGCATACCAGTGGAAACCAAAGAACGGCGCCGGAGCACACACCGTACCCGATGCGCATGACAAGTCAAAGCGACATGCGCCAACGATGCTCACGACCGACCTCGCCTTGCGCGTGGACCCGATCTACGGCCCGATCTCAAAACGATTTTATGAAAACCCCGCGGAATTCGCCGATGCCTTCGCCCGTGCATGGTATAAGCTGACCCACCGCGACATGGGGCCCCGCGCCCGCTACCTCGGACCCGAGGTGCCGGCAGAAGTGTTGATCTGGCAAGACCCTATCCCGGCCGTTACGCATAAACTGATTGATGCGAACGACATCGCTGCATTAAAAAATAAAATACTCGCCTCCGGGCTAACGGTATCGCAACTGGTATCGACGGCCTGGGCATCGGCATCGACGTTCCGTGGCTCGGATAAACGCGGTGGTGCCAATGGCGCACGGGTTCGTTTGGCGCCCCAAAAGGATTGGGAAGTCAACAATCCCACCCAATTGGCAACCGTGCTCAAAACGCTGGAGGGCATTCAAAAAGAGTTCAACGGTGCGCAGACCGGTGGCAAGCTGGTTTCGCTTGCCGACTTGATCGTGCTTGCCGGATGCGCAGGTGTGGAGAAGGCTGCAAAAAATGGTGGTCACAACGTGACGGTGCCGTTCACGCCGGGACGCGCCGACGCATCGCAGGAACAAACCGATGTAGAGTCGTTTGAAGTGCTCGAGCCCGCTGCCGATGGATTCCGCAATTACCTGAAAGCAAAACACGTTGCCTCTGCCGAGGAACTGTTGATCGACAAAGCCCAACTGCTCACGCTGACCGCGCCGGAGCTGACCGTTCTGGTGGGCGGCTTGCGCGTGCTGAACACGAACTTCGATCACTCGCAACACGGTGTGTTCACCAAGCGCCCCGAAGCCCTTACCAACGACTTCTTTGTGAGCCTGCTTGATTTTGGCATCACCTGGAGCGAATCATCAGCATCGAAAAACGTGTTCGAAGGTCGCGATCGCAAGACAGGCAAAGTGCAATGGACCGGCACGCGGGTCGATCTTATCTTTGGATCCAACTCCGAGTTACGTGCACTCGCTGAAGTTTATGGATGTCAGGATTCCGGCGAGAAGTTCGTGCAGGACTTTGTGGCGGCCTGGACTAAGGTGATGAATCTGGATCGTTTTGATCTGGTGTGATTTTAAAAATCGTATTCGCAATAAAAAAAGTGGCTCGGCAACGGGCCACTTTTTTTATTTCAATATAGGGATTTTCATTCCAGGTCAGGGAAAGGGAATGCTTGCAGTTTGCAACACACTTCGATTTCCGTCGAGTGCATGAGGGAAAAGAAGTTTTGAATAAAAAGTGAATGTTTTTATCTATACAGTTCAGAAAGTATACGTGTAACAAACACCAGACAACTGGTGACATTGCTTCATGCTTCCCTGCGCATAACCGTCCCAGTTTTTGAGTGCCACTGTAGCATACCATTCACCGTCAAATGGTCCGAAATCCTGTACAGGAATTGAATTATAATAACTGCTAAGATTGGTATCTGAATCAGCAGGATGTCCTGAGAAAGGACCAGCCTGGGTATCCAGGTAGCTGCAGGTATGCTTGCCATAGTAGTAGTAGGTAGTATCAAATGTAAAATCCCACTCAACATCTCTGCGCTCATAACAAGGAACCCAACTGCCGCCGCTGATCATTTCGAGCCTGGGTCGAAGCCAGAGGTGCGCTACCATTCTAACATCCTGACTGCAGGCTGCCGATCCACTAACTTGTTCAACGTAAGACACCCATACGTCCACAAACTTTCTTCCCGATCCGTAACTGAATGAAAGTTGAGATCCACCGATGCCAGTGCTGCCGTTGCTCCACGCATTAAAGTGAACACGGCCATTGGGTTTAGTGTCACGAGTAAGTTCCTGTCCAATAAACTTCAAGGTCCGGTCAGATTTCATGATGTCACTCTTGTTGACCAGCTTGTTGTACTCTTCTACATTCATGAGGTACTTGGTGGCTTCGCCAAAGTAAACAACATCGCTGCCAATTTGCATAAGGCGATCAGCATTCAGCAACAGGAGATGGCCAGGTGAGAGATTATCGTATCCGATCTTTGCAATGCCTTCATATCCCAGGCTATGAAGCGTCTTGAATTTGTATTGGCTGATCCACACTTCACGTTGGCTGGGCTTGAGATATTCAACTTCTTTCTTCTTTGCCAGGTAAACTTCCTCTGATGCGAAAACCAGGCGGCCGTCAACTACGCTGACTTCGGCTGGAACGGGTGCAACATCTGTTGTGATCTCTTGCTGACAAGAAAAAGCCACAACAATGATCAATACTAAAAACGGTTTTTTAAGCATAACTTTATTGGTTAGTATACTTAAATCTAAGAATGGTGTATGACAATGGCAATACCTTTGGATTAACCATCGGGAAAACACGATGCGCGAAAGCAAGCGACGACAAAAAAAGAATGAGTAATTGTGCCTGTGAAATGAAAGAGGCTGACCCTTTTGAGACAGCCCCTTTCACTTTTTAGGGGAATGCGCATGCTCAGGGCTGATCCTTGCCGGGATTTTCGGTTACCCATTCGGTGCGAAGCGCTGCCGTCTTGGCTTTCATCGTGGTCAGTGTCACGCCGGGGCTACCATTCACCGGGAACTTCATCTCATACTTGAATTTAGTGAACAGGGGTTCGAAGATGGCCGTATTGATATACGTGACCGAAGACAGATTATCAAACGGCATTCCGGCCATCCAGGGCTTCCCGTCAAAATTCCGCCGAAGCAATTCGATCGGCGATAAAGTTACTCCTGTCATCTTGAACCAATCATTCTCTATCTTCGTCAGTACCTGCTCGGTTTGAGCCTTCGTTGCGGCCGACAATTCCGTGTTGAGGATCATATTGAGGGCGAAGTCCACGGAGGTATTGAAGTTGCCACCAGCGGTGACGCCCCGCTTGCCTACCTCGATGCCTACCATGTTCGAAGGAACGTCTTCGGCAGAGAATGACGAATAGTCCTTCCAGGTTCTCAGTTCGTGTGCCCACGACTCCACGAAGGCGATCGCGGCCGCAAAGTCGAGGCGGGCAGATTTCGTGGCTGCAGGCGGTGTAAGCACCTCCACTTTTCCTTCAAAGAGATCCAATTTGGTTACGCCTGACACGAGTGCGTCAAAGATGAACTTCACCATGTCAGCCATGTCGCGGATGTGACCCAGGTCCATGAGCCCGGCCTTTTTCGTGTAGATGTATCCAATCTCGCCTCCTAAAAAAAAGCCGCCGCCTTTGATATGATTACCCAATTGGGTGGGGTCAAGCGCTCCCGGTGCAAGTGCGTTTACTTTCCATTGCCCCAGGGCACAGCATTCGCGAATGCCAGGGTCCGTCCCTGACGCGGAGACTGAACTCGACGGGGCGCCTTCGCCCGGTGCCTGCGGTGTGGCGTCGGCAAAGTGCACGATCTGGATAAACAAGTCGCCGCTGTTGTCGGTCACCATCTGCTCGTATGCGGCCAGGAAATCCGAGAAGGGTTCCGAACGTTCCGTGCCGGTAGCGGGGTCGTTAAACACAAACGTGGTGCCTGTGCCGTTGGCATTGCCACTGCCTTCGATGCGGGTAAGAATGCGCGCGTGCGGCGAGAACTGGCCCGTGGCCGTGCTGGAGTCCGTGGTGATCCACAACGGCCCATAGGTCTTCAGCCAATCGATGTATTGTTGCAACGGGTAGCTTGCCGGCGCCTCTCCCACCATGCCCAGGGCCGTGATGAAAGCTTCTTTTTCATTCGACAGCAGCGGCAGGTTGTCGTTAAATTTCTGCAAATACACAGCCCCGGCTTCCGTCATCACCGAGGTGATGCTCATCGACTGTTGCCGTTTCCAACTCATCATCATGGTGGCGGTCGCGGCCCAACACGTGTTGTCCGAGGGTTGCTTCAACTTGGGGACAATGCCTTGCACGGCGGCGAGCACGGTCGATGTGCTTCCGCTGGTGATCTCGACCGACTCGGTGTTGCCATCGGTGTCCGTCTTTTGCGCCTTCACGTCTTTGCCCTGGTCGGCGGCCTTCACGGCGGCGTCGGTGAGCGTGGGTTTCTGAACCGCTTTCTCTTTTTCGAGTTCGGCCTTCTTCGTGGCGCCACCGTCGATCTGTTGTTGCAGGTGATCTTTCACCAGCTTGCTGTAGTCATCCTGGTTCAAAGCGCCGGAGTCTTTCGCCGTCTTCAGCGTGTCCATGATCTTGGACGAATTGTCCGTGTTATGACCCTGGATGGCCATGCTCTTCGCCATTTCGGCAAAGGCCTTCGCGTTCTCCTGGTTCGACAAATAGGTCTTGATAGCATTTTGCTGATTGGCATCCAGACCGGTAACATCCTTGAAGATACCTGCCTTGCCCATCAATTCGGCGAGACCGGCCAGGCCTGCGCCGGGCTCGGGTGCCGCAGGTGCATTCTGAATGTTGACGATCGGCGATGCGAATTCTTTGAACGCCGCCTTCCAGTCGGTGATGGTCGGTACCGGCGGCGTGATGGCGCCGATGGCCGAAGGCTCGTCGGTGGTGAACTTGGTCCAATCTTGCGAGGAGTTTTCTTTTACTTTTTCACACGCATCGCATGCCCCTTGCACGGCCTCCATAAACACGCCACGTGTGGGGATGCTGACACGGTAGGGCGGCACGGGCGTCAGCGGCCGGTAGTGATCCAGCAGGGAGATCTCCTGTTGCACGCCTTCCTGTGTTTGCACGGCCACAAAGTCCTGGCCGACCTTATAGCCCGGCGCCACGGGCAACACCAGTGAATTTCCTACGATGGCCAGCAACTGGTTCTTCACCACGGATGCCAGGCTGCGAAAGCCGATGGGCAATCCGAATTCATTATAGATCTGAATATTGAAACCGTCGAGCAACATGTAGCGCCGGTCGGGATCGAGGTTTTGCCAAAGCGACTTGTTATAATGCTCGAGGTTGCTGTTCAGGTGTTCGATGAGCTTTTGCACAAGATATTTGTCTTCCTTATGCGGGTCTTTTTTCTCTTCTGCACTTTCGGGAATGTATAGCGTAGTGCCGTCCAGCAGGTCGTCGCCAGCATAGCCACTGAACAACAGGCCGTTGAAGTGCGGCGTGGAATAGGCGATGCGCACGTTCTCGATGGTGAGGGTCACCATATCTTTCAGCGCCTTCACGGTCGGGCTGTTGCAATACAGCTGCATCGTGATGGGAAAGTCCATGCGGCGTTTACTGGTGGTGCCGTTAAAGTTGATGCGAATCACGCGCTCGCCGCCTTTGTAGCGCGTCGTGCTGGTCATGTCGGTGTTGATGTAGTCCATCTTGATGGTATTGACGATCTTGTCGAACACCATCGGCGCCAGGTCGTTGTAATAGATGTCGTCCCATTCGGCAATGAGCCTGCCCTTGAAATAATAATCCAACATGTCGATGGTGTTGAAGTATCCCAGGATGGTGGCATACGTGTCCCACAGTTTTTTGTCGACAATGCCATTCTGGAAAAAATCAACGGGCGAGATGGGGAACGTTGTGTTTCCGATCTTGATGGAAAACGTCTGAAAGTTCACTACGCGGATGCACTGCGCGGGCGGCACGGTCTCGTAGTTGGCATCCAACTGCATAAAGGCGTCGAAGATCTTTCCGCGAGTCAATACCTCTTCTGTTTCGGTGTACGTTCCGTCGGAGCCCAGCAGAAAAGACAGGCCGCCCGTCATCAAGGCCAGCATGGCGCTCTTGGCATTGCTGCGATCGTCGGACACTTCTCTTGAAACGGTTTTGGAAATGACCGGCAGCGATTTGATGCGATCGTATTTTGTCTTGGGGCGCTGCAGGTTGGTGCGCAAGTAGATCTCTCCTTTCACAAAGCTGATCTGGTCCTGGTCGTAGGACCCTGTGGGAAAATCGACGTGCGCATAGTTGGTCTTGATCCTCGCGTTGGCATCAAACGCCTTCAGCAATGGGTGTTGGGGTTGCCCGGCGAAGAAGCTGTGCGGTCGAAGGTAGGTGTTGGAGTGCATGGGCAGCAAGTGCCGCGCCAGCACGTCCGACCATTTATAGATGTTCTCCGTGGAGAACTCTGTCATCAGCAGCGGCACGAAAATGCATTCCTCTACATGGGTCAACTCCTGGTAGATGGCAAAGTGCCGAAGCACTTCGAAGTACATCATGGTGAGCGAATGGCAATGATTGTGGTTCGCGACCACATCGGTGGTGGCGCTGTAGTGCTGGCCTTCCTGCACCGACGTCACCACCGAGGCGTTGAGTTGCCGGTAGCTTTCGGCATTTTGCATGATCGACTGCCGCAGCCGTTCGCTAAACGACTGCGAAATATCGCGTGAGCTGTTTTGCGATGCCTTGGAATTGGAATTGGAGTAGCCGCCGGCCACCCCGAGCGACGCACCGATCCCGCCATAACTCACGCCTACGCCCAACCCTGCGCTTATCCCTGCCGTGGATGCGGAACTGCTGCCGGAAAGGGACTCACCAATGGCGCCTCCAATCTGGTCGGTAATGATGCGGTCGTTCACAATGTTGGCCGCGAGCTGTTCGCCTTGCGCAATGGCTTGTGTCTCGGCGCCCAGCAGCGTGTGTGAGCTGTCCATAATGACCATCTGTTTCTTCTGACCTGGGGCCAGCGCGAGCGAGTACAACAGGTCGCCCAGGGAATAGCCATCCGCTTTGAATTCGGATTTATAGTGCAACACGTGACCCGTTGCCACGGTCACCGATTGATAGAACGACAGGTTGTCTTTGTTGTCGGGGGCATCCTGCCAGCGGATGGGATTGTTCAGGTCCACCGGCGAGCGCTTGATCTTCTTGTTCTCGCCCGTTAACTCAAACCGGAAGTCCGACAGCGGGTCCGATGGATTGAATGCGATCTTTCGCAACGTGTAGTTGCTCACGTCGGGGTCACTGGTGCGCACGATGGCGCGGTAGGAATATTCGCGAAGGGTCCGGTTTGGCGTGGAAAGGTTCACACAGCTTCCGCCGATGTCTTGCGTATACTGATCGGAGTTGATGAGGTCCTCCTGGCCTGGCAAGCGGCCTGCTTTTTTTGGTATGTGACAGTCGCAGTCTGCGTCGTCTTCGTCTTCACACTCCGGATCGGTCACCAATAAATATAAAAAGTCATCGGCGATGGACTCGTTGTTGGCACCGTTCTGCGGATCAACAGCGATCGTTGCTGGAGCATCGGGTGTTAAGGATACGATGGCCTGGGCCGCAACGTATGGACCATACGGATAGGGCATGCTGAAATTGCCCCCGCTGTCGGTGGTGGCGGCGCCCACGATTTGCCACACTTCGCTGGCTTCTGTGAGCTTTGCCTGCACAATCACCGTACAATCTTTTAGCGAGCACTTCTTGGGCATCTGCAGCACCTGGCCGCGAAGCTTTTTCGCGCTGTCCGTAATGCCTTCGCCGCCCGGTCCATTCAGCGTGCCCGGCTGCTGCAGGGTGACGACGATGCTGAGTTTATTCAACGCAGGGTCGGCAGGTTCAAAGTCGTTTGACCACAGCACCTCGCCACCCACCCCCTTCAACGTAACATCGACAAGGCCGTCGATGTGGTTGGCAGCAATGGGGTGATCGTCGGAAAACGAGAACGCCACCTGGTTGTTCTGGATCGGGTCCGGCACTTTCTTCCAATCGTAGTGAAGTATTTCCAGGTCGCTGGACGCGATGGCTTTTTTATTGTACTCCAGCGACAAGTAGAGAAACGCCAGGTCGTTTCGCGTCAGCGCCACATTGCCCGGGCTGATGACCTGCAGCGTCCCGCCAATGTCGATAAATTGCAGAGCCGGCACCGCAAGAGGAAAGTCAAACAAGGTCAGCAGGCTCTTTGACAGGGCGGGCAGTACCTTATCAAAGTTTTCGACGCCGCGTGCCTTTAGAAACTCCCGCAATTGCGCCATCGTGGTGTCGGGCAGTTTCTTGCGCAGCGAGGGCACATTGTCAACAAATTCCAGGTAGTTCAGCAAAATCACCAGCAGGTAAAACTCATTTTCTGATCCGGTGACTTCATGAAGTTTCTTCAGCAAACTGACATAGGCGGTTTTGTTGATCAGGTAAATGTCGGCCGATGTTTCTAACGCGCCGGCGGCTTTGTCGAACAGCCTGTTGTTCACGTCCACCAAATGAGGCAGCACCAGGCAGAGCCCTTCGAGTTCCGTTGTGCTCAGCACGATCTTCTCCGGTGTGGCGCTTGTCACGTCAATGTTCACGGCCAGGTCATCGAGCCGGGCGTTGTCGCTTCGCATGACCTGTGCATAATACAACATGAAAGCGCGCATCGCCTGCGCATCTTTTCCCGCGATGTCGTCGTCGGAAAGCTCGATGCTATAGGTGTCGGCGGCCGGATCGACCGTGGTGGTGAACGTGTGCTTTTCGATGAGCTTTCGCGTTAAGCGTTGCCCGCTTTCGCCGGTGGCAATGTAGTCGAAAACCGGCGCCTGGAAGGAAAGCTCGATGGCCTTAACGGACGGATCGTCCTTTCCCTTGAACGAAAATTTCTTTTGAAGTGTGACCATAGTTTTTTTTTGAGGGGTGAGAAAAAAAATAACATTGGCAACATCCCAACATTTGGGGATAACGGCTTCGCGGACAACGGGAGATTATAGGTATCCGAAAATAGAAGGACAGAAAAGGACTTACAATACCATTTTATAGTGAAATGAAGCGCGACATCTCCTCGCTTTCATGGAGGACATCGCTGAATTCACGTGGGGAAATAAAAAAATAATCGGGAAGTATATAACTACAAAGCTACACGTACACAAAAGTTCGCGTTGGGCTGAAGATGCTTTGCGATAGAAGGTGGGATGCATTTATGCTGCAGCATGACAAAGGATGTTCCCAACGTTGCTGCAAACAAAGTCCGGATTTATCTACAACCCGCTACACGTCCTCGAGTTTAAAGGGCAACTTGCGTATGCGGGTGCCGGTGAGATCAAAAATAGCATTGCCGAGTGCCGGTGCAAAGGCAGGCAACGCCGGCTCGCCAACACCGCCTGGCTTCTCGTCATTCTCCATGATGTGCACTTCGATGTCAGGGATTTCCACCAGGCGTGGCATGAGGTAGGTGTTGAAATTTTTCTCCACGGCCATGCCGTCTTTAAAATGGGTGGCGTGATTTATCGCCGCTCCCAGGGCCATGACAATGCTTCCTTCCACCTGGGCACGGATCGTGTCGGGGTTTACGTACCAGCCACAATCCATCACGGCAAACACCTTGTCGATCTTTACTTTCTTGTCTTGCCGGCGGGATACTTTCACCACCTGTCCAACGAGGCTGCCAAAACATTCTGTGATCGCCATTCCCCATCCGTCGTTCTTTCGTCGCGAGGTCCAGTGGCTGATCTCGGCAAGCTTGTTCACCAGCGCCCGGTAACGATCGGAAGGGAGATGCGCCTTTCTGAATTCAAGCGGGTCTTGCTTTGCCAGGTGCGCCAGTTCGTCTACAAAACTTTCGCCGGCAAATGCACTTGTGTTGGCGCCTGGAGCACGCCACCACATGGTGGGGATAGGCGACTTGATGGACATGCTCCCGAAGCTGTAATGCGGTATGGCTTTATAATAGTCACTGACCAAACCGGCGAGCCCGCCACGATTTTCCGTTACGGGTTCCGGTGTGCCGTCCTCGTCAGCCCCGGTACCCATGGGTTGTCCTGCCGAAATAACTTGAAATGAGAAGATCTTCTTTTGAGCATCCACCCCACCCCTGCAGCGGTACGATTCCCCGGAGCGGAAGGGTCCCAGGGTCATGTCATCTTCCCGGGTCCATATCACCTGTACCGGGGCTTTCATCTCTTTCGAAATAAGCGCCGCTTCATAGGGATAGTCCGTAAATGCTTTTCTTCCAAAGCCGCCACCGAGAAACGTCATGTTCACCGTTACCTTTTCGATGGGGACATGCATTCTTTCGCTTAGGTCGGCCTGGATCCAGACGGCTTCCTGGATGGGGCCCCAAATTTCAATCCTGTCCTCCCGCACATCGGCAGTGCAATTAAGCGGCTCCATACAGCTGTGCGATTGGTAGGGCATTTCATATTCGGACGTTATCGTAGCTGCCGAATCCTTGAAAGCCGTTTCAAAAACATCGGACGGCAAAGGCTTGTTCAGGTCCGCGTGCATCCGGGCATAAAGCTGTTCAGAATCCAGGTGTTCGAAGCCATCGTCATCCCATTCAACTTTTAGCAATTTACGTCCCTGCTGGGCTGTCCAAAACGAATCTGCCACAACGGCCACGCCTTCATACAACAAACCAAAGACGGCCCGCTGCACTTTAAAAACACGCTTGACACCGTTGATGGATCTTGTAGCGGTGTCGTCAAAGCTTTTCACTTTTCCTCTAAACCGAGGGTTGCGCTCTACGACCGCATAGAGCATACCCGGCAGTTTTTTATCCAGCCCGAATACCGCAGTGCCGTTGGTTTTGGCGGCGATATCTTTGCGGGGCAGGGATTTGCCAATGATCTTATAGTCCTTGCGTTCCTTTAGTTTCACCTGCTTTGGCGGCGGCAGTTGTGCCGCGTCTTTTACCAACGCGCCGTAGCTGAGCTTTTTTCCGGTGCTCCGGTGCACTACCTGCCCGTTCTCCGCATAGCATTCCGTTGCGTCGACGCGCCATTGTTTGGCTGCCGCTTCAATCAGCATTTCCCGTGCGGAGGCGCCCATGCGCAACAATTGCTGATACCAGCCCCGCACCGAAAAACTCCCCTCTTGTGGCTGCGGTCCGTATTTCTGAGGATGACCGGGAACAGACTGGATGCTCACCTGGTCCATGTTGACTTCCAATTCCTCGGCAATCATTTGTGGAATGGCCTGCCAGGTTCCTTGTCCCATTTCTGAACGGTGATTGAAGAGCGTTATCTTACCCGCGCCATCTATCGAGATCCAGGTCATCAGCTCTGTGGCAGCCTCTTCGAGGGCGCCTCCATGTATAATTTCGCCAACGCTTTTCCCCAGCGCCGGCCAATGGCAACCGAGGGTTAACGCGATGCCCGACAAGCCTGCTTGCTGCAGAAAGGCTCTCCTGGAAAAATTTCTGGTAGATTCCATCGCTACAAATTTTACGAACCGCTGATGCAAAATTTAACGAGCCGGCTCTCCGACGCATTTTAACGCTCAATCCTCCTATAATGATACGAATAAAACCCAAGTAAATTTGCGCGAAAAAATAACGCATTCCGTAACTTTGTCGCAGCAGCAAACACCCAAAATGCTTTCAGGGTGTTTAGCGGCACCCAACGATGACAACTGTTTTTTTATGGACCGACGTTGCGTGATCAGCCAACGTATCGATTACGCGTTTTTGGACACATTTTTATAACGGAAAGAATGTGCCTTCATTCCAGCAACTTCCAATTCCAAAGTGACAAAAACAGAATTTTTGAGGGTTATATTTACAGCCGTATTTCCATTCGCCGTACCCGCTAAGAGACCATGATGCGATATCCTGTTATTTTTTCCGTTTGCCTTTTGGGTGCCCTTCTCCCCTATTCCGTCCGGGCGCAAAAAGCTGAAAAAATTGAACGGTTAAAATCGGAACTTACCCAGGCCACCTCCGACACGGCAGAAATTGGAATTCTACTTTCCATTGCCATGACCTATGAGGGGTATCAGATGGATTCCGCCATGGCATACGCGCAGGAGACCCTCGAAAAATCCGAACGGATCAACTATACACAGGGTCGCGCCGACGCCCTGCTTCACATGGGCCGTCTCAAGCGGGACCAGAACAAAGAGGTGGAAGCGCTAAACCATATGTTTGAGGCCCTGAAGCTCTATCGCGAAATTGGCGACAACGTTCAGATCGCTAATTCGCTCAATGATATCAGCATTATTTACGCCAACTCGGGCGACTATAAGAACTCACTCGATTACTTCAAACAAGCGTTGGAGATCTTCCGGCAAACCGGCGATGAAAAAGGAGAATCGTATGCGCTCAACAACATTGGCGCCATCTACCAGGAAATGAAAGATGAGGCGTCGGCCAAAGATTATTTTATCCAATCCCTGAACATAAAGATCAAGCGAAAAGATCTCTATGGTATTTCCAGGGGCTATATCAACCTGGGCTCGATTGCTGAAAATCATAACGCGTGGGATGAGGCCATGCGCTACTACAAAAAAGCGGACAGCATCAATCTCCTCACAAACGACAAGCAGGTTCAAGGACCGAACTGCCTGGCCATGGCCCGGGTAGAACAGAACAAGGGTAACTTGGCCGAGGCACGGAAACTGGCGTTGCGGGCTTTTGAAGTATCAAAAGAGATCAATGAACTGTCGATCATGTCGCGCTGCAGTAAGTTCATTGCAGAACTCGATGAAAAAGCAAAGAATTACAAATCGTCGCTTGCCTACCAGAAAATATACAACCAACTCGCCGACAGCCTGAACAACAAAAACCACAAGGCTACACTGGAAGAGCTCAAGGGGAAATTCAACGTAGAGGAAAAGGAACGTGAAATTGTCATCCTCAAAAAAGACAAGGAACTTCACGAGGCCATGGCGAGAAACAACGCGCTGGTCACCTATGCCCTGTCAGGAAGCATTGTATTCCTGTTGTTGATCGTCGGGTTGATCTACTACGCCTATCGCACCACCAAAACCGCGCGCGACAGTCTGGCCAACAAAAACAGAGAGATCGAACAACAAAAGGATGATCTCGACAAACTGAACAAGGACAAGGACCGGTTCTTCTCCATCCTGTCGCACGACCTGCGCTCGCCTTTAAATTCGCTGAAGGGGCTTTCCTATTTATTGTTTAATCACGCCGACATGCTGACGGCCGATGAAACGAAAGACATCAAAAAGAAAGTCGACACGTCGCTGGATAATCTTACGGAATTGATCAACAACATCCTGGAGTGGTCCATGACTACATCCAAAAAACGCATGTGGACTTTCGACAAGCTTAACACGTCGACGCTTATTCAAAAGAACATATCCTTGTACCAGTCGATTGCGGAAAGCAAAGGTGTCCGGTTGGTTCATTCCGCCGGCGATGATGTTTTTGGTTACGCCGATTTTCAGGCGATCGACACCGTGATCCGGAACCTGATCTCCAACAGCATTAAATTCAGCCACCCGAACAGCGACGTCACGGTGAAGACGGCCGTTGATGGAAACACGGTATTGATTTCGGTCCAGGATCAAGGCATCGGGATGCCCGCCGATATCCAGGAAAAATTGTTCACCATGAACAGCTCAAAAACACAAGCCGGCACAAAAAATGAAAAGGGCACCGGCATTGGTTTGCTTTTGTGTAAAGAACTCATGAAAGAAAACAACGGCGACATTGCGGTAAAAAGTAGTCCGGGCGAGGGAAGTGAGTTCTTTGTTTCGTTTCCAGTATTTAAGCATGCATAATCCGGTTTGCCCGGGATTTATGTCTGCTCAGCCATTTGACAAACACCTCATTGAATAACTTTCGCAGCGGCAGCGTTTGCCCGATCCAGTAGACGCGGCTCCGCCATTTTTGTAGCCCACTCGGCGAACGCCGGTGTAGGCCCACGCCAGCGCAATTGCTCAACATCGTTAAATAGCGCCGCATCGGTTCGTAACGTCGCGAGGCGTTTGAACAACAATGCTCGCTCGCGTTTTTCTGCCAACAGCTTCTCCGGAAACGCCTCGATGGGTCCGTATTGGTTCAACAATTGAGCAGCGCCGGTCTTCCCGATGCCGGCAATGCCGGGGTAGCCATCGGCGCTATCGCCGACGAGTGCGAGAAAATCGGGAATGAGTTCCGGGCTCACGCCAAACTTCTTGCGCACGGCATTTGCGTCTCTGATCGCCTTTGCTCTTCGATCGATCTGCACCACGCGATCTTCGCGCACGCATTGGGCGAGATCTTTGTCCGGTGTCCAGATGCACACTTTCAGCACGCGGGGGTCGGCGGCAGCCAGGTGCGCTGCGGAGGCGAGTGCATCATCCGCTTCCAATTCGATCATCGGCCACACTACAACGCCCATCGACGCCAAGGCTTGTTCTAATGGATGAAATTGTCTAACCAGCGCCCGCTCCATGCCCGCTCCGGTTTTATACTCGGGCCACAGGTCGTTGCGAAAGGATTCGATCACATGATCGGTGGCGACACCGACGTGGGTCGCTCCTTCTTCGATCATTTGCAACACGCCGTGGAGCACGCCCACCGCGGCACCGAAGGGCTTGTCCTTGCCTTTGTTGAAACTACGCAGGCCATAGAAATGGCGGAATAGTTCGTAGGTACCGTCAATGAGGTGAACAATCATGGCGTAAACAGGTATATCGATTTTGAAAAAAGCATTTCCCGCCCGATAATTACGGATTATTTCATCATTTATTGAAGCCCCATTTTTTAATTTATGGCATTATATCACCAGATCTTCAAAAATAACTCGAAGTGGATTGCAACAAAAAAAGCCGCCCAACCCGATTTTTTTAAAAATCTATCGGAGGGCCAGGCACCTGAGATCTTATACATCGGCTGCAGCGATAGTCGGGTCGGCGCCGAAGAACTTACGGGAACGCAACCCGGTCAGATGTTTGTGCACAGAAACATCGCCAACCTGGTCCCGAACAATGACAACAGTTCGCAGGCTGTTGTCGAGTATGCCGTGGTGCATCTGAAAGTTAAGCACATTGTGGTCTGCGGCCATTATTTTTGTGGTGGTGTGAAGGCGGCGATGCAAAGTAAAGACCTGGGAGTGCTCAACCCCTGGCTCAGAAATATCCGGGACGTCTATCGCTTGCATAAACATGAACTGGACAACATCACCAATATTGACGAGCGCTATAACCGGTTGGTCGAATTGAATGTGCAGGAACAATGCATCAATGTCATTAAAATGGCGGTCATACAAAAATCGTATATCAAGAATAAATCGCCGCTGATCCACGGCTGGGTCTTTGATGTTTCTACCGGCAAATTGATCGATTTGAAAATTGACTTCCCGAAGATACTTCACTCTATTCAGGAAATATATGATCTAACCAAAGAGGTTTAGCGCACCTTTACCATTGGCAATCCGTAGAACATCGAATACAGGAAGGCGTTTATATAAGAAAGCAAACCGTCACGGACAAGAAGAAGGCGGCATCGGAAAAAGAGCATGATTTTTTTAAAAGACATATGGCACAAACTCCGCCCTGTCGCTTTGTATGGCGTGCTCATGGCCGTCCTGGTATTTGCGCTGAAGTGGCTTCAATGGAAATACCTGATCACCGATAACGCTTCCGATGTTTACGTCGGACTGATCGCCGTCTTTTTTACACTCCTGGGAACGTGGGTAGCCACACAGTTTGCCAAACCCAAAATACAGACGGTCGTTGTCGAGAAAGAAATCTACCGGGATCAACCCGGCGATTCTGCCCTGAACGAAACCGAACTAAAGAAACTCAACCTGACCACCCGCGAATACGAAGTGCTGCAACTGCTGACACAAGGCTACACGAACGCCGAGATCGCAGATAAACTTTACCTCTCGCTGAGCACGGTCAAAACCCACGTGTCCAATCTGTTTGTGAAAATGGACGTAAAAAACAGAACGCAGGCGCTTGAAAAAGCTAACCGGTTGAAACTCACGCCCCAGGCGAACTCATACTTTGGTATGAAGTCTCCGAAATCGGGGAACTTTGGTACTTAAGTATGAAGCCGGCCGATGCCCCGGAGAGTAGGTTTGCTTAAAACCAAAAATACAATGAAACGAAACGTCTTAATTTTCGGATTGATCCTCGGAACAATCCTCACCGGGCACATGGTCTACATGGTGGACGTGGTTTACCACAACCCCGATTTCGAAAGCAACGATGTCGTCGGCTACGCCGCCATGGTCGTTGTTTTTTCCCTGACCTTTTTCGGCATCCGGAATTACCGGAACAAACAATTGAACGGCGTGATCTCGCTTGGCACAGCGTTTAAGACCGGCGCTTTGATCGCTTTGATCGGATCGACCATGTATGTAGGGGTTTGGCTTTTTTACTACTATCTGTTTGTCCCCGACTTTTTGGACAAGTATTGCCTGCACGTCATCCATCAAGCCACCCGAAACGGTGCCACGGCTTCCAAATTGGCCGCCAAGACCCAGCAGATGGCGCAATTCAAGGAAATGTATAAAAGCCCGGTTTTTGTGGTTTTGATTTCTTATGCTGAAGTGCTGCCTATTGGGCTTGTGGTCGCCTTTGTTAGTTCGCTCATTTTAAAGAGAAAACCGGTGACGGTGACGGTCGTGGAATAGTAGCCAGTAGTCAGTAGCCAGTAGTCAGTAGCCAGTAGTCAGTAGTCAGTAGCCAGTAGCCAGAGCTAATGCCTTTTCCTATGTATACTTATCTGTTTTTTACTTTAATCTCATTGTCAAAACTGTGCGGAAAGCAAAAATAATGACTGCCGATAGCGGACCTTCCAAGCTAAGGTATTCAATTCATACTAACCCAGGCTTTAGCCTGGGGTTATCGATGCGATGAAAAAGGTGCCATAGGAAAGCCCGGATCGATCTTCGCATTTCATGGCACCGGCTGTGCACGCTGCCCCGGGCTCTGACGTGGCGAGCCACCTTTTATGAGCGTGACATGTCTTTGAGGGGAGTGGTCTGAAGGCACTTCGGAGCCAGAGGCAGTGAGGGTACGCCATGAACGTTCGTGCTATTTATGAGACGTGAGCGTGGCGCAGTTATAACTGATTGCCCTAACCCCGGGCTAAAGCCCGGGGTTATACATGAATACGATACATGATTACGATACCTTATTACCATACCTTATTACCCATACCTTAGTTCACAGGCAAGGTTAGGAACCCGCTTTGCAAAACACGCTTCAATTTTTTCTTTGATAATAGAACACTGAGTCAAAGAATTCATTGGCAAGTCTGAATATTTATTGCTGATCTTATAATCTGGATGACCAAACGACGGGGACGTTGAACAGCAAGATTTACCCCTACAACATCCTTCATATTTTTTTAACTTTTCTTGAACACTCGCGAGGGTATCGGTGTAGCCTTGGGGTTGCTTTGCAGTTTTTTGTTAGGGCAATCCGTACACTTAATTGACCTAATCATAACATTGCTTTAAATTTCGTAACACATTCGTTTCCTTCATTTGCCCAAATTTTAGCCCGTGTCCCAAGAGCCTAAACCATCGATAGCATCTCATCAGACTTTCGGGTGGAGCCAAGCGGGACATCCTCACAAAGCATCCTTAAGAAACTTACCAACCAACAATTTAACTATGCAGAATACATTTACATTTCCCTCGCTAAAGGGTCTTGTCCTTTTAGCTGTTGCCGGGTTGTGCAGTATGGCCACCCGGGCCGACGGCTTCGAGACAAGAACAGCACCGGTCGCCACCGTAACCGCCGTGGCGAACATCACCGGTAAAGTATTGGATGAGACCGGTGCGCCTCTGCCGGGCGCCACCGTAGTAGTAAAAGGCAGCAACAACGGTACCGTTACCAATAGCGACGGTGCATTCGCCATCGAAGCAGACATGGGCAGCACGCTGGTGGTGTCGTTCGTGGGATACGCCAGCCAGGAAATTGCCATCAACAGCACGACGCTGGAAATCAAAATGTCGCCCGACGCCGCCACACTCGAAGAGCTGGTGATCGTTGGTTATGGCGATCAGAAAAAATCGGACGTTACCGGATCGGTGGCTCAGCTCACCTCCGAGAACTTCCGGCAAGGTATCAACACTTCGGCCGACAACCTGATCCAGGGTAAGATCGCCGGCGTGCGCGTCGTGAACAGCAGCGGTGAACCCGGGGCTGGGATGGACGTTGTGATCCGGGGTGTCGGCTCCATCCGCAGCGGTAGCACACCGCTCTTTGTGGTGGACGGCGTACCGCTCTCCAACGACAACGCCAGCCCTACCGGCGACAACATCGGCTTTGGTGCCTCGGCCGCGAAAAACCCGCTCAACTTCCTGAACACGACCGACATCGAGTCGATCAACGTGTTGAAGGACGCCTCGGCTGCCGCCATCTACGGTGCGCGGGGTGCCAACGGTGTGGTGATCATCACCACCAAAAAAGGCTCGAAAGGCAAAGGCACACTGACCGCCGACAGCTATGTTGGTTTCTCGACCGTGTCTAAAAAACTCGATCTGCTTTCGGCCGACGAATACCGCGGTGTGATCAAAGATCCCAACTTCGATCACGGCGGCAACACCGACTGGCAAGATGTGATCATGAGAAAAGCCGCCAGCAACAACCAGGCATTGTCGTTCGCCAAGCAAACCAACTCCGGCAACTACTACGTGTCGCTGGGACGCATGGAACAACAGGGCATTGTCGGCAACAGCAACTTCTCCCGTCTCTCCGCGCGCATCAACGCATCGGAGTCCTTCCTCGACGACGAGCGTTTGAAGATCGCCGTACACCTCACGGCCAGCCAGACCAGAGACCGTGCGATCCCCACCAGCGATGATGGCGGTTCCAACGGACAGCTCATCACACAGATGCTGATGGCCAATCCTACTTACCCCGTGTATGCCGCCGATGGCAGCTACACCAACTTCAAGGCCAATGCGTACTACAACCCCGCTTACTTGCTGAGCCTGTACGACGACGTGACCAAGACCACGCGCGTACTCGGCAACATCGAGACTTCGTTCCGCATTGTGAAAGGGCTGGAGTACAAATTGAACGTGGGTATCGACCGTTCATTAGGCGAGCGGAATGCAACGCTTTATCCTAACATCATCGACATCAACCCCACCGGACGGTATTCGCAAAGCAATACCGAGTCAACGAACACGCTGCTCGAGCACTATCTGACGTATAGCACGCAATTGGGCAAACACAAGTTCGATGTGCTGGGAGGTTTTTCGTATCAAAAATTCGACCGGTCCGGCGGCACCTGGGGCTTATCGGGCATTGCCGCGCAAGGTCAGGGTGTGCCTCCCGAGTATAACCCCGGCTACAAGGGCACCGTTCTGCCGCCTACCGGTTATAGCCAGGAGAACGAGCTTCAGTCGTACTTCGGTCGCGTGAACTATGCCTATGACGATAAGTATCTCTTCACCGCGTCGATGCGTGCAGACGGATCTACACGTTTTGGAACGAACAATAAATACGGATACTTCCCCTCGTTCGCGGCAGGCTGGAATTTCCAACACGAGAATTTCATGTCGGACGTGACGTGGCTTTCGAGTGGTAAACTTCGCGCCAGCTGGGGACAGACCGGTAACCAGGACGTACAGAACAAGATCACCCAAGCCAGCTATTCGCTGTCGGGCGCAGACGGTTACTACCTCAACAACGACCTCGCGCTGGTGAACGGCTTGTCGATCACCCGTACGCCCAACCCGAACCTGAAGTGGGAAGTGTCTACCCAGTATGACTTCGGTTTTGATTTCGGTTTGCTCGACAACCGCCTCTATGGAACGATCGACTATTTCAATAAGACCACAACGGATGCGATCCTCTACATCCCCTCTCCCGTGCTGAGCCCTACACCCAACGTGTGGGTGAACATCGATGGCAAGATCGTGAACACCGGCGTTGAAATGATGCTCGGCTACCGGATCCTGAACACCAACAAGATCACCTGGTCGGTCGATGTAAACGGCGCCACCCTGCACAACGAGATCAAGGACCTGCCCGTATCGCAGATCTATTCCGGTATTGTTTCCGGTACCGGTCTGACCGACGTATGGGCCAACATCTACAAGAGCGGTTATGCCGCCGGCTCGTTCTACCTGTTGGAACACGATGGCTTTGATGAAAACGGAAAAGACAAGTTCAAAGACAAGGACGGCGATGGCGTGATCACCAACAACGACCGCACGATCTTCCACGGTGCGTTGCCCACCTTCTCTTATGGCCTCAACTCGCAATTGAAATATCTCAATTTCGATTTGTCGCTTTCCTTCATCGGGCAGTCGGGTGGCTCGCTCATCAACAACACCGCGGTGGGCGCGATCAACGTGAACAACTTGAATTCCGACCGGAACACAAGCCGCGACTACGCCAACTCGGGTGCTAACATCACCAACCCTCCGCGCCTTTCTACGCTGTACATGGAAAGCTCCAACTTCTTCCGGTTGAACAGCGCGCGCCTGGGCTACACGTTCAGAACGGCAAAGCTCAACTGGCTTGACAACGCCACATTGTATGTGACCGGCCAAAACATCTTTACCATCACGAACTACACCGGATTCGATCCGCTGATCAACAGCCCGAAAGCACTCAGTGGTAACCAATCGTTGGGTATCGACTATCCTCGCTACCCCACTGCCAAAACATTCACTGTAGGTTTATCCATAAAAATCTAACGACATGAACTTTAAGAATATATTCAGATCCAAATCAGCACAGATCATTTCGGCAACGCTACTGCTCAGTTCATTCTCCTGCACCGACCTCAACGAAGAGGTGCGCGATGAAGTGTTGGGTGGTCAAGCCCCGAGTATGGAAAGCACCTTGGTTGCAGCCTATGACCGCATCGGCGATGCCACATTTACCGACCACACGGGGATGATCTCCATGCAGGAATATGCTTCCGACATGGCCCTCGTGCCCACACGGGGCAGCGACTGGGGTGATGGTGGCAAGTGGCGTGAAATGCACGAGTTCACGTGGACACCCAGCAGCCTTATCCTGACCGACCAATGGAACCGCCTCACCAACGGCATTTCCCGTTCGCTTACGGCCATCCAGACCATCACAAATTCTGACGGAGACAAGAAAGCCCTCTATCTCGCCGAGGCGCAAGGTTTGTACGCCTTCTACATGTTCCACACGTTTGACCTGTACAACCAGGCACCTTATCGCGATCCGCTGGATATCAATGCGCCGGTAACGGCAAAGCAAGCACCCGAAGGCATCGACGAACTGATCACCCTGGTGGAATCCCTGATCCCCAACCTGGCTACGCTTGGCGATCAATCCACCCACACGGGACGCTTCACAAAAGAAGCAGCCTATGCCCTGCTGGCCGACATGTATCTGAACCGCGCCGTATTCAAAGACCGCTTCAATGCTACCTCGGACTTTAAATTCACTGAAGCTTCCCTCACCGGTGGCGAGACCGATATGGATCGTGTGATCTATTACACGTCGCTGCTCATCAACGGCGGCAAGTTCCAATTGGCCAGCAACTACTTTTCGAATTTTGACATCACGAATTCCGGCGCACCGGAGCACGTTTTCGTAGTGGTTCAAAAAGTCGATGCCTTCCGGGCCGGCGATAACGACCTGGGCTATGTGAACCAGGAACGCAACCAACGCCCGTCGCCCGCAAACCGCGGCACGAACGCAGCGTGTATGACCACGGAATTCTTTCACAGCTGGGACGGCAACCATGACGACCCGCGTTTCTCCCGGAAGTATCAATATCCTGACGGCACGTGGTTCATGAACGACGGCACAGACACAAGTGTCCCTGCTACCGACGTCGTGGCCGGAACCACTCAGCCCTGGTTCCATTTCAACCGCGGTATCCTCTACGGACAACAATATGGACCGAAGCTCAACGACAAAGGTGGTTTTATCATGGACGGCGCACGCATCTCCGTGTTGCCCCTGGTGATGGAAAAAAACACCAACACGCCGATGAACTTTACGCCCGACCTGGCGTTCGACAACCCGATGGCATCGGTATTAACTTCCAACCAGCTGAACCAGGGTGCGCGATTCTTCAAGTTTGAATTCAATCCTGCCGGTGTATCCGGACCCGATAACGGCGTGAGTGGCGTAGACATTCCCCTTTACCGTCTGGGTGGTATCTATACGATGCGTGCCGAAGCCTACTTCCGCAAGGGCCAGGTTACCGAAGCATTGGCCGACATCAACATCCTGCGGACCAGCAGAACACGCGAAGCGCTCTATGCCAATGCTCCCGGCCAAGCCATTGCTTCCCTGGACGCCGACATCCTCCTGCGTGAACTCGGCTTCGAGTTGTACTGGGAAATGAAACGCCGCCCCCAATTGGTTCGTTTCGGCAAGCTTGACCTGCCCAACACCGCCAAGCCGGCTACAGGGCCTTCGCGCCGTGCCTTCCCGATACCACAGTCGACCATCGACGTGAACAAACAGTTCCAGCAAAACAGCGGCTACTAAAAACAAGAGATTTTAGAAGGATGTAGACCCACTACATCATCAATCCGCACCCATCGAAGAAGCCGTCTCAAAAATTTTGAGACGGCTTTTTTTCATCCCCTCCCCATTTTTGTTGGTGCCCCACCAACAAAATCAGCTGCCAGCCCCATTAACACAGCCCCAACAATACATCGCCAACAAATTTCCATCAAGCAACGCTTCGCCCCCCGAACCGATCACGTTCCATATCCCCCAAAGAAATAAGAGAACAACTTTTGATCAATAGAATTTTTAAATTAGCCATACATCCATAAAAAAAATCACCATGGCCACGCGTTCCCAGATATTCCTACTGACCACCGGCATCTTTCTCCACCTCATTTTCACACCCGCTATCGGCCAACAAAAAAAGAACGCCAAAGACAAAGCGACCGTTACTGCTTCCCTCAACGCCTATTCCTTCAGCGACCTGCTAACCGCCCGCAACACACAAGACCAGCAGCAAGTCTACAGTTTGCTTAATTTGTTGGAATGGTGTTCCTCAAAGAACATAAAGGCACTCGACCCCACCGCCTATTTCTTCCCGACGTATCCGGAAGTGCCCTCCGATGACTATCTGAAAAAGTTCAAAGATCGCGCCGCCGAACTGGGTGTTGTTATCAGTGGAACAGGCATCCGAAACAATTTTGCGTCGCCCGACCCCAAGGTACGCGCAGAGGGTGTGCAATTGGCAAAGAACTGGATTGTTGCGGCCTCGAAAATGGGTGCCCCGATCGTGCGCGTCTTTGCCGGCGAAGTTCCCAGCGGATACGAAGACCGATGGACCGAAGTAGCCGACTGGATGATCGTCTGCTTCAAAGAGTGTGCGGCCTATGGAGAACAGTATGGTGTTAAGATCGGGATCCAAAATCACGGCGACATGCTGCAAACGGCGGAGCAATGCATTTATGTCATGAAGGGTGTGAACTCCAAATGGGCAGGCCTTATCGTTGACACCGGGAGTTTTAAAACCGCCGATCCCTACAAAGACATCGCTGCCGTTGTTCCCTATGCCATCAACTGGCAAGTGAAGGAGAGTGTCTTCGGCCTGGGCAACGAGATCCCGACAGACTATAAGCGTTTGGTCAGGATCATTAAAGACGGTGGCTACCGAGGCTATCTACCCGTTGAAACATTGGCGGTCCGCGGCAAACCGTATGATCCTTTCGCGTTGGTGTCTGAAATGATCAGGGAGCTTGATGCCGCCATTCATGAGGTCTACCAATAAGCTCTCCGTCTTTGTTGAAGCGCTTCACCAAGAACGTTAGCCGCCAGCGACCCGCAGCATTGCAAAACAAAAAGAAGCGCTCAGTTAATTTACCGTGAGCCTTTGTCCTGCAATCGCACGGGCATCGACTACGGCCGTGGCCGATTTGGCCAAAATCACGTAACTGCCCGAAGCTCCAAGATCAATAACTCCAAGTGTAGATGTGCTATCGGCCGTTACAAACACCCACACCTTGCGGGGTGCCAGGTGATGTCCATTCATGTCTTTTACCCCGGTGGTAATCGTTGCCGTATAGGGTTTACCCGCCAAGAGCCACTCGTTCGGTGTAAACGTTGCGGTTACTCCCGAGTAGACCACTTTTCCGGGGACTAGTTGTGTCCCGATCTGCAATATAAAGGTTGAGTTGTTGATCGTTGAGGAATCCATTTTTTCACTAAAAGTAAAAACAACGTTTGTGTTGCGGGCAACACCGGTAGCATCACTTGCCGGACTTGTGGATGTTACGGTTGGACCTGCTCCGGAGATGGCATCATTATTATCCTCATCATCCTTACTACAGCTTACCATAGCTACGATTCCCAACGTCACCATGATTGAAAGGCTTTTTAATAATCTCATTTTTAAATTGGTCAATAGTTTATCGATTGATTTTTTTTTACCGAATAGGCGACGCATTTAAAGGGCATGAAGAAATACTGTTGGCGGGCCTAATGGATGCCTCGACGAACCGGATGGAATCTCCGTTATTCGTCAGTTCATACTGAACGCCTGATAAGAATGATGCCAAAACAAAGGGCTTCGAAAAATGGCTGCCGGGTTGAGTTTACAAATCAAGGAGAGGTTCCGATGAGGTCTTATTACCCCTCCGAATGGAAAAAAATACCCGATTTTCAGAGGTTCGGCTTCATGGTTCAGAATGTGTTGATTCTGTATTAAGCTTGGTTGTACCCGCTCCTGCCACTTCGCAACGAGCCTCCCGTAAAACCCAGCCCAGCCTCTGCTGATGTCCTGCTCAAGGAGCTTGACACCGCTATCGAAGAAGTGTATCGATAACCCACAAAATTTAGTCACCGGCCACCGCCTTTGTTGGTGTTCTTCACCAACAAACCCAGCCGCCAGCCACCCCGTTGAGTCAGACATTGTTTGCTTCCATAAAAAGTTGCTTCCCATCATCCACGGGAGATCCCCCCTTTTGTCCACCAACAAAAGTCAGCCCACCAGCCACTCCGTTAAAATTCCCCACAACGGCCTGGTTCATTATTCCCCATTCCAGGTTATAACCCGTCAATATCCTTCACCCTACCGGCACACGCATATCATGGTTTTCCGTCATTACATCTGATCCCAGCTGTTGCTAGAATTGCATTGCCCACACGGGCATTTTTTTAACCAATGTCAAAATACTATGAAACAAAAACTTTCAATGCTTGCAGTGGCGGTTATACTGCTGATTTTTTATGGTTGCCATCCCGGCGACGCGGATACCTTACAGCCGGGAAAGATTATTTTTTCTTTTAAGAAACAAGAGCTTGTCACACCGGGAGGAAAAGTAAAAGATGCGGTCACCCCGGCCTTCGCAAGTTACACGCTGAAAAAGCCAGACGGCTCAACGATCAGCGCTAAAATAGAGCTGACCGCATTCAACGGAAGCTTTGTTACGTCACCACAGCAATTCAGTGTTGGGCAATACAGTTTGGAACAATTCCTGATCCTGGACTCCGATGGCAATACGATTTATGCGGCCCCGATCGCAGGCACTGCCATGTCAGCCTTGGTCGAGCATCCTCTGCCCTTATCTTTCGATGTCGCCGTAGACAACGTTACGAACGTTACCCCGGAGGTATTGGATATAGAGGATCATACCGCGGAAGATTTTGGCTATGCAACGTTTGGCTTCGTGGTGGTCAAAGAGTATACGTTTACCACGACGGCAACCATTGCCGATAATGATCAGCACAGCGCTGTGGATTATACCTTGGAGATCGTTGCAAAGGACCAAGCGCTGGGTACGGTCAAGTGGACAAAGACCGTCAACTTATCAGCTGCCGGCACCATACAGGTCCCGGCCAAATATGGACATTACACCTTTAAGGCCACCAAGACCGACTACCTTCCACATGAGCAGCATTTCCTGGCGGACGAACTATCGGGACTAAGCAGTCTTGCCTTTGAATTTATACCGGAATCATTGGACGGCTTTATCGTCCGGGAAGTAGATGGTATGAAAGCATATTTCCCCAACCAGGACAATCGTTGCAAGCTTTATGCCCGTGTTGATATTCCTGAGGGCTATCGTGTAGGATATCTCTATGTGGACAAAAGCGCATCGTCCCCGTCGAGCGTGCCCATTTCGGACGTGTCTTTCCTGGAATGTTACCACGATTTGGGCGGCGTTTGGACAGCGTCAACCTGCGGCAACAATGTCAACGTCTTTCATAACATCCCCTTTTCAAAAGCCGAAGACTTTTGCACGCATATCGACCTTTCTGCAACGACGTATGTTCAGACAACCGATGATGCCTTGCTGGAGTCAACGATTTTTGCCGGACATTATAATCCTGGAGATGCCGAGTCAACGGAGTACCCGATCCTGTCTCTCTATCAAGCTTGGCAACCCATCCATCCGTAAGCGCGACTTTCTACAGAAAACACAACAAGAAGCAATTGAAAGCCTGGTGAACAACCAGGCTTTCTTGTTTAAGAGCACTATCCAAAACTAGTCACAGGGTAAACACCGGAGCTCTGGATCCGGAAATCGAAAATGACCCGCGCCAATGTATCCGCAAAAAAAGCTATCTTTACATCGAAAAAAACCGGCATCCCTACGATCCGTTCCCTCTGTAAGTTATTGATGCTAAAATCGTTAAAAATTAGTTTGATGATCCGGGTTGCCGTTCCCTTCGCAGGTCTTTTCTTGATGCTTTGCGGTTTTTTCAATGTTGCGTGGGCACAATGTCCGGCGCCGACGGAGGTCTATTTGCCCGTGGGCGACCTCGCGAAATATGACTACTTCGGTTTAAAGATCGACACGTATGGAGACTATATGGTGGCGAGCGAGATGCTCCACGATTCGTTGGAAGTAGAAGCCGGTCTCTTGCACGTGTACCGGCTCGATGCCTCCCAACAATGGAAGGAGATCGCGCAACTGACTCCCTCCGATCCCCAGATCTATTTACGGTTTGGCATGAACGTAACCATCGACGCCACATCGATCGTGGCTTCGGCACAATCGTACGACGACGCGGGCAATCTTGCCAACAAATTGTATGTGTTCGAAAAGGTACCCGGTTCGGAATGGGTGTCGGGCACAGAATCGTACCAGCTCTTGGGCACGCCGTACCTCGACGCTCCCGTGCTGAGCGAAAATAACCTCATTGCCCTGGCTTCACAGTCCAGCAACCAGGGGGTTGCCGTATTTACAAAAACGGGTGGAGTCTTCACACTCACCCAATTCCTTCCCTTCCCGGTGGACGAAAACGGCATGGCATTGCCCTTCCCGGTATTGACGGCCGGCGACGGCTTGATCGCCGCCGGATCGGCGATGTTCCAAAATGCAGACGGCACCGTCGGCACGGTGATCTTGTATGAAAAAAACGGCGCCACGTTCTCTACTTCACCCGTGGCCACATTGCGACCCGCTGACGATGTGGGGGGCATGACTTACGGGCGCCAAATAGCCATTCACAACGGAAACGTATACACCGGTGGCTGGGTAACGGGAGATAACGGCACGGGTATTTTTAAGAGTCTCCTCCACTTTTATGAATTTAAAAAACCTGTGTCGGGTTGGGCCAACGCCAAAACCAATGCTGCCGTGAAGACCCCCTATGGCACGAGTGAGAGCCTGATCGTAACCGACGACGAATTCTTCTTTGGCGGCTACCAACAAGTGCACGCCTACAAGAAGAATGGCAGCTCGTGGTCATCGGTTACCCTGTCGATGGAACTGTCAAAGCCGGCTTCCAGCACCGAATTTTTTGGCCTTTGGATGAGCCTGACCAATAACCACCTGGTTGTGGGCGGGCCGGCCGCTGGTGGCATTCCTACGCCTGCCACCCGGGAAGCCATAATCGATTACTACCGGCCTCCGGGTGGTTGGGCCACCAACACGCCGCCCCATCAGATCATCACCAAAACCACGCTCAACGCCGCGGGCGATCTTTATGGAAGCAGCATCACGTCACTCAACAACGAGCTCTTTGTCGGCGCCCCGGGCGATGACGAAATGGGACTAAATTCGGGTGCCGTATACGTGCACACCAAGGGCAAGCCGACCTCACCAGCGGTGAGGCTCTTTGAGCCCAAAAGTCACAACCGATCCGGTTTCGGTCAGAGTATTGCGGCAGGTGACAACGTACTTGTTGTCGGTGCGCCCTTTGTCGATTCGGTGGGCAACAACGGGATCAACGTGTTTGACCGCATGGGCAAAGCCTATATTTACAAGCGTACCGCCTCCGGGTGGAAATATCATTCCCAACTCGTCGCCCCCACCCTTTCGATGAACGGCTCCTTTGGACAAACGGTGGCCTACTTCAATAAATACATTGCCGTATGTGCGTATGATTTGACCACGTACGAAAGCGACGGACGTGTATACCTCTACAAGGAGAACGATGCCGGCAAATATGTCTACCTCGCTACCTTACGACCTTCCATAGACATCAAGCACGACTTCTTTGGTCGTGCGATCGTGATGAGTGAAAACACGATCGTAGTGGGCACCGGTGACACCGAACGCGAGGTGGGTCACAAAATGCATGTGTTTGTATTTGAAAAGCATGGCGAATGGAAAAGCGCAACGGAAGACGCGCGCTTGCTGCCAACCAACAAAGGGTATGGCGACATGTTCGGCTACAGCGTTGCCATGGAAGGCGACCGCATTGTGGTGGGAGCACCGGGATATCCTGGAACGGCCCTGTTGAACGACCAGTTGTTCTATCGCGGTGCGGCGTATATTTTCAAGAGGCCGGCCAGCGGCTGGAACGGTACCGTCAACGAAAGTGCACAGTTAGAGCCCAGCGATGCCACGTCTCATGGGAACTTCGGCTACAGCGTAGCCATCGATGACGATCAAATTTACGCCGGGAGTCCTTTCGCGATCGATAAAGCCGAGTATCCAAATTATGTCACCAATCACGACAACACACTGAAACCCGGAAAAGTGTACCGCTTTGTCCGCAACGGCAGCGACTGGCTATCCACAAAACAGGAAGACGAACAAATCGCGTCCATCAGTCCCGATTGGTTGGATGGATTTGGTTGCAGCCTGTACGTGACCAATCACAAGCTGTACATCGGTGCAACCTATGCAGATACAGAACGGGGATTTTGGTCGGGCAGCGTAGAGACCTACACCCGGGCTCCGCTTCAGTTCGACATTCCCGAACTGCCCGTGTCCTGCGACGACCGCACGCTGAAGCTCGACGCCGCCCCCGAAGGTGGTATATGGTCCGGTCCCGGTGTGACGGCCGACGGCACATTCGACCCGAAAAATTTTACAAACGAAAAGATCTCGCTACGGTATCACTACACTACAATCGCCGGCTGCCAAACCGACACAACGGTGACGGTAACCGTCAACAAGCTCTTGCCCGCATCGCTTACGCCCGGTCCAACACTGTGCATAACAAGCCCGGTCACCCTCTCGATCACCCCCGTTGACCCCGGCGCCACGGCGACCTGGATGAACGTGTCGACAAACACGCCCGCACAGGGATCGGCGTCGGCCCTGGTGGTGGATGCATCCGGTTCATATGTCGCTACCGTTTCGCGCGATGGGTGTACCGTTGAGACGGCGCCGGTCGTCGTCAACAAGTTCACGCCCCCGGCACTCACGGCAAGCCATCCCTCTATTTGCAACGGTGTCCCTGTGACGATTTCCCTGACGCCGTTCGACAACGACGCCACGGTGACCTGGACCGACCTGTCGACACACGCGACGTTGCCAGAGTCTGGTGGGTCGATCACCATAAAAACAGGGGGAACGTTTTCGGCAAGCGTGTCGCAGAATGGATGCGTGCTCGAATCGCCGCCAATAACCTTGCAAAATATGCGTGACAGCGTGTATGTGCCCAACATCTTCACACCGAACGACGACCACTATAATGATTACTTCGAAGTGCGCGGTGAAGATCTATCGCAGTTCAATCTGCGGATTTACAACCGCCTGGGGACTCCCGTGTATCACACCGACGATCCGGCCTTTCGCTGGACCGCCCCCGACGTGAGCACCGGTGTATATTATTGGAACATCACTTACCTCGGCTGCGACAGTGAACAAAAGCATATAAAGGGATGGGTGCATGTCATGCGGTAGACACGCGAGGGGCTTTCGCATCCATTCGCTTCCCTTGTTAGCTTCGTCGTACCCGCTCCTGCCACTTCGCTAAATTGACGCCTTTCACCAGCAGCCAGAGGCCCAGCAACAATTCGGCTATAAAGCAAGGCATCAGAATGAAAGGGAACAATTGACTGGCCACTTGGGGGGCAAGAAGCAATGTGAACGTATTCACGATATAGCACACACCCGCCACCTGCATCAGCACCCCTAGCGCCTTTGGAAAATAGCCCGACCGGAAGATCAGATAGCCTTCCACCAAACATACAAACCCAAAGAAGATGAGCCCGATGCCAAAGCCATGGTCATGTAGTTTGATAAAAATGTAGGATAGCGCGTGGAGTTGATCGGGATCGATGGATTTCAAGTAAGGTGCATCGGCCAACACAAATAGCGCCATCAACAGATTTAATTTGTTGGCCACCAAAACAGCGGTCTGTATCAAGTTGAACAGCAAGTTTAGCAAAGCAAGATTCCGGTTGACCGGCCGGAGCAAAACATAAAAGATCAGCATTAAGGGAATATCGCACACCTGCATGACGAGGTCGACACAAATACCAATGCGCCACAGCAAAGGAGAAGCAGCAATTTGGTGGGCCGTGGCGGCAGCATCTCCCGGCACAAAGAGCTTGCCCCTGACGAAGAACTCTCCAAACAAGCCCGCTACGATGATAATCAAATACAACACGCCACCCGTTCGGGCATAGGCTTGTGGTGAGAATCCGTTTTCCTTGATCACTGCGTTCATTTTAACGCAAAGTTAGCCGTCAAAAACTCTGCAGCCAGTAACCCCTCAACTATTTGGTGTATTCGTCACTTCTTCATCATCCTTCGCCTCACCCACATCACATAAAACGCCCAGACGCGCCGTTCCCGTATTGGGTGACGTCGCATCTGGGCGTTTTATGTGCTATGGATGTTGCCGCGCTACTTCACAGCAACCGGAACTTCCACATTCTCCCATTTCAATGAAAACCCATTCTTGTCTACGACATAGGCAAGCTTTTCATTCGGGGCTGCCGATTTCTTTGGCTTTACGTTCACGGCAAGCACGTCTTTTGCCCTGTCGAGATTAGCATCTCCTCCCTTCTTAACACCCCATTGGCCCGTCTCGGAATTGAAAATGATGGTCCACTCCTTTTCACCGGGGATGGCAAATAAACTGTATTTGCCTGCGGGCAGATCCTTGCCTTCCACTTTTATGGGGCTGCTTGTCTCAAAGATGGTGGCCTCGTTGGCGCCTGCCCTCCAGGCTTTTCCATAGGGCACTAATTCGCCCCAAATTTTTCTTCCCTTCACGGATGGGCTGCTGTAATCGATGGTGATGTTCGCCGTGCCGATTTTTCCGGTGGCTTTTGCCGGCGGACTGGGCCGGTTGGCTTTATCGCCTTGGGCAAAGACCACGGACGTAAAAAGAAACGTACACATAAAGGCAAGAAACAGCGTCATTTTTTTTTGTGTTTTCATAGTGTATAAAATTTAGTTAGGGTTGTATTCATATGTATATATCGAACTGGCCATGTTGTTCGCCTTCCGTTTTCTTTATCGCCAGGACGCGCGAAGACTCCGCATTTTTTGCAAAATCGTTTTGCAAATTGGGATCGCCTTTGAAATATATTTGCGACGTCAATTCCTTAAAGCCATCGGCCCGGACTTTAAAGTGTATGTGCCTCGGCCTCGATCCATAGGAAGGTGGAAAAATTGTTTTAAAGGAATATTTGCCCTGGCGATCCGACTTCACCAGGCCACGGCATTTGAATCCGCTGTTGTCGTAGTTCCCGCGCGAATCGCAATGCCAAATATCGATCGTGGCATTTGCGACCGGTGTGGCACAGTCCGACGATTGAAAAATCGTTCCGGTGATCGTTAACGCCTCTCCTTCCGTTTCAATAGTAGTTTTTAAAGGAGCACCCGCTTTGTAGTAAGGACCTTCCGCATCGCGTTGTGTTCTGCAGTCCCGCGAAACCAGGGCTCCTGGCGTTCCGAAGAGCTTGAAGACCGGAAGCAACGTCAAGGAAGCCACAAATGATTTTCGTTTCATGATCTACCCGTTTAATACTTGCTAGAACTTTCTTTCTGTCCGACAGTATTGAGGCCTGTCTTGGATTGGCGCAATTTCTGAGAGCACCCCGTCACGTTCAAATTTTCGACTGATTCCTACTACAGCCGTTTGCTCATCTAAGGTGGCTAACGAATTTGAATTATTAATAGACAACGAAATCCATCAAATGTCGATTCAAGGCATGTGAACTTTCTGTATCGAAAATTACTAAATTATAGATCCCTTTGCTCAACTTACAGATGGCAAACCATGCCACCCAAAGCAAGAAAAAACCGTTCCCAACGAAGTACCCCAAATCCCGGAGCTTCCGGCATTCACTAGTGAATCTTGAGAAAAATATTGATTTTTATCCGCGTGATTTGGAACGCCACGGAACCACTTTGGTTTCAGCCCGATGTTGGTCAATCGAATACTCCAAAAATGCTATTCGTGTGATGATCTCCACAGGGACAGGCGCGATTTAAAATAACCATCGAACCATGAAAAAATTAATGTTGCCGTTGATACTCACGGTATTGCTATCGTCTTGCATCCCTGACCGCGTAAAAGAAGAAATAAATGAGGGGATGATGGTTGCTCAAAAAATGCTGGCCGATCAGGAGCTCAAAAAAGCCATTGCATACATAGAATTGCATAAGCTCAGAAATGGAAGTTATCCAAACGCTTTGTCTGACTTGAAATTCCTATCGGCAATGGATTCATCCCTATTCAATTCTATTGAGTATACGAGACTTGACTCTGTCTATGAATTAAATTTAAATACTGAATTTTCTTCCTTTGGCGGTGAAGGAACAAAAGAGGTTCCATTAAAATATCCGCCAGAATTTTGGAAAGGATTGGGATGCGCAAAGTCAAATGTCAAATGAGTTGTGTGGTCTTCTCCGCTGTAAATGTCAATTCGAAACTACTTTGCTAGTTCGGGCTATTCTCTTCTATTAAATACCATGCTCCTGCCAAGCCATCTGAATCTCCAGTAGCCTCTGACCACCAGGGTATTTGAGTTTGTCAGCTGAACTCTGGCATCGTACGTTTTGCCTGAATTGGGATCGTAGATCTTGCCCCCTCCCCATACGTCATTTCCCTGATACGAGAGCTTTTCAACCAACTTCAATCCGAGTAGCTTCCGGCTCACCAGCCTGGGATCGGGATTCTCGATGTCGACTCTGGAGCGCATGATCGTTTCAGTAGCACATTGGTAATAGGTCATCGTCCCCACGAAATGAGCTCCTTCTTTGGATATTTTTATCAAAAGATTTTTCTCTTCGGATTCCCACACCCCAATCAATCGCTCGGCCGGTGACATCACATTAATTCCCGTCGTCCCTAAAGACAAGAATAACGCTATTCCCATGGTCATTGATTTTATGATTCCCGTATAGTTCATTCCGTGGGCGAATAAGAGTTGCCGTGCTTGTCAGCAACCTCTTTTAATTAACCGCTTATCCGACCGGGGATTTTCAAAAGAATGGCAAAAAAAATTCAGAAGCTTTCGCAGGAAATGTAAGATACGCATATTTCAGGCAGCGCACGACGAAGTAGGGATATATATATGACATATGGCCAAGGCTGCGTTCCCTGCAGGAATATAGAATGTCCCACCAAGCTTTCGACGCTCAAAAAAATAATATCCTTCGCAAACGTTCGAACAAAGAAAAGAACACGCTCGATCTTAGAATACGCAAATCGCATGTTCCTGGCATCAAACATTCGTGTTAACTTAAGGATTCGTTAGGCACGATGACCTTATTAACAAACAACACAAAAACCCTATTAAAATGAGCAAGATCACAGTAAAAGACGGCACAGAAATTTATTACAAAGATTGGGGAACAGGCCAACCCATTTTCTTTCACCACGGTTGGCCTTTATCCGGCGATGACTGGGATGCACAAATGATGTTCTTCCTGAACCTCGGGTTTAGAGTGATCGCGCACGATCGCAGAGGACACGGAAGATCCTCACAAACCGCCGAGGGGCACAACATGGATACTTACGCGGCGGATGTTGCTGAGCTTACGAAAGCGCTCGATTTGAAAAATGCCGTACACGTTGGTCACTCCACCGGTGGCGGCGAGGTGATCCGCTATGTTGCAAAACATGGACAAGGACGTGTCGCGAAAGCGGTGTTGATCAGTGCAGTCACTCCCCTCATGGTTCAAACGAAAAATAATCCCGACGGCATTCCGCTGTCGATATTCGACGAGATACGTACCGGCACCGCGACACAACGGCCTCAATACTTTCAGGATTTCACCATTCCCTTCTATGGTTATAATCGCGAAGGCGCAAAAATATCGCAAGGCATCCGCGACAATTGGTGGCGTCAGGGCATGATGGGCGGGATCAAAGCACATTACGATTGCATCAAAGCTTTTTCAGAAACCGATTTTACGGAGGACCTCAAAAGCGTGCAAGTGCCCGTACTGGTAATGCACGGCGAGGATGACCAGATCGTGCCGTTTGCACTCACGGGGGCAAGAGCTGTTAAACTCTTAAAGAATGGAAAGCTCATATCCTACCCCGGCTTTCCGCATGGCATGCCGACAACTGAGGCCGCCAAGATAAATGCCGACCTCTTGGCGTTTATTAAATCCTGACAAACAGGGAGCTCCTTTAAATATTCAACAATAAAAAAGCTGTCTTCAGAAGTGATGACAGCTTTTTTTTCAGACACTCACGAAGCCAATACCGGCTCCTTATTATACTTCGCCCGGTAATCCAAAGGCGACATGCCCGTGATCCTTTTAAAAACTTCCCGGAACGCTTTGTCGTCGGAATAGCCGACATCGTTCATGACTTCATAAATACTTTTTCTTCCTTTCTCCAACGTACTCTTTGCCACTTCCACCTTCACACGTTGCAGATATTCCACCGGGGTGTTGCCGGTGGCTTTGATAAAGCGCCGGTCAAAGTTACGCCGGCTGATCGCCAGCCGGGAAGCCAGGTCTTCAAAAGAAATTTTCTCACTGAGGTTTTCTTCAATATAGGTTTGTGCTTTGCAAACCAATTCGTCGCCATGGTTTTTCTGCGTTTGAAAAATATGAAAGGGCGACTGTGAGTTTCTTTCAATATCGATCTGAAAGATCTTCGAGCAATAGATCGCGGTCTGGCGATCGAAATATTCTTCCACTAAGAAAAGCATCAGATTCAGGAAGGAGTATCCCCCACCGTTGGTGTATATTCCTTTCTCGGCAGTGATCAGTTTTTCGATGTGAAGGTTGATGTTGGGGAACAGTTGTTTGAAGGGAGCTTCCACGTGCCAATGCGTGGAGCAGGTTTTTCCTTCCAGCAAGCCGGTAGCGGCCAACAAAAATACGCCGGTGCAAATGCTCGCCACTTCGGAACCGCCTTTGTATTGTTCTTTGATCCAGGTGATCAGTTCCTTGTTGTCCTCCATCACATGTTCGTCATAAGCAAGAGACGGGATGATCACCAGGTCGTTCTTTTTTACTTCCCGGATGTTCACGGGATTGACCGAAAAGAAACCGAGATCCATTTTCAACTCCTTTACAAAACCGGCGATGCGGACTTCGATCATCGATTTGTTGCCCATCGCCCGCCAATGTTCGTTGGCACGGGTCAGAATTTCATAGGAGCCGGTGATGCTGCTCAGGTTCACATCTCCTTTGGGGACGACTATCGTTACTTGTTTCATGGCGAAAAGCTTTAACCAAAGATGGGTGATTATTTTGTCCAAATCAACCCGACACAATGTCTATTTCACACTCCAATGATACCAAATTCAGACGGTAGTTTTGTCTTGTTCTTATGAAAAAATCAGTCACGAAGGAAAGATCCTTTTAAATATTTCAAACAGCAAAACCCATAGAAAATGACAGCAACAACAGATTTCACCACTACGGTATTGGTAGACCAGACTCCAAAGGAAGTTTTCAACGCCATCAACAACGTTCGCGGATGGTGGTCGGAAGACATTGAAGGCGGCACGAGCAAACTCAACGACGAGTTCGACTATCGCTACGAAGAGATTCACCGTTGCCGGATCAAGCTCGTGGAAGTTATTCCCGACCAGAAAGTCGTTTGGCTGGTGCTGAACAACTACTTCAATTTCACAAAAGACACCACCGAATGGACGGGCACGAAAATCAGTTTTGATATCTCCAAAAAGGACAACAAAACAGCGATCCGCTTCACACACTTGGGATTGACCCCGGAACACGAGTGTTTTGATGCGTGCTCCGATGGCTGGACCCATTATATACAGAAAAGTTTGCCCGGCCTCATCGCCACCGGCAAGGGTATGCCGAACGGCAAGAGCAAACCGGCCAGAACCCAACACGAAGAGAAATTGCGGTCGGCCTAAGCTGTCGCAACATCTTTGATCCGCTTGCCCCGGAGAAATGGCCTAAGATCCGGGGCAGGCTTTTTACAATTCAGTCCTATTTATAAACAAACCCTAAAATGAAAACGCAAGACTACACGACAACCATAACGGTCCATGCGACCGCACAAGAAGCCTTCAAAGGCATTAACAACGTTACCAAATGGTGGACCGAAAATCTGGAAGGCCGGTCACAAAAGCTGAACGACGAATTTACCGTTCGGTTTGGCGAGGTACACGTCTCCACACAAAAACTAGTGGAAGTCATTCCCGACAAAAAAGTAGTATGGCTCGTTACGTACAGCCATCTCAATTTTATTGAAGAGAAAGACGAATGGACCGGCACGAAGATCAGTTTCGAGATCTTCGAAAAGGATAAGACGACTCAAATCCGCTTCACACACCTGGGCCTGGCTCCGGAAGGTGAATGCTTTGATGCCTGCTCCAATGCCTGGAGTCAGTACGTACAACAAAGTTTGGCGAGCCTGATCAACACCGGCAAGGGCCATCCTACTCCTAAGGAAGAGAAAACGGCGGCAGCGCAAAACTAACGCCATGGCCGAGCCGCAGGCAGGCAGTAAACCAAATCAACAGAAGCGACAAATAAATATTTGTCACTTTTTTTCTCCATCATTTGGGTAACTTAAAAGTTACCTGTACGTTTGAGTAACTTAAAAGTTACATATTATGACCAAGAGCATCCATCACAAATTCTTCCTTCCCCACCCGCCTGAAATGGTGTGGGACTATCTGACCAACGCCGAACTGATGGCGCAGTGGCTGATGAAAAATGATTTTCAGCCCATCGTCGGGCACGACTTTCAATTCAAGACCAACCCGATCCCCAGTCTCGATATCGACGGCATTATGTATTGCACCGTGCTGGAGATCGTTCCTCTCAAAAAGCTCTCCTATTCCTGGAAGGCCGGACCCGGTGGCGGCAAGATCACGCTGGACACGTTGGTCGTATGGAAATTGCAACCCAACGAAAAAGGTACGGACCTGTTGCTGGAGCACAGCGGCTTTTCGGAAATCGAAAACCTGAAACTGTATGAGGGCATGACCGAGGGTTGGTCGAAAAATGTACAAAAGATCGCAGACCGTCTCAACGCCAAATATGGTACAGCCCAGATTTGATGCCTTCCAGGCCATCGCCGACCCGAGCAGGCGGAAGATGTTAAGGCTGCTCTCCAAGGACAGCCTTACCATCAACAGCCTGGGGGAACATTTTGACATGAGCCGCCCCGCTGTTTCAAAACATATCAAAATATTGCACGCCGCGGGGTTCATTTCGATCCAGGACATTGGCCGGGAGCGGCATTGCACCTTGAAGCCAGACGGCTTCCACCACCTGCAGGAATGGATCGACTACTTTGACAAATTCTGGGTATCGAAACTAAAAAAGTTAGAGACCCTGCTACATAACAAATCACTCAACAAAAAATAAATCCAAAACTTTATGACAGCGAAAACAAAAGAAGCGCTGACCACACAGCAAGTGGCAGACCGTTTTGACACATTAGCCCAAGAAGAACGTTGGTTCGAGATCCAGGATGAGCTTTTTGCCGACAATGTGAGAAGCATAGAGCCTCCAAACTCAGCGTATCTCCAGGATGCAGAAGGCAAAGGTCCCGTTCGCAAAAAGGGTGAAGCTTTTGTGGCGAAGGTGCAGGCCGTTCACCGGATGTATACCACCCATCCCATTGTGGGTGGCGATCATTTTGCTGTGGGCCGGGAAATGGATATGACGGTGGAAGGTCATGGACGAGTTGTCATCAACGAACTCATGGTCTATAAAGTAAAAGATGGCCAGATCGTCCTGGAGCAATTCATCTACTAGTAAGCCGTGACGATCGTGTCTCCTCATCCGCGACACGGTCGTCGCGAAATTATCGCTGCGCCCGTTAAATTTACTTGCCTTGTTTGTAACGCCAGACAAACGTGCTGGTCGCCTTCCGAAACCCTCAACCATCCAATATGAAAACATCTTTATTTTGCCTCTTTGCTTTTGCAAGCATCACCATCCATACGGCGGACGCACAGGAGATCCGAATGAAAATACCGGCTGCCAGTTCGGGGCAGCGGATCGAACAGGATTTTGGACTGGGGACGATCTCGGTGAAGTATTATAGACCCAATACCAAAGGCAGAAAGATCTTTAGCGGCGTGGAGCCGTATGGGATCGTTTGGCGGACCGGCGCTAACAACGCCACCGTGATCCAATTGACGGACACCATCCAGGTGGAAGGCCACACGTTGCAGCCCGGTGCCTATTCACTTTTCAGCATTCCCGATGCCAATGAATGGACCGTTATTTTCAATAAAAATATCGACCAGTGGGGAGCTTACTCCTACGATGAAAAACAAGATGTGCTTCGCGTGAAAGTGAAGCCAGCTAAGTTGACCGCCAAGGTTGAAACGTTAACCATTCAATTTGCCGATGTGCATGAGGAAGATTGCTTGCTTCAAATCCTCTGGGAAAACACGGGCATCAATCTTCATTTAACAACCGACGTTGACAATCGCATCATGGCTAATATTCAGGAAGCGATGAAGGGTGAACGGAAGCCTTATTATATGTCGGCTATCTGGTGTTACAATCATAACCGGAATCTTGACCAGGCACTTCAGTGGATGCAGGAGGCGGACAAGGCACAACCGCAGGCTTATAATGTGAAATACTGGTTGGCGAGGTTGCAGTTGAAGACGGGAGATAAGAAGTCAGCGGTTGCGTCGGCGAATGCGGGGTTGAAGTTGGCTTCGGAGGAGAATAATGCGGAGTATATTCGGTTGAATAAGGAGGTTTTGCACGAGGCGGGGGTGAACTAGTTTCGGCTTTGGCAGTCTGAAGACTGCATCTATGCACAGCACAAGTGGAACACTCGCGCTAAACATCGAATTGCAAGTTGATTTCGTGTTGCAGGAATTCAACGAACTGCGTGAAATATGGCGGGTATGTCTTATGGGCCATCATCGCCACATAGTGTTTTCGTTTTAATCCTGCCTTCCCAATCTTCACAGCTCTCAACGCGTTATGCCGGAGGTAGGGCTGTGCTGCCCACTTCGCCATGACCATAATTCCCATATCTGCCTTCACCATTTCAATGGATGCCTCGGTTAGCGGAATGGGCGTGATCTTTTTGGGAGTTACTTTGGCCGGCGCCAGGAAGAATTGATGCACCGTGACCGTTTCCAGCGGCAGGGAGTGGATGAGAAGGTGCTCGTTGACAAAGTCTTTTGGAAGGACAAATTTTTTCTCCACCCAGGCGTGGTGGCTGGGAACGATGACGACCATCTCGTCCTGGAACAGCTCAATGTATTTTAGCTTGTCATTCTTCACCGGATCGCTGGTGATGGCCACATCCAAAATCCCGTTCAGCAATTTTTGCAGGGGATAGTGTGTGGCCTCGGCAACGATCTTTAAATCGACATTGGGATATAAGAGTTGAAACTGCTTCATGACCGATGGAAGCCAGTGGTAGCTGGAGAAGCATTCCGTACTGATCTTGATCTCGCCAAATTCGCCGAAGACGCTTTTCTTTATTTGTTGCTCCGTCTCAGCAAGTTTGTCCAAAATCTCCTTTGCCGTCTCGAACAATTTCTCGCCGGCCTTTGTGAGCACCATCTTTTTATTGACGCGGGAAAATAGTTTGGTGCCGATGTGTTGTTCCGCTTCCTTCAGCTGATAGCTGAGCGCGGATTGGGTGAGATGAAGTTTGTCTATGGCTTTGGTCAAACTTCCCTCTTCAGCAATGGCTTTGATTAACTTTAAATGACGGATCTCCATAGGGAAAATCTAAAAATGGTTTAGCTGAAAAAGCGCTATTTATAAGCTTTATTTGCGGCTGTTGGCTCAAGAGAGAATCGCATCTTTTCCTTTGCCCTCGCTCCCACCCGGTTGTAAAATTTGATAGCCCGCTCGTTAAAGAGGGGTGTCTGCCATTGAATGTTTACGCATTGGTTTTGTGTAGCAATGTCCACCAGGAGGTCAAATACTTTCTTTCCTATTCCCAAGTTCCTGTATTCGGCATTCAGATACAAACAATCGAGATATAAAAACCGCCGGGCATCCCAAGTCGAAAAATCAAACGTGAAAGTGAAGTAGCCGACGACGGATGCCTGGGATTCCACCACGTAACAATACAAAGAAGGCGATCCGGCGAAGATCGCCCTGTGGAGTGCCTCCTGTTTTCCATCCGGTGAATAGGATGCCCGTTCGTGGGCTGCATGGCTTCCGCATAAGCTTACCAGAACCGGCAAGTCGCCCTGTTCACAGGGCCGGATGTTATATTCCATAGAGAAGAAATGGTTTCCATAAACTCAAAGGTATCATCCCGCCACGGCTCCGTCTAAATTTTTGTCTATGAATTTTATACATACCCTGCATGAAATCTTTTTGTTTTTCCGGAAGTCACCGTTTTCATAATCTTGTAAAATAAAATGCATCAAATTATGAACGCACAAATTAAACATTACGAAGACAAGCTGGCCTATGAAATGGATCCCTCCGACCTGTTCGCAGCGCTAAACAATGGTGAAAAAATCATAGCCCTGGATGCCCGCAAGCCCTTTGGATACGAAGCCGAGCACATTCCCGGCGCACTGAATATTCCCCATCGTGAAATGAACGAACAAACCACAAAACACCTCGACAAAGCGGTGTTGTATGTAACGTACTGCGACGGCATTGGATGCAACGCATCCACCAAGGGAGCGCTGAACATGGCAAGGCTTGGCTTCAAAGTAAAGGAATTGATGGGCGGGATCGAATGGTGGAAGTTCGATGGCTATGAAACGGAAGGGACCAAAGCGGCAAAAGGTCTGAAGATCGAATGTGCCTGCTGACCAGGCGGAGCAGCATGTCTATTCCGGGATAGCGTTCAGTGATTTTTCTTGCCTGAATGAGGATGGTGTAACGCCAAATCGTTTCTTGAATGAACGGCTAAAGTGGGAAACGCTTTCAAAACCGCTCTCGAAGGTCGCTTCGCTGATGGTTCGATGACCATCGCGCAAAAGACGCAGGGCGTGATTTAATCTTTGCTCGAGCAACCATTTGCCCGGCGCGGTTTTGTATATTTTTTCAAAATCCCTTTTAAATGTCGAGAGGCTCCGGTTGCTTAACTCAGCATACTGTTCCATCTTCAGATTGAAGCAATAGTTTTCATCCATGACCCGTTGCAACGACACGTGTTGTGGTTCGTGGAGCAACGAAGCAAAATAGGATAACAATTCGGGGTTATGAGGACTTTCTGCAATGGTCAGGATCAGTTCTTTAAACTTCAGCTCCAGCAAAGAACGGTCGGGCTCGTGGCTGTCGCTGAAATAAGAGGAGATCGATAGAAAAAATGCCGACAATGCATCGCTTTTATCCAGGATCATCACCGGTTCAAATTTTCCGATCTCATTGTTCAGCGGTGTTGATCTTGTTTTTAGCGTGTTGCAAATGAATTCATCCGGAATAAAAAACAGGACAACACAAAAACCGTTGTCGAGAAAATTCTCAAAGATCCAGGCGCCCTTTCTCACAAACACACACGTCTCCTTGCCGATGTCGTACGACTTATGCGCCGTGTGCCAGATCTTTCTGCCATCGATCACATAAAACAGGTAGTTGTACTGACTCCAAAGATCGGCAAACCGCGTTTTCATGAGGCGTGCTTCCAGCGGGCAATTGAAAACCGTGATGAGCGAATCGCTGCAATTGAATTGGCGATAATAGTTCGGGTGTTGAAGAACTCTTTCGTAAAAATTTACCATGTTGTCTGCAGGTGAATTACGGTAAATCGTCAAAATGGTTTTGAACGACCGGGCCAAACACACCTTGAAAGTACTTATAAAATCCGATCAAATGAACCGCTCAGGCATATCTTTGAGCCATTAAGTAAAGCCCGCCCCGGGGGAAGTGACTAGTTTTGATGGATCACAAAACAATACCATGTCACCCGATCGGACTTCCCCTGCCGCCCTGAGCAAAGCTGAGTTTAGAAAGGTGGGCCATTACCTGGTCGACACCATCTCTGATCTCATGGACCGTTTCGGAGAAGGCCCTGTCACGACCGGCGAAACGGCCAACCAACTCCAGGCCATTCTGGGGACCGCGTCGTTACCCGAAACGGGTGTTGCGGCCGATGTCATCATGAAGCGGGCGGTGAGCTTGTTGTTCAATCACTCGCTCTTTAATGGGCACCCCAAGTTCCTGGGATACATCACCTCGTCGCCCGCTCCCATTGGTGCGTTGGCCGATCTTTTGTGTGCGGCGGTTAACCCGAATGTCGGCGCCAATATCCTGAGTCCGATGGCCACGGAGATCGAGAAGCAAACCATCCGGTGGCTGGCTGAATTCATTGGCGTTTCCCCGGCGTATGGAGGCATCCTGGTGAGCGGCGGGAACATGGCCAACTTCACGGCCTTTCTGGCCGCGCGAACAGCCAAGGCACCGAAAAGTATAAAGGAAGAAGGAATCTCCACGAACCACGCGCCGCTGGCGGTCTACTGCTCAAAGGCCACACACGCCTGGATTGAAAAGGCCGCTTTCTTCTTTGGCGTCGGCGCCAACGGCATCCGCTGGATTGAACAGGACGACGCCGGCAAAATGCGGATCGACATGCTGGAGCAGACGATCACCCGGGATCTCCAAAACGGCTCCGCTCCGATCATGGTGATCGGCAACGCGGGCGACGTGAGTACAGGTGTTATCGACGACCTCAAATCCATTGGCGCGCTTTGCAAGACCTACAACTTGTGGTTTCATATCGATGGTGCCTATGGCGTGCCGGCGGCGGTTATCCCCAAACTCAAAAATGTATTCGCAGGAATTGAAGACGCCGATTCCATTGCGCTCGATCCTCATAAGTGGTTATACAGTCCCTTGGAAGCCGGTTGTACTTTGGTGAAAGATCCCCAGACCCTGATCAATACCTACAGCACGCACCCGGTGTACTATAATTTTAACAGCTCCGAATCTCAACACAACTATTACGAATACGGCTTTCAAAACTCCCGGGGTTTCAGGGCGCTGAAAGTGTGGGCCGCCCTGCAGCACATCGGACGGGAGGGCTACATCCAGATGATCGGCAAGGACATCGAATTGTCGCAGCTATTTTTCCAGCTTGCCACACGCCATCCCGAACTGGAAGCCATCACCCAAAATCTCAGCATCACCACCTTGCGATACGTTCCCACCGATATGCCTGGCGACGCGGAGCGAAAGGAAGCTTATTTGAATACGCTCAACGAAGACTTGCTGAACAGCCTGCAGCGAAAAGGAGATGTCTTCCTATCCAATGCCGTGATCAAGGGGAAATATTGTCTCCGGGGGTGTATCGTTAATTTCAGAACATCAGAAAAAGACATCGAAGAGATCATCAACATCATCGTGAAAGAAGGGCGAAAAATTCAGATGGAATCGGTAAACGTCCTTTGACTTATATCCATGCGTGACAACAAAACACAAAATAAAACATAGCTTAACTAAAAAAAGATGAATCCAAACAAACGATTATGGGAAAAAGGCGACTTCACCCGCATCGCGGAGAGCATGCGGGAAAGTGGCACAGACCTGGTCGCCAAACTGGGTATCACCAAAGGTTTAAAAGTTCTTGATCTCGGTTGTGGGGATGGCACCACGGCCATACCTGCGGCGCGGCTGGGCGCCAATGTTCTGGGTGTCGACATCGCAGAGAACCTGGTGAAGGCCGGCAACGCCCGGGCTAAAGCCGAAGGGCTCACCCATTGCACCTTCCAGGAAGGCGACGCCACCAACCTGCATGAACTGAGCGACCACACCTTCGATCTCACCGTGAGCATCTTTGGCGCCATGTTCGCGCCCAAGCCATTTGATGTGGCCAAGGAAATGGTGCGCGTGACACGCCCTGGCGGACGAATTGTGATGGGCAACTGGATTCCCGGAGACCCAACGCTGGTAGCACAGATCTTGAAGATCAGCTCGGCCTACACGCCCCCGCCCCCGGAAGGGTTTGTGAGTCCGATGTTGTGGGGCGTGGAAAGTAATGTGATCGAACGTTTTGGCAGCGCCGGTGTGCCGAAGGAAAAGATCTCCTTTGCGAAGGAAACTTATCAATTTATCGCGCCCTTTGCCCCTGCCCAATTTGTGAGCAAATTCAAGATCTACTATGGACCGACCATGAATGCTTTCGACGCCGCCGAAAAGAACGGCAAAGCCGCCGAGCTGCAACACGAGTTGGAGACGCTGTTCAGCCATCAGAACAAGAGCGGCAAAGAAAGCAGCACGTCTATACCGGCAACGTTCTTGAAAGTAACGGTTCAGCTTTGAAAGGGACAGCGTCGAGCGACTGGCCCCTGAACCCTCGCTTCAAACGGGTACTGCGATGCTGCGCCGTGAACGTGCATGTTTTCATGCAATGTCTGTGGCCCAGCTTCCTCAACCTTGTCCAAAAAATCTTCATGCTTTGAATAACCCCAGGCTAAAGCCTGGGGTTTACATGCCCACTTAAAAAAGCAGACGCAGGCTCACTTGCTTTGACTAAACAAGGATAGCTTCGAAAAGAAATCTTCCAACAGCAAATGACAATCCAGTTCCGTATAGACCCGGATATTTCTTCCCGTCGTATTCACTTCATACAATCCCTGGCTATTGATCAGCGGTGCCGGCCGAAGCACATAGCGGCTTGAAGAAGGATCTGCTTCAAACGACGACTGAAGGGCCGTCAACAGCACCAAAGGGCTGTCGCCGATGACATAGGTTTCGCCGATGTTAAAATTATACTGTATCGCAAGTTTCATAATACGCTCCAGATTACCCGCCAGATACCCTCCGATTTTTCCTTGTCCCTTCACTTTGAGCACGAGCGACGAATACGGGATCAACACCTGACGATAGCTGCTTCTCGGAATTTGCCAGACGGCTATTCGCGATTTATTAAACACCACCTGGCCCGCCTTGATATCGATGCCCAAATTATACTCCAGGCTCGTATACCCCGGGGGTGGCGACGCCAGTTCCACATATTCCGGTCCGCCGATCCAGATCAAGGTTAACCGGCTGGCGATTTCGGGTTTCATCAGCAAGGCGCTGGCCAGGTCTGTGAGCCCGGCGCCGCACACGATATACAAGGGTAGTTTCGTGTCGTTGCGCATCGCTTCTTGAACGATCGCATTGGCCGCGTCTGACGGTTGGGGAACGCTGTCGTTTGCCAAGGCGGTATTCGACCCCTGGTACACCGGGTACGATTTGCCCAGGTTCATCAGCGCCAACACCTCTTCGATTTTCTTTTTTGCATTGGCCGCCGTTACATTCGATGGATCGAAAGGATCGCCGGCCTTCAGATGCGAACCGATGATGGCCCGGATCTCCACGGAAGGCGACAAGAGGTGGTGCACCAATTGAAACAAGCCATCCGGATCGCCACTAAAATCGTTGTCAATGATGACGCGCATGCGTGGCTTTATGAGGTCGTCCGGAAACAAGGGCGATGACTTTTTTCCGGCATTGGTTGCCTGACCAAAACCCGCAACACTCGTTAAAAAACACAGCAGCGTTAGCGCATACAAGCAATTCCTTTTATTGAAGATCATTTATGTGGCTATTTTTTTATGAAGCTGTTAAAAATAGGATAACCTGGGTTCATTTAAAACAAAGTACATCGACAACTTCCAGGCGGGCCGTACAAATCTTTCTGAAACTCATGCTCCACCAATAATTCCGTCTTCCATTAACATTCGCATAGCGGAATGCGTTATTTTTAGGTATAGCCTAACTGCTCACCTATGGAATTTATTGACTACTACAAAGTCCTGGGGATCGATAAAAACGCTTCGGCCGACGACATCAAAAAGGCCTATCGCAAACTGGCCCGCAAGCTCCACCCCGACCTGAACCCGAACGACAAAGAGGCCCACAAGAAATTTCAGGCGATCAACGAGGCCAACGAAGTGCTCAGCGACCCCGAGAAGCGAAAGAAGTACGACCAATACGGCAAAGACTGGCAACACGCCGAACACTTCGAACAACAACGCCAAAGCCCACCGCGTCAGGAACACCAAACCACCACCGGCTACGACTTCTCCGACGAAAGCGGCGACTTCTCCAGTTTCTTCGAATCGATGTTTGGCGACGCCTCGCGGCAGCGACAACAAGCCCGATTCCGCGGTCAGGATCTCCACGCCGAACTTCACCAAACCCTGGAAGACGCCATGGTCACCCACCAACAAACCCTTACCGTAAACGGCAAAAACATCCGCATCACCATTCCCGCCGGCATCGAAAATGGTCAGGTCATTAAGTTGAAAGGTTATGGCGCCCCGGGAGCCAACGGCGGCCCGGCCGGCGATCTTTACATTACCTTCCAGATCGCCTCCCATCCCACCTTCAAGCGTTCAGGTGATGACCTGTTCACCACCGCCACCATCGATCTTTATACAGCGGTGCTGGGAGGCGAAACGACCATTGACACATTGAGTGGCAAAGTGAAATTAAAAGTGAATCCCGAGACCCAGCCTGGCACCAAGGTGAGACTGAAAGGAAAAGGTTTTCCAGTCTATAAAAAAGAAGGACAAACCGGCGACCTCTATGTCACCTTCGACGTGAAGCTCCCTACGAACCTCACCGATAAGCAACGCGAACTTTTTTCAGAACTATCACAACTTAAATAAGTCACAATGCAAACTACGGAAATGATATCTGCCCTGGATTTTTGTGTTCATCATAGCATTGAGCTGTCTTTCATCCGCACGCTGCAGGAGCATGGAATGATTGAAACGGTGACCCTAGAAGAAACGCTGTTTATTCCGAGCGTACAGCTCGAGAGACTGGAAAAGATCGTTCGGCTGCATGCCGATTTGGACATTAATGTAGAAGGGATCGATACCATCATTCATCTGTTACAGCGCATCGAAGAGCAGCAGGTGCAAATCACGCTGCTGAAAAATCGTCTTGAACGGTATGAGGATTGAACCGTTGTCTTTCTCCTTATTTAAGAAAAAACAGTCACGAAGTAATTCCATTTCCACAATGGCATGAAACATTATGATCACGCCAAAGATCATATCTTCGTCAATTGTGTCCCGCTTCGTACATTCGTCATTACAAATGCAAGCATGAAAAAAGTCGTTACTCTTAAAAAGGATCTTTCCCCAATTTGGGTCAAGATCATCGGTTTACTGATATTTCTAGCAACCCTTTACAAGGTGGTTTCGCTTACTTTTTTTGACGTTGGTCTACAAGTCTATATAATTTCGAACCTTATTGCAGTGGTCATCTGGGTAGGTAGGAAGATCGTTGTCGTGGACATGGACAGGCAAGAAATCCGGGAGGGGTTTTGGATTTTTGGGAATGTCTACCTTGACAAATATAAATTCTCAGGATTGGAAAAGATCTTTATAAACCGGGTAAATGATGTTCAGACCTTTAGACAACTTACGCGGTCAATAGACATTCACCATAAGTACTACAAAGCTTTTTTAAAGACTGTTGAAGGAGAAAAGATCTGTCTTGATGAAGATGCGGATAAAGACAAACTCATTGCAAGGTTAAAGGCATACAATATTGTACTGGAGACTGTCATTTTTGACAATTCTTCAACCGAACCTATTCAATTAGCCTGAGCCAAAATCAGAATGGCAGAGATTTTCATAGCCGTTAACCTCTTTTTATTCATAATTATCA